>JBKDPB010000204.1:0-15076 GCA_046342615.1 Planctomycetota bacterium | reverse complement strand
CGCAGATCGCATACTTGGCGAGTTCCCATGCTTTGGATCTTCCCAACTCGTTTTCGGCCGAATCGATTTTGCGGATCAATGTCGCTCTTTCGTCGGCGGTGTTGAACGAGGAATCGAGTTGAGAATTCTCGATCTTTGATTCGAAGCGAAGAGCGGCTTCGAAGATGGGGTCGATGACTTTTGCGAATTGGGGTGTCACTTGAGTTCCTCGGATTTCATGTCGAAGAGCGCGCTCGGAAAGCGAAGACGGCGAACTCCATAGCGAGCGTCTGGCCGAAGAGGTTAGCGACCAATCGAGTATTCCCCTTGAGGTCGCTCAAATTGGCGATCTGCTCTTCCTTGATCCGCATGGCGACGCTGAAGTCGACGGTGACGCGTTTCCAAGCATCGGTATCCGTCTTGATTTTCAAAAAGACCCAATTGCCTCTGCCTACCAGAGCGCGAGGGACTTCCCGCACCTTGGCCAAGGTCAATCCTCCCCGCTTTGCAGTGAAGTACGATTCCACCAACTCCGCCGAGCCGAGGACCAAAGCAAGCCCCCCTTTTTCTGGATCAAGCACCGCGGATACCTTCTCTCGGTCAAAGTTGATGGGTTTGACGCCGAAGAACCATTCCCATTCCGGCCCTAGCCACTCGGGCTGGAGCGTAACGCTCATGCCACGGCCGGCTCCTTGGAACATCCGCTGAATCACCTCGTCGTCCTTGACGTTATTGATCAGGGCTCGAATCATCTCGCAGACTTTACGAAAAATCGGGGAGAGGTTGTCGTGGTCGAAAGCGGGCACTCCCTGGAAAGTCATATCAGGCCCGAAAATCGAAAGCCGCCCGACGATGCTGCACAGGCATGTGTACGCGACCAACGGATGGACCCCAGGAGCCTGTGCAATGCATTCGAGTTCCGCAGCAGCTTGATTCATGCATTGCATCAGCCAAAGCTTCTGCGCATCCCCTTCGACCGTGCTACCGAGCGATATCCCCCGATGCTTCATGATTTCGCCGATCGTTTTGATGCGGGCGAATAGGAAGCTTCGCAGATCGCCCAGAAGTCCCTTGAGTTCGAGCCAGGACGCGACCTCCAGCATCGGCGGAAAGTAATCCGAGTCGATGCGTAATTTACCGGTGCCGCCCCCAGCAGGGAGCAGCTGAACCAAGGGGAGCAAATGGAAACCATTGCAGTCTTCGGTGGAGAGCATGATGCGATAATTGAGTCGGCGGGAAGGGACGCTCTGTCGATTGTCCCCCTTGATTTCATCCGGCAACTCTCGATCGAAGCTCAGGTAGCGTTTGACGGCGGTTGGTGTACTCGCCGTATTCCCTTGACCCTCAGCATCCTGGGGTATCGCCAGGAAGACTTTGACGGAACCCGGAACAGCCGAACTGGCGAGCCTGTTGTTCAGGTCGACTGAATCCACGTGGGTCGCGTCGCACTCGAGCAAAGTCCCGTCCTTCATCCGAGCGGACAGGCCGACCAAGTCGAGGACATTGTTCTGAAGGGACTCGGTGTTGACCGTCAATCGCGAGATTCCATAGCCGCATGGATGGTCAAAGCGATTGACGGTGGAGAGCAACTCGCCCCAGTAACGGTCTGCTGCTTGGAAATGATGAGGTCGCAGGAACATCCCTTCAGACCAGAGGACCGGAGAGTTGTGCATGGAGCGTTCCTCCCAGGGGAGCGACCGTATGGATAAATGTTGCGTGCCGAGATTCGCGTAATGATAATCTTGGTCCTGTAGGATACAATGCAGGCCCGGTTTTTCTGATTTCCAGGTCGAAACGGAAAAGTCCCGTTCCTTCTCATTCCGCTCGAGACCCACGCGATGGCTAGTCGAGATACCTCCCGTCCTTCATGGATCGGCGATGCCCCGGAACCTCCGCCCCGATGGGGTGCTTTGCTTGTTCTCGGTCTGGGACTCGCCGTCGCGATCGGTCTGTTCATCTGGTTGTTTGCTTTCTCAACCCCCTCTCCAAGAACTCAGTTTGCGGTGATCGAGATCACCCTCTACGGCGATAGTTACCCAAACTTGAAGCCCGCATGGTCCAGCGCCTTTCCCAGTGGTGGAATGAGCGACAAAACAGGCCCCAACAACGCAGAAACCGTCAAAGAGCTTCTCAAAAACATTCCCACCCCAAGTGGGGAACACAAGAACCAGGATACTCTGCTCCTGGTCTTGCGATGCCATGCTGCGATCGACTCCAACGGGGATTGCAGCCTCCTCATCGGAGAATCCGAGCTAACGCATTACTCGATGAGGAACTTCCTCAAGGATGCTCTCGCTCGCGGTTACAAGAATACCGTCGTACTGGCCGATGTCTGCGATCTGCATTATTACCCCCGCCTGGGCTACATCGTGAATCCGATCGTCGAAGCTCTCCAGAAGCATTGCGAGGAGGCTCGGGACGACCTTCAAGGCCGAGATCTTTGGCTCTTGTGCGCGACCGCAGATGGCCAACGCAGTTTTCGCGACCGAAACGGATCAACCTTATTCCAGGCCGGGGTCCTTGAAGCTCTCAAGCTGGCAAAGCAACAACCAGACAAACCGAGAGACTTCTCTCTTCGCGAGTTTTACAGGAGCGTTTGCAACTATTGCGGCGAGCATTCCCAGGGCCTTCAAACTCCGATCCTCATTTCCGCCAAGGATAACGCAGGACCGGCGACCGATATCCGCATCGCATGGCGAGATCCCACCAACAAGTCTTGGTTTGAACCCACGAATCCAGGTAAAGAAGACGGAATTGGAAAAGAAGCTGGCGGTTCCGAACCCGAGTCCAACCAAGTGGATGCCTCGCAGAGCGGGGTCAACATCGCAGGTGAAAAAGCCACTCCCTCTACCTGGGACGAGGTCGACCAACTTCGCGGCGATGAAGCGGAGCGGGATGTGAGGCCGCTTGAAATCGACCCGCTTCGATGGCGTTGCGCGCTGGCGATCGAGGCGTTCAACGATGCAACGAGCCCTCCCGTCGATTCGGAAAAAGATGCGATCTCGGATTTGCGAAACGATTTGAGGTCGCAAATGGAAAAACTGAGCAAAGAACCTGGCAAGAAGCTAATCCTCGACACTTGGAAGGCCGCCGAAACGACGCCCCTGACCCAAGAGGAAAAAAAACAATGGTCACAAGTTCGCAAGCCGCTTCGAGACTACATGGCATTTGTCGCCGAATGGGTTGCCTGGCGCGATCTCGTCCTCACCTTTCCGCACCCTAAATCGGGAGGTCCGAACTCCGATCGCATAAGCCCATTCTTGAAAAAGGAATTCCTCGAAGCGGCGAAAGCCTTGGAGAAAAGACGAGAGGAACTGAACCTCAGGAACCTGCAGTGTTTGAACAATAATTCCAATTGGCTTGCATCGATCCAACCATCCAACAACTCGTTGGGAGAAGCAAGGAATCCACTGAGAGAAAACCTGCGTCGTTCGATCGATCAACTCGCAAAGTCAAAACCAGAAAAATGGTCCTGGCTGAAGGAAGAGCAACTCCTGGTCCTGTTGCAATGCCCGCTCGTGGAATCTCCGCAACGCCGAAAATTAGTTGACTTGTTCCATCGAACCACGAACGCTTCCAAGACGCTCGAGCGAGATGGACCGAATCGGGATTGGGCCAACGAGACCAGGAATTCTCCTTCGGAAATCGAAGACCGATTTCTTCTATTCAACGATGCAATGCGTGCGTTCGTCTGCGGCGACTTGCCAAATCTGGAGTCGTCGCCCGGCGCTTATACCCGATGGGGTCGGCAATACGGCAATCTCTACCAAAACGTTTCCAGCGCGAACCCGTTGCACCGATGGCATCAATTGGCACTTCTTGATTTCCCTGCGGATCCCTCGAAGATGGCAATCCCGAATGCGACCGCGACGCGGACCGACTTCGCCCTTTTCTATCCTGGCAATGCTAACCAGGAACGTTTGGAGGTAACCCCCAGAGATGGGGAAGGAAAATGGATCGACCTCGATTCCAACGTCTCCAAAGAGCGCAAGGAAAAACAGTTCCGTATTTCCCCTCGCTATGTAGATCCTGACAAACCAATTCAAAACGTGAAGCTCAGGTGGCGGTTGGAACGTGACTCCGCGAAATTTGTCCCTGCGAAACCCTCTGGCTTCAAACTCCGAGGTGAGGATAACAAGGATTGGAAACAGGGCGATCTGCGGCCGTTCTCTTCATCCGCATCTCTCGCGGTCCTACTTCCGGGCGATTCCGACAGTACCGACCTTGGCCACGTCCACGATCGATTGGTTTTTGAATGGCTCGACGATCAGGGCCATGTTTTGGCGAAAGATGCAGTGCCGATTCTCGTCAATGCGGAACGGCTCGATATGATCCTTCGCCCCGTTGGGGATCGCGATCCTGTCTACCCCACGCGCGACGGCAAGCTTGACTTTTCCTTCCCCGCGATCGAGGGCTCGACGGTCCAACTCGATGTCGATCTGCGGAACAAAATTGACAAACGCCGCCGCGCGCGCGTGATCGTTACCGATGGACAGTCCGAGGGTCTCGAAATCGCACGCTCGAAACCTGTTGACTGGAAGACATCGGCCTCTGTACCTATCGAATTCGAACCTACCGCGAACCCAAGTCCGGGTTCGCCCCCGGCGCGTACTCTCGTTTTTCGAGTCGAGGAACTAGAACCTCCCGCTGAATCGACCGAGGCACCGCTCCCGGGAACGAACAAAGAATCGAAAGTCCTGCGCGCTTGGTCGTTCCGTTGCTTGCTCAATCCAGGCAATCCGGGCCTGTATGTGGAAGCGGACAATAAACGAAGCGATGCAACAGCAAAACAAGCATTTGATTTGCCATTGCAGTTCAAGGAGCCATTTTGGTCGAGCGTCACCGATGCGGATCGAATACCGATGGCTGTCCGGTGGAAGCGATCGAACAAATCGCAATGGGAGGAAACCTACCAAACCTCTATTCCGCGGCGTTCCATCATTCCATCCGTTTCAGGAGAGATTCCGAAACGTCCGGTCTTGCTCCCCGGCAAGAATGAACTTCTCTTCGAATGCGATCTTGGAAACTACCCTCGAGCGGTCGCTTACCGCCTCAAATGCGACCTCGACGAATCCGGCGCACCCAAGCAACCTGATCTTCTTGAAAAAATCCCCGCTCAGAAAATCTCAAAACCTGCGATGAAAGCGATCGTCAAGGATCATAGCCCCATAGAACCAACGGACTACCTCGACGAACGAATCGTTTTTCCGACGTGGCACTGGACAAATTGGGACAACAAAGGGAAACAAGAACAACCCCCAACGCAAAACAAGATCCAAGGTTTGATGGTGCGCGCCGTCGACGGTATCGATGCCATCGATGGCAAGATTCATTGGTCCCTTGACCCACGCTCGAATGATCCGGAGCGCGGATCGTTCCCGGATCGCTCGATCATCCCCGAGCAATTGAAATGGGAAGGCTCAAGGATTTCTTTCATCCCCGGAATCGGTGAAGCCGAAGCCCGAATCGATTCCAATCTCGATGATTCCACATCGACAGAGTACCGGTTCACGCTTTGTACCTCGAAAGACTGCGACGAGGAATCATCATGGTCCGCAAAACTCATCTTCGATCGGGAAAAGCCGAGAGAGGGAATCTTGAAGGGGGATGGCCAACTGCAAGGAGATCGCGACTTTCAGTTGCGACTGGAATGGAATGATGGGGAACCCGATCAAGGAGGATCGGGAATTGCCGAAGGCTACCTGGCGATCCGAGGACCCGATCAACGCCGCGGACCAGATCGAAACAAGTACGATTTCGGATCGCGATGGAAGCTCAAAACCAAGGGTAAGCCTAGCAGCGACGGTACGAAAGCGTTCATTTTTGATATCAAGGCCTCCGACCTTGAATCGCTCAACGAGGATTTGCCCGAGGGACGCATCCGCATCAATGCCCTAATCGTCGATAAAGCGGGCAATTATCAGGAGTCGCACGAGTCGCTCGACCTCGATTGGAAGCCGGCCCCCACCAAGGAATCGCCTTAGCGCCTCCGCAGTTGGCAAACTGGGCAAAATGTGACGAGCTTGGCGTATCTAGGAATAGATTCCTTTATAACCTGACGATATCTGAGGAGAGAGAGCACGAAGCTCCGAGCACCGCGTCGCGCCAAGGGCCCGGGTACTCCTATTTCACAGGAATTAAGCGATGGATCGCTCATTCGATTCGAGGAAGCCCAAGCGCCTTGTCTTCCTTTGTCTGATTGGCACGCTGACCGGTTGCGTTACCAACCCAACCCCGGTTCCGACGGTGTGGGATCGTCTTGGAGTCACCGGAGGGGTTGCGCGTTTGCGCGACGCCACCATCAATCGCAACGGCAACTTCCCAGGACTGGAGAAGAAACCACCGGTTTTGCGAATTGGTGATCCAGCCAACTTGGCTGAAGGGAAGCCGGAGGTGGTCAAAACGGCCGCCAAGATCAAGCAAGAACAAGACATGAAGAAGCAGAAGCTGAAAGCGATCAAGTTTTTGGCTGAAGTAGGATGTGGTTGCTACAACAAAGACGACCAAGTTGCAAAGGCTCTGCTAGAAGCGCTCGGTGACTGCGATCCTGATGTCAAGAAAGCAGCGATCGAAGCTATCTCCAAGAACGCGGCGGCTTGTGCCAAGTGTGGCAATGGATGCGAAGTCACTTGCTGCAATGCGGACATCGCCAAGAAGCTCGAAGAGATGGCGGTCGGCATCGATGACAAGGGATGTCCAAAAGAGCCAGACCAAGAGATCCGCGCGGCTGCGATGGCTGCACTGAAGCGCTGTGGCTGCCCACCGGAAAAAGCGCCGGAGGAAATTCCAACGCCACCAGAAATCGAAGAGGTTCCGGGCCCCTCCGAAGCACCCTTGATCGAGACCCCGAACGAGTCGATGCCCAAGATCGAGACCCCATCTGCGGCCGCGCCATCGCCCAGGCCAACGGACAAATCCCCGGTGTCGAAGGTCTCGTTTTCGCTGACCGAATCGAAGCACGTAACGCAGATCAAGCCCGTTGAGGAATCTCCGCTGCAAGTCGCCGCTGCAGTGAGGAAGTCAGCTGCATCCACGGAGTCGTTTGGCGATGGAACCGAACCGGTTCGGCTGGCTCATCGAAAGAGCAAGGCCGGAGATTTCATCTCGGGGATCGCCAACGCAGACCAATTGGTTGAGGCGGAAGTCGCAAGCGTCGGCACGATGCGGCGCGGTCTCGATATTGTCATGCCGGAAGTTTACGAACTATTGCCGGATCAACAGCTGGTTCTAGTTGACACCGCCGGAAATATTCAGGTCGGAACGATCAAGCGTGTCGATGGCAAGCGCGTCAGCGTGGGCTTCAATGAAGCGCCGGCGCTCAAAACCGGCCGAGGCGAATGGGTTCGCGTCGGGCTGATGAACTAGCGGAACCGCTTCGCACGCGTCGCATCTTCAAGCGCTCCAAGCCGCTCGCTGCACTCAGAGGGAGCGGCTTTTTGCATTCGTGGCGTATTCTCCTAAGCACTCTCGTTGGCAGCACTCTCGTTGGCGAAAGGGAGATGCTTACCTTTCACTTTCCGGCGTGGTAAGATATCGCCTGCGATTTAGAGCGTTAGGTTGCACGCATCCACACGGCCCTGGAGTTCATCATGTCGGATTGGAAGGGGGATGACAATTCACCGAAGAAGAAGAAACCCAAAGCAAACTCTCTTCCGGTAATCCCTCGCAACGATGAATCGAGCCAACCGAAAAGCTGGGCGGGTAGATCTGTTGCTCCGTCGATGTCATCCTCCGAACCAAAGCGATCTTGGACCGATGAGAGTGCCACCGACTCGTCTTTCACTCGGATGTCGGTGCGAAAGATTCTTCTTTGGTTGCTGACCCCGACCGTCGCGATCGCGACCCTTGTGTTTATTTACTTTATCAGCCAGCAGAAGGATACTCGAATCCCTTTGTTGATGATCCTCGCCAAGGGGAATCAACCTTCCGAACTGGGAGAGCTTGGGAATCTCGATGGGCGCGGAGCTTCGGACTCCGTCACGAAAGTATTGACGACAACCGGCAATATTCTCGAGTACATGCGAGATGCTCCCGATGGATGGCTCAAAAAACTGGACGACGATGCGGGACTGAAAGCGTATTTGAAGCCAGCGGCCTCGAACGAGATTCTGTTGCAGGGAGGTGGACCTTCCAACAAGTTCATCGCTTTCTATCTGCGATGTTTCGCCCTGCGTTTGAACGAGCAAGTCGTCTTGGTGTGCAGTTCGGATCAAACACCGTTTCCCTCGGTATGCAACTCGGAGGATTCGTCGAATGCGGGCCTACGGCTGACAGATGCTCTGAAGGGGCTCGCAAAAGGGATCCCGAACCATTGCTTTGCTGTGATCGGGCTCGATGTGAGCCCCCCAGCACCGATCCACAATTTGGGCGACCTGAGCTTCCCGGCAAATGCATTCCAGGACGCGTTCAATAGCCTGGACGAGACAGAAAAACGCAAGCTGATTCTTTTCTTGCCATGCAGTGAAGGGGAAGAAAACTGGCCGCTGCCCAAGAGTGGCATGACGGTATTTGGTGCCAATTTCTTGGATGGCTTGACGGCTCTCTTTGGAGAAAAGGATCTATCGCTGGAAGGCTTCGACTTGCATTTACAGGCGCATGTCAACGAATGGGTGGCACAGAACCGAAAGTCGCGTCAGGTACCCAAGCGGATCGTCGACGAAGACACGTGGAGGAAAATCAAGGACGAGAGGTTCCTAGGATTTTTTGCGGCTAGGCCTAAGACCACCAACGCGGATGCCGCAAACTGGACTAAACCCAGCGACCGCTACAAGGAGTTGAACGATTTATGGAAACGCCATGAAGCACTTGCAGCCTCGCGATTGGAACCCGACAAACGGCTCGCCCTCGCTTCCTTGGAATCGCACCTGCTTCTACTGGAGGATATGGTTGAATTCAACCCTACGACTTGGGACAAGATTGTCGCTTCCGCGGAGGACATTCTCACCCATCAGTTGCATCCGACGAAGCAGAAGTACGAAGTCAGCTGGATCGAGGACATGCAGAACCAGGCTGATGGAGGGAAGGATTTCGCGTACTTGGAAAACCAACTCCGCAGCATCTTGACGGCTGAAATCGATCCCGACACAGACCGGGATGACAACAAGAAAAAGCTCGCTGAGGAAACATTGAATGCGTTGATGACGCGATGGCAGGAGATCCAGCGGTTGGCGTGTGAGCCTCGTCGCGAACTTTGCTGGTGGATGGCCGATCGCATTCAGGGTCTCGATCGGGAATTCCTAAAAGCTGTAGACTTATTCGTCGCGAACGATTTTGAAACAAGCAGGCGTATCCTGGTGCAATCTTCTGATTCGCTCGTTAACACCTCGAATTACCGGGACAAGATTTCGGCTGGAATGGAATTCCGCGACGATGCCTCTTCGTTCCTTCCGCACGCCATGGCGTTCCTGGTCCGCCTGAGTCGCTTTCCCGAATCGCAGCCACGAGAGCTCGAGTCGCAGGCTAAACGATTGGCGGATATTGCAGTGGAACTCCGACGCATGGAGAACCTTCTTGGCGATCTCAAGCAAGATCCATCCGAACTGGCGGTCAATGAAAACGTGAAAGTGCAATTGCGGGAATCCCGGGAATTCATCAGGACGATGGCTCAAGGATGGTTGTCCGAAGAGCAAGGGGATGCAGAGACGATCCGCAACCTGCGCGTCGCCGTCCGCTATCCGTTCCTGACCAGCGATTCGAGAGTCAAGGCGCATGATAAACTGGCCCAGCGATTTGAAAAGGAAGACTTAACGCAGAGCAGATCCACGCAAGTCGGCAACGATAGCGTGCGAAAATCAGTATCGGAAGGAGATCAGAAATTCTCCGTAGCGCAAACATTCCTGGAACAGATGAACGCACGCCACGCCGACGCCGAATGTCGAAAATACTGGCGTACGATTCTTGAAGGAGACCTGCGCGGCTCCAATGCCTGGAGCATCAACCTCACACATCCACCTGAAAGTTATCGAGAGTTGTATGAAAGCTCCAGACGGGTTCAGCGGATCGCAGGCGCGCTGGGAATGCACTCGGTTTCGCACTCGGATATTCTCCATGACTCTTGCGCCGGAAAGGTACTCGACTCCTACGCGGCACAAAATGAGCTTCGCTATCGCCGCATGCAGCGAGAGCGTTTATTGCTCGCCCGATGGGGTTCCCCCGAAGTCGACATCGCCCAAATCGAAGGGGATTTCCGCTTCCAGGAATTCGCACGCAAATACAGCACAGGAGCGGATGAATTGCTCAAACGCGTCTTGCCTAACTGGAATTTTGAAGCCAAGGCGACCGCAGAACTCGATGAGCATTTCCAATGGGTTTCCAACCGATTGTTGGCGATGAGCGGCTGGCTGAATGCAGAAATCGAAGGGGCATCCAAGATCCGATTCACATGGATCCCAGGCCCTGAGGATTCCCATCAAAACCTGTGGGAGAGTATCGAACCTGCCATCAAGATTTCCGACAACACCGCACCGAATCATGTGACCCTCTCGACCTTGCTCAAAGAGACCAACCGACTCTTCGACATCCCGAAGAATCAAGACTTGAACGCGGGAAATGTCGATGTGACCATGGCCTTTCGAGGCCACCACCTTCGTTCCCGGGCCTTGTCGGATCAGATCCTGTTTTCGAGCGACGTCCAATCCAACTTGCGATCCCAGCTGACCGCAAGGATCAAGAATGAAAAGCGATCGGTTGTGATCCTGCTGGATTGCTCGGGGTCGATGAACGATGGAAATCGGATGAAGAATGCCGAGCAGACCGTGAAAAGCCTGATTGAAATCTTTCGAAATAGCGTGCGAGCAGGGCAAGATATCGATGTCTCTTTGGTTGCTCTGGGCATCTTCTCCACCGAACCCGAACTCAAGAAGTATGGCTTCCAGCCCAGCGAGATCGGCGATCAGTATCTTGGATATGTCCTGGGAGACAACGGTCCAAAATACAGCCACGTCGCGCACACCGATTTCGATTCGATCAAAGCGGACGAAAGCACTTCGCGACGCTGGGAAAGATTACTGGACGCTCCGTTCGTCGCTCCAGGATTAAATACGCCTCTCTACGATGCGATCGACTTCGCTTGCGGACAACTCAGCAAGCGACCAGAAGGAACGCGGGAATTGGTCATACTCAGCGATGGTGGAAATTATCTGTCGCCCAGTTTCACGGCCAAGAATCTGGTCGAATCCATCAAGGGAAAGGACTCATACCTACTCAAGGAACTACCGGATCCCTCGAGAAACGAATCCAAGTTTAGTTACAAAGGGCCAACGGGCGATTGCACAAAGGCCATCAACCAAGTGCTCAGTGCCGGAGCAAGCCTTTACTTCTATCAGGTCAGAGATTCCGCCGGCCAAGCGGATAGCGAAGCCGACAAGGAAGCAAAACTCTTCGTCTACAAGCTCGAGGATCTGAAAGGGAAATCTTTATTGATGACACCCACGGATCCCTATAAGGATTTCCTGGAAATCGAAAAACGGATTCGAGCGGATTTTGCATTGCCGGAGATTAAGGTGCACGACTTGGCCTCCCAGGAGGGAGAGGATCGGACGTTTTCGTTTTTGGAACCAGAGCCAATCACGCTTCGTCCCACTCGTATGCAATTGAAAGTGGTGAAAAATCAACTCGAGGAATTGACCAGGAAACCCCTCGAACTCGAAGCTTACGGCGGTCAACATGTGCAGGTCGAATTCGACGCCAGAGGACGCGAGTTGATATTCAAAACATCCAAAGAGTTGAGAGAAGATAACCGATTCGAAGCGACTCTCGACTCAAAGAACGAGATCGGAAATGATGACGCAGCCTCGAAGTACGTCATGACATGGGATCTTCGAAGGAATGAATCCAAAAAGAATGCGTTCCGTCTCAAGATCGATCTGCGAAGGGAACGAGACAGAAAACCAACGGAGTACTTGCCTTGGCCAAAGTTTGCCGTTGGAAAGCTGACTCGAATTCCGCCAAGCGAAGACTCCAAAGCTACGACAAGTACCCTTCTCGTCTCGGACTTGGAATTCGAGGACAAACACTATCCCAACCTCGAATTTCGAATCGAGAACCTCAGAGAAAAGACTTGGGAACTTTCGGGGGCCAACCTGGATCTATGGTGGTCTTTCGCCGATGTGAACGCGATTTTTGGAACCTCGGACTCCACTCGATATCCGGTTGCCAGCGATGCCGCTCCCAGTGAAATCCGCGGTTGGAAGATTTCCAGAACCGGAGCTACCATTCGGGCCGAAAGGGAACTGCGGCTCGCACAAGACAAGGCGCAATGGGTGATCTGCCCGGATGCCGGATGGACAAGTCGCGAATACCGCGATCGTGCGGACAAAGAGAACCGCTGGACGGAAATCCACACATTCACTCTATCGGATCAAAATGCGGCGAAGGCAATCGATCTCTACGTTGTATCGGAGGAGGAACTCGAGAAACTCGCCGAAGAGTCGGCGACGAGGGATCCTCGTGTTTACCGCTATACGGGCATCAAGGAACCGCGACTGCGGTAGCGATTGGTTCGATTGACTGGACTCTACAACCGGCAAATTCTGTCCAAGCAGCACGCTGCCAATTATGCTGGCCTTTCGCCGCAGGAGTCGCCGATACCCGATTCGGCGCATCGCAACGTACATGTCGTTTGTAACCGGAGATTCTCGATGAAGAATTCAATGAAAAATCTTATTTGGTGCGGCCTCATGTCGTTGTCGGCCGTCGCTTGCAGCGGCCCGATGGTTTTGGCGCAGTGCTGCGGCAATCGACCAGTGGGGGACGTCGTCTACGAGGGAGTTCCCATCTCGGAGGAGTTGTCTCCGGAGGAACTACTCAATGAAATTGACGATCCCGCCAAGGTCATCAACCTGACCGTGATCGTCAATGAAAAAGCGGTCGTCAAAGTCAACGGCGAAGAAACCGAGACCAAGGGCACCTTGCGTCCCTACATCGTCCGAGGTTTGACCCCAGGCAAGTCATACAAGTTCACGATCGAGGGTTTGGTGACAACGAAGACAGGAGCCGAATACTTCGCAAAGGAAGAAGTCGTTCTCAAGGCGGGTGACAACAAACAAGTCGTGTTGCATGTTCATCGTCGCAATCGTACCCCACCGGCACCCACACCGACCGCACCCGTCGCACCTACGGTAGCAAGATAGATCGATTCATCGACGCGCATGGAAATAAAAAGGGCTGGCAACTCGCCAGCCCTTTTTGCTTTTGGCGTTGGAAGCCTTGGTTGTTTAGGCCTTGGTCGCTTCCGCGACTTTCCAGCCGTACTGGACGTTCCCCTTCTTCTTGCCTTCCTTGTCCATTTCGGTGTAGGTCACCTTGATTTCTTCGAAGTTCAGGCTGAAGTGTTCGGACGGGACATCCTGCGATCCGCCGCTGACCGAGTAACCGGTGACCATGACGTTCTTGAGTTCATACTTGTAGAAGATTTCTTCCGACGCGTCGGTGGTCGAGGTAGTGACCGTGATTTCCACCTTGGGATAAACCTTCCCGTTGCAGACCGATTCGGCAAGCTTCGGGCTCGATTTGTCCATCAGCTTGACGCACTGGAGGTCGTCGAGCTCTGGAGTTCCTCGTCGGCGAGCCACGCCGGTCGCGCCCGAGCCGATCTTGTGAACCGACTGGGAGAAGCTTTGCAGCTCGCTCCACTTCTCGTGTCCCTTTTTCAAGCATTCGCCGTCGACGCCGTCGAATTTGATGTACGCTGCCATGGTTTATTCCCCTTCAAAAAACTGGATACTGGATTCTTGTCAACTCGGTTGCGTTGTTCGCTGCCCCTGACACTACCTGTTCTCGTTCCATTCCGCGATCGGTTGCGGGATTTTACCAAAAAATTCTATCTACTGAGGGAGCCGCAGCCCTTGGCGGACGTTATCCGACAGCGATTGGAAGAGAGTTTTTCCGGGAAGTTGGAAGTGAACCGTGGCCGAGGCGTTGCAGGCAAGGCCTCGGAGAGGTGGATCCGGTCGCAACACCACTTGATAATGCGGAAGTTCAAAACGGGGCCTTCCTCGCTCGTCTCGGACGGCGACGAGGCTTGGGTCTCCGAGGAGAGGTTGCGGAAATTCGGTCAAGGGTTCCGGAGAAATTCGCGTCACGGTGCAAGGCCAGCGACGATAGGGCTGGGAATCCAGGATCGCCTCGGCACGACTACCGACCGTCAGCCATCGTACGTCGGCGTCGGGAACAGCGGCCTGGATGAGGAAGTCGTCGCCAGTGGACAGCCATCCGACAAGGCTCCCTCGTTCCAAAGACGCCCCAATCGGGGGATTGCCGAAGATCTGGCTGGGTACCCATTGCGGCTCTCCATGTTCGAAAGGCATCATGAGAGGGATGGGGGCGGGAACGAGGATTCCTGCGCGAGGAGTTACCAAGCGCAGCGCGTCGATCTCTTTTTGCTTGATTGTGAATCGCGACGTCAGTTCCTCTTTCACCTCTCGAAGCGTTGGCAATTCGAACGCAGCTTCCTCGGCGTTGACTTGGGCTTTTTCTAAGACCCGTATTCGGGTGTCGACCTCATCGAGTTGATGCTTCAGTTGTAACCACTCTTTCCGCATGTCGAACGAATCGGACTCCAGGACAGTTTTTCCCTGCGAGACGACTCCGGGCTTGGCCATGACTTGATTCAGGAGAGCAGTGTCGTGCATGTACAGCGGCTCGCGAGTCGCGGGTTCAATGTAGCCTCTCGATCTCACGTAACTGGGGATAGGTACGTAGAGGCTAACCCCGATGAGTGCGACGCAGCCCAAGAGGAGAGCGGTAACGCGAATCGGGCGCGTGGGACGCGAGCCTACGGACTCGATTGCGAGCCCTCGAGCAAAACGTAGAACGCCGTTAAAGATTCCTAAACCTAGAGATCCAATGATCAACAAAGCAAGAATCCCGAAACCATTTGGGACCAACAGCATCCAAACAAGCCAAACCAAGAAGAACAGGATCATGCACCGATAAACGCTTGAAACCAATGCGAACAACACCAATTGCCAGATCGGTTTATCGAAAGACTCGCGTTGCGGTCGTCGTCCCCCGAGGATCCCGATAAGGGTTTGCCAGAGCGCTTCTTGGCTTTGGGGACCGAGGTTCGGGACTCCCCAAAGATCGGAGAGAATATAGT
>JBKDPB010000203.1:0-13823 GCA_046342615.1 Planctomycetota bacterium | reverse complement strand
GTCTACTGCGGCCTCTATCCGAGCGATGGACAAGACTTCTCCGAACTGCGAGATGCCTTGGAAAAACTTTCGATCAACGACCCCTCGTTCGAATTCGCTCCCGAGACGAGCGAAGCCCTCGGATTCGGCTTTCGCTGCGGTTTCCTCGGCCTCCTGCACCTGGAAATCATCCAGCAACGCCTCGAGAACGAATGCGATATCGACCTGGTCCAAACCGCTCCGAACGTCACCTATGAGATTCTCACCCGCAGCGGCGACAAACTGGAAATCCACCGCCCACAAGAAGTCCCAGACTCCGGCGACATTCAGGAATTTCGACAACCGATCGTCCGCGTCAACTTCGTCCTGCCCACCGAATACATCGGCGTTGTGATGAAACTCTGCCAAGACCGACGAGGCATCCTCCGAGGGAACGAATACCTCTCGGCGACCCGTGCCTTGGTATCGTACGACCTCCCCCTCGCCGAAGTCATCTACGATCTTCACGATAAGCTCAAAAGTGCCACGCGCGGCTACGGCACCATGGACTACGAAATCATCGGATACGAAGAAGCCGACCTCGTCCGCATGGATATCCTCGTCAATGGCAAGCGGGTGGATGCCTTGAGCATTATCTGCGATCGACGCGATTCGGACCGACGCGGCCGTGCGGTCGTGAAGAAACTGAAAGAGGAAATCGATCGTCATATGTTCGAGGTTGCCGTCCAAGCCGCCATTGGCTCCCGAGTCATCGCTCGCGAAACCGTACCCGCCATGCGCAAAAACGTGACGGCCAAATGCTATGGCGGCGATATCACGCGAAAACGGAAACTGTGGGCCAAGCAACGCGAAGGCAAGAAACGGATGAAGTCGATCGGCTCGGTCGATATCCCGCAGAAAGCCTTCATGGCGGTCCTCGATACCGGAACCGACAGCAAATAATAAGGTTGCCTTTCATGGAGGGCCGGTGATGGTTCGCGAACGCAAGATAACTGCCCGCCAAAGCGATGCGGCCGACGAGGAACTCGCGGAAGAGGCCCCCGATTCAACGGCCGTGAAACCCAAGCCCGCCGACGACCCATCCTCCTCGGGCGAAAACGATTCCATCCTGCGCCCGCGACGCATCGCGGATATGGTCGGTCAACGCGATGTCATGGAAGTCCTCCAGATCGCCATCGATGCCGCCAAAAAACGGAAAGAACCTCTCGGGCATATCTTGCTCGATGGGCCCCCAGGCCTCGGCAAAACAACCTTCGCGGTTTGCATCCCTCGCGAACTCGGGGTCAAAGTCGATATGGCTAGCGGCCCCAGCCTGAAAGCCCCCAAGGAAATCATTCCCTATCTGACCAACCTCGAATACGGCTCAGTCCTGTTCATCGATGAAATCCACCGGCTTCCCAAACCGGTCGAGGAATTCCTCTATACGGCCATGGAAGACTTCCGCATCGACATCGTCCTCGGCGAGGGAGTCAATGCCCGGACGCTCAACCTGAAACTGCAACCATTCACTTTGATCGGCGCGACAACCCGCGCCGGGATGTTGAGCTCGCCCCTCCGCGACCGTTTTCATATCCGGCAGCATCTCGGTTACTACGACATCCCGGATCTCGTCGAAATCCTGCATCGCAACGCGCGCAAACTCAACGTCGACTTGAACGAGAATGCCGCAACGGAAATCGCCAAACGCTCGCGAGGCACCCCCCGCGTTGCGAACAGCCGTTTGCTGTGGGTACGCGATTACGCCATGAGCAAAGGTGACGGTCGCGCCACGCTCGACATCGCACATCGCGCGCTCGACATGCTCGGTATCGACGAAATCGGTCTCGATCGCCAAGACCGCCGCTACCTCGAGACGCTGCTGAGGGTCTTTCAAGGAGGCCCCGCCGGACTCGAAGCCATCGCGCACACCATGAGCGTCTCCGCCGATACCCTCGAGGACGAAGTCGAACCGTTCCTGCTCCGATCCGGATATCTCATCCGAACCCAACGCGGTCGCTGTGCAGCCACGAAGACCTACGCCCTGTTGAAAATGCAGGCCCCCACACAACCCGCAACTCTCTTCGATAACATCGAGGACTGATCGGACGGATCCGACCGACCCGACCGATCACCAATGCGCGTCGCTATCGGTCCGCGCGGATGCAGTACAGATGCGAGTCGGACCGGAGGTACAACTCCCCGCGATCGACCGCCGGTGTCGCGTTGCACATGCTCTTGTCATTCGCAAAGCGATTCTGCGCAATGACCTTCAGCTCCGCCCCAGGTTCGGCAACGAGCAAGCCATCGAAACGCGTCTGCAAATACAAACGGTTGCCGATGGCGACCGCGGATGCATATACCGGGCGGTCCCGCGAGGTGATGTTGGAGACGCGCGAACGATGGACCAACTGCCCATCCTTGACGGAACTGACATAGTAGGTGCCTCGATCATCGATCCAATACAACTGGCCGCCGACGAGGACCGGAGTCGAAACGTAGGAAGAGTTGCGGCTCGTCCAAACCGTATGCGACTGGGTGACGTCCCCTTTGCCGCCGATACGGATGGCTACCGAACCGCTTGAGCGGTAACCGCCAAAGGCAACGACCGTATCTCCGTCGAGAATGAGACTCGGAGACAAATTACCCGTCAACGAAGTTTCCGCAAACCAAACGAGTTTGCCCGTTCTCGGATTCAATCCCCACACCTCGCCCGGGACCGCAATCACCAGATCCGTCCGCTGGTCGTCAACTTTCGCGAGGATCGGGGTACCGTAGGCCAACTCCAGCGCCGAACCAACCGCTTTCCAAACTTCCTCGCCCGTCGCCGCGTTCAGCGCCCGAATCGACTGACTCTCCTCCGATGCGTTGACGATGACGAGATCTTCGTAGAGGACCAAACTCGACGCGGTACCCCAAGCTCGGTTGCCCGATTCGGTACCAACGCTGACCTGCCAAAGTTTCTTGCCCTGCATATCGAAAGCCAACACGCCCGATTTGCCGAAAAACGCGAACACGCGATTGCCATCGGTGACCGGTGTGTTCGTCGCATATCCGTGCTCGGGAACACCCATCCCCTGATAGGGATCCTCGGGTTGGATCGCGGGTTCCTCATGGGTCCATACGATCGTGCCATCCTCCCGTCGAATGCACAGCAAGTGCCGCTTCAGCTGCCCTGGATCCCGAGCCCCTTCGCCGTTGACACCGGTGTAGCATGTGAGAAAAACATGCTGATCGGTCAAGATCGGACTCGAGGAACCAGGTCCGGGGAGAGGAGTCGACCATTTCCGATTTTTGGATTCAGACCACTCGGTGGGTATCGAGGCATCATCACTGATCCCGGACCCGTTGGGTCCGCGAAATCGAGACCAATCCGTGGAGGCGAGGCCTGATACGGTTGAAACCAATTCCACGGGTTTCTCGTCCGCGCTACCCGCTGCATCTCCGGATTCCGCCGAGGCATCGACAGGCGCATCGATCTTATCCGAGGTTGCTCCATCCAGTGCCGCAGTCTGCGTATCGGGGCGGATCGGTGCCCCAGGATGACGCACCCGGCCAGGCCGAAAGGGCCCCAAGACAGCAAGCCCAGCCAAAACCGCAACGATGGGGCCGAGGACCATGACCCATCGAAGAAGGCGAAATTTGCGGCGCGATGCCACGTGGCTGGACGCGTCTTCGACTGGCAGAGTGCGCTGGTTCATCGCAATCATCTTTACGAAAGTGTGAGGAGTGAGTGATGATTCATCGGGCGACGACGTTTTCAATATCGTACGACATTGCACCCCTGCGCACAGCAGGCAGCCCCCCCTGCGAACACGATCGCATGGAAAAACGAGAAGACTCACCGAGAACTTCAGCCATCGCCGTCAAGCGACCCAGCCTCACTCCATCGTTCGTTTACCACCTCGAAAAGACGGTGGGACTTTCGTCAATTCAAACACCGCCCCGTAGTCATTGGTACTTCCGGGCGACGGCAATTGCCCACCGAGTGATATCTGCCAACCTAATTCCTTGGAGATATTCGCCTGAAAGCCAATCACGGCAACGCTAGCGCTGTTGGTTCCGGACATGTAATCCGCAACGAGTGACAGACGGTCCTCGCGAATTGGGTACTCAATTCCCGCAAGGAAGCCAAATTCGTTCCCGCTCCCCAAGAAATTCTTGTTTCCGTAGTAAGGTCCAGCAATCAAACTCCCTTGAAACCAAGACTCCGACGGCGTCCATCGCCCGATCCCCCACGAAAAGTTGAGGTAGTCGACCCTTTGATTTGCATTGTTAGCGCTGACGCCATTTTGAGTCCCGATCTCCCAGTCGATCGATTCCAATGGATGGAAGACATGCTGGACATTGATCAACACCGCATCTTCATTCGACTCGCTGGGCAACGGTTGAAGGTTGCCAGGGTACAGATTGACTTTGAAGACGTTTAGACCGACTTCCCAGTCCTGGCCCAAACCGTAGTCGACCGTTAGGTTCGATTCTCCGAACCGACCAAAATTAATCTGCTCTTGCAGAAAAATTTCATGCCTTTGAGTGATCGTCCCGGAGGGGACGTTAAAGAGATTTTGCTGTGCCGAGACCTCGGTCGAGAAAACGAAGACCGAGCAGCACAGGATGAGCCACCACGCTTTAAGCGGAAAGCGAATCAAGTGAAACATTCTCCATCATCGCGGGCCTCAGCTTGATTGCATGCAATGCCGCACACCTGCCCTACCACTCCGTCCAAGCCCCATCGCACTCGGACCGGTGCAGCATCAGCCGCCCGCATTTTTTGAACAGGCGGCTAGCCCCTCCGATCGAATGCTAGCCAACCTCTGCCGCTCGCATGGACCCTGCAAATCGAAAAGGCTGAAGCGAGCGGCCCTCACGGTACTCGTGTTATCAGCACGGTCATCCTTCAACTCGAGTGCGTATTCGGCAGACTTTGCGTCCGAGGGAGATATCCGGATGCTAAGGATTCGCGCGGAAACCGCGCGTCGATGCCGGGATGGACGTTGGCCTGGACGGGGCTATTTTTTTCGAATGCCGTTCTTGGGGTTCACCTGGATATTGAGCTGCTCGTCATGGTCAACATAGAAGACGAAACCGTTGAACATTTCATCGACCGTCTGAGGGCCGTATTCCACGGTCTTGGTGGGATCGGGATTGTACGGGTTGAACTCGGAGTTATCGAAATGCGCGATCGCCTCGATCGTGGTCCCCTTGGGCAGCAACTTGGACCCTGACTTCAGTTCGTAACCCAATTGCCACTCGAAGTTGTAGTTCGGTATCTGCAACAAGCATTCGCGTTGGCCATCCTCGACGTTAGCGAAGAACGTCATATCGCGACCTCGCACGTGCATGTGGGTGAACAAGCCCAGCAGATCCGCATGGTGCTTGAGTTGGTGCGAAGCGCGGATTTTGAAGGCGGGGTCCCGCGGAGGAATCTTCCAACCCCTTGGATCCAGGACAAAGTGATGCAACTGCTTTCGCACAGGCTCTCGAGGAAATCGCAAGCCGACTTGGATGCGACTCTTCTCTTCCTTGCCCGTGGTGGTGTAGTGGATTTGGAGTCCCAACGCAGCGCCAGCGGGAATGCGGTACCCGATCCCTGCGTGGAAACGCCCGAGGTCGAGTGGTTGGCCACCCGGAACATAGCCTGTGATGAAGGTCTCGTCGCTGGCACCTTGTTGGGTCGCGTATGCCATGTTGCAGTGGTGCACAACCGCCGGATTCTCCGGACGAATCTCGAATGCTTCCACCCAAGTCTCGTTGAAGAAGACATGAGGCAGAATCACGTACTTGTAGGGAATGAAACCGGTGGCGGGAACCGTGTGCTCCTCCAGCATGGTGATGACGAGGTCCGGGGTGCCGATTCTCCACTTTGAATCGGAAAACTCGGGCAGGGCGGGCCCCTCGCTCGGCTCCCCCGCAACACGATCGGAATCGAGCCACGCGTTGAGGACGCGCCGTTCCGCGTCTGTCAGCGAGCGATCATTCTGGAATGCACCAACATGGGAATTCGCGTACCAAGGCGGCATGGTCTGGTCCCGAATCACTTCCCGAATCATCTCTGCATGCGCGGCGAAATCCTCAGCCGTAATCAACGAAAATGGAGCAGCGGTGTTGGGACGATGGCAACTCGTGCAGCGGTCATGCACGATGGACGCCACATCGCGATAATACGTCAACGCCTTGTCGGCCTTCCACGCGGTAGGGGGAGTGATGACACACCCTTCCGACGTCGTCTCTTCGACCGAAACGCTTTTTCCTGCCAGAACCTCCTCGAGTGCGATCTGCAAATCGGACCGAGATGGGCTCGGCCGCGTGCCTCCCAATCGCATTTGATCATCGATTCGCCCGCGATACCGCAAATGATGCGAGTGGTCCAACACCACGAATTCAGGAGTCCGCTTTACACCCAACGCTCTCGCTACCGACAGGTCGTAGTCCTTGACGAAAACGAACGGGACATCGTATTCGAGAGCTTGGGAGGCGACGTCTCGGATCGAATCGTCCGCCCCAACATTGACACAAACGAAGAGAACATCGTCGCGCTGGAGTTGCCCGTAAAGCTCCTTCATCTTCGGAAGGGTCTTTTTCACCAACGGACAATCCCTCGTGACAAAGGCGAAAACGTAAGCCTTGTGTTTTCCGAGATCGGCTAAGCTGCGAGGAACGCTTCGGATGTCCTTAAACTCCAATCCTGCGATGGGACTCCCTATCGGAACCCCAGGAACGCTTGCCCCCTGGCCATGACTGGCGTTGGCGGACAGCAAGAAAATCCCCAGAAGGCTTGCCAACGATACCAACCTCGCTCCAGGGTGCTGATTCGTGCGACGGGCCGTCATGCATGCTACTCCGGGAAATGAGGTGCTTCGTGTGGCCGTCCTCGGAAATCGCTTCGTCACCACCCAGCAGCAGTGAACGGACATCCCCGTCGCAACCGACCCACAAAAAGATTGGCAAGCCTGAAATACCCCAGGCAAGATTCGAACTTGCGACCTCAGCTTTAGGAAAGCCGCGCTCTATCCAACTGAGCTACTGGGGCCTCGTCTCCCGTAGTTTATTCGATCTTCACGCCCCCGACTATCCACTCGCGTTTCCTGACCGAAACTCCCTTGTAGCTTCCAACCGTTGCACACGCTATACTGCCATCAGTAGGCCTGATCGTAAAGCACCTGCGATCCAGGATTGCTTATGAGAGGCAGTCTGCAACTTCGGTAAGAAGGAGGAAGAAGATGAAGGCGTCCAAGGTCGTCAATCTGGCATTCTTGCAGGAGCTGAAGGAATCGCACTCGAGTCTTTGGGAGGATGTCAATCTTCTCGGCTCTTACGTTCAGGAACCATTCTGCCCGGACTGGCTTGAGCAAAATGGGGGCGGTCTATTGCGGAGGCTGCGCGAAGGTCTTTCCTCGCAATATCGACTCGAGGAAACCTTCGGGTATGTCGATGGTCCCATGGGAGAAACCGACCCGGACATCGAGAAAGCCATCGATCAACACCTGCGGATCTTCTTGCAGTGTGTCGCCCTCAGCGAACAGTGCGATGACCTGGAGTATGCTGGCAGGCTTCGAATCGAATCCACGCGCATGTGGCGCCAGCTGCGAGCGATGTACGAATCGATCTTAGACCATGAGGCCCTTGAACGTCGCATTATTTCGCGCGGGTTGGGTCTTCAAATCCCGCACCCCATCCCGACCCACGCGACCCTCAATCAACCGTTGGCGACCTGACGTATCATTTCGGCCCCGCCGCCCCATTGTCCCTCCAATTCGGCGCGTAGAATTCGAGATACTCGACAACCGCATCCGCCAGTTCTTGGGCTATTCGATCGCGATTTGGGGCAATTCGATAATCCGCACCAAATTCCAGTTGGACGGCGTCCAAGCCCTCGGGGCGATGACTCCCGTGCGATTGCACGATGTACCCTCCCGTAAACCCAGCTTGCTCGCGTCCGTCAAGCGGATCGGGGTACACCTTCCATCCTTGCCGCTTGAGCAAACCGAACAGGCTCTGATCGCCGGAATGAGCCGCTTCCCCGAACCGCTCGCGCAGTCGAGTCACGGTTTTCCCTTGACTCGTACCGCGATAGACGGTTTCCGAGCTGGAACCTTGGCCGTGAATATCGAGCAGGATTCCCGTTCGATGGGTTTCGAGAATCTCACGGCAAAAACCGCGACAGGATACATGATATCGATCGTAAACCGGTTTCGCGTCTTGGTCTTCGTAAGCGATCTCCGAGGGACGATTGGGATCCAGGTAGCGGCGATGCGCGGCGCTGATCACGGAATAGGGACGCATTCCGGTCTTGCGATCCAGCGCCGAAATGATCGCCTTCGCGAGCTCTTCGGTCCCGCCATCGCGACCTGCGAAGAAACCCGATGCCCCCTTGGGCATCCCTTCTCCCACTCGGGGCTCCACTCCTTTGATTTTCAAGGTTCCGCCGTGCGGCGCAGAGATCAAGACCGGCAAACGACCGGCCTCGACGAATACCAGTTCTTCCAAGCGATCCGACTCCTTGATCCGCACCGCCGCTTTCTCGCGCTTCGGTGCATCGACTTGTTTAAGACTTGAGGGGTCCTGGGCGAGAACCCGCATCCCCTGGGTCAAGATCATCCAGCATAGGAGCGATGCAACCGAGACGGTCGTTTGCGATCGCATCTTTGCCGTTGGCTTCATGATTTCGCGGATGCCCTCGTGAGACGATCCATGATCGCTATTCCGATTCCGTCCTTCGGGACGGATTCGCAATCGATCACTTCCATTCCAATCTGATCCATTTCGCGAAAGGTCTCGAACAGCCTGGCGGCGTACTCGTCAACGCTTCGACACAACACAACCTTAGCATAATCGATGTCGGATGGCGGGGGATGCATCCCGATCCACCCGCGCCGCAGTCCGCGTCCCGATCCAGCCTCGAGCGCCGATGGCGACGCAGAGCGAATTCGGACAGCAGCTTTGGGTTGATAGTGCCGGTGCCTCATCCCTGGGGACGGAGCGGCATGATCGGAGGGCAGATCCTGTGGGTCGCACGCATCCACGATCCGCGGCAAAGCGGCTCGTAGACTTTCCGGGCTGATCCCGCCATGCCGCAAAATGCGAGGGGGATCGTGGAGAATATCCAGGACGGTACTCTCGAGCCCGATGCGTGTCGCAGGACCGCAGAAGATGCCATCGATGCGGCCGTCGAGATCTTCGGCAACCGCTTGCCATGTGGTTGCGCTGGGTCGTCCTGACAAGTTGGCACTGGGTGCCACGATCGGCACACCCGCGTATCGGATCAGGTCGAGAGCGATCGGCTCGCTGGGCATTCTGACGGCCACGGTGTCGAGTCCGGCGGTTACGGAGTCCGGAATCTCGTCCGCTTTGGGAAACAATAACGTCAAAGGCCCCGGCCAAAATGAATCGATCAGTCGCTGGGCGATGACCGATACGCGGTTTGCGACGCGATGCAGCATCTGCGAATCGGATACATGAACGATGAGCGGATTGTCCTGGGGCCGTCCCTTGGCTTGGAAGACGCGAGCGATCGCAGCGGGATCAAACGCATTTGCTCCCAGCCCGTACACGGTCTCGGTCGGAAATGCGACGATGGAGCCCGACCTCAAGGCGATGGCGGCATCGTGAATCTGGTCCAATGCATACCTGCGCGTGGTGTGCACCGCAGGCATCGATCGATCGCTGGACATTATCCCTTCTGCTTCTTGCCTCGGTTGAATTTGGGAGCTGGTTTGCCAACGGGCCGACTCCGCCGTGGGGAATCCGAATCTTTGGAGATGCGAAGCTGGCGGCCGACAACCCATGCGCGCCCCAGAACCTTCAAGGCCTCGCGCGGCATACCGCTCGGGAGGTCGATCGTGCTGAAGTCGTGATGGATGCGGATGGATCCGATATGCTTTGGCGCGAGACCGATTTCGTTGGCGACCGCCCCTACAAGATTCCCAGGCTTGACTCCATGAACGCGGCCCACCTCGACTCGGAATGATTCCATGTCGGCGCCGAGTTGTTCACCGAGGTCGGGAAGATCTTCGCGGGCAGTCCGCTTGCGTTCCCGTTTCGAGGTCCGTTCATCATGATCTCGAGCGGCCGGGCGATCGGCGGCTTCACTGACGAAGAACGGGCGGTCTCCTTGAGAGAGCATCGCGAGTCCGGCGGCAACCTGCAGGATGCCCAGCTCGTGTTCCTCGGCGCACTGGGAGATCAGTTTCTCGAAATGTCGAAACTGTTCGCCGCGAAAGGATTCCGTTTTTGCATCGGCACAGGCGACGGCGATCCGCTCCTTGAATCGAGTTTCCCGAAGCGCATTGATTTCCTTGGATGTCGGGATGGTCATCGGTTCGATCCCTTGCCCGGCGGCCTTATCGAGCTCGCGCAGGGCACCGCGTTGCTTGGGTGCGAGGAACAGGATGGCTTGTCCCGCTCTTCCCGCTCGGCCGGTTCGTCCGACACGATGCACATAGGCTTCGGCATCCGCAGGGAGGTCATAGTTGATCACGTGACTGATGCGCTGGACATCGAGGCCCCGGGCAGCCACATCGGTCGCGACCAGCAGGTTGATCGTCCCTTCCTTGAGTTGATCGATGGTCCGCTCCCGCTGAGATTGAGGGATATCGCCATTGAGAGCTACGGCGGAATAACCGAGGGCTTTCAATTGATCCGCCACTTCAACCGTTGCGATCTTTGTCTTCACAAAGACGATGACGCCGTCGGTCGATTCGGCTTCGAGAATCCGCTGCAGGGCCTCGAGCTTGTGTCTCGGGTCGACGATCAGAAACCGTTGCTGGATGGTGTCGGCAGTCCGTTGCTTGGAAGCCACGGTGACGACCGACGGATTCTTGAGATGCCGATCGGCGATTCTTCGAATGGGGTCCGGCATGGTTGCGGAGAACAGCGCGATTTGGCGATTGTCGGGGGTCTGCTGGAGAATCCATTCGACGTCCTCGACGAATCCCATGCGCAGCATTTCGTCCGCTTCGTCGAGCACCAGGCACTGCAACATGTCGATGCGCAGTCGAGATTCCCGCATGTGGTCCATAATCCTGCCAGGGGTCCCGACGACGACGTGGGCTCCGCGCCGCAGGGCGTGAATCTGGGTTGCATACGAGCTGCCACCGTAGACAGGCGCCACTCGAAGTCCGCGCAAATGCTGGCCATACTTGAGAAACGACTCAGACACTTGAATGGCCAGTTCTCGAGTGGGGGTCAAGACGAGGACCTGAGTTTCGGGAACCTCGACCTGGATCCGGCTCAGCAGGGGCAACGCAAACGCGGCCGTCTTGCCGGTCCCCGTCTGGGCTTGTCCCAGAACGTCTCGCCCAGCGAGCAAGGGCGGAATCGTTTTGGCTTGGATCTCGGTCGGGGTTTCGTAACCCGATTGCTCCACGGCTCGGCACAGCTCGACGGGCAAGTTCAAATCATGGAAACAGACCTGGCCTTCGGCCAGTTCGATCGTGCTCATGGCATTCCTCAAATGGTTTTTGTCAGTCGAAACGACCCAACTTTTCGTTGGCTGCCGCGCTCACGGCGGCAGAAACACGCGAAAAGGATCGGTTCGGCTTAGCCATCAGGAAGAACCACCGGTCCGCCGAGCATAGAGAACACTTCTTTTCAAGCGTTTTTCATCGCAGTAGAACTCGATCCTAGACGGATTCGACGAAACAGATAAGGGGTAAAGTTTCCGAAAGGAGTTCGAATGGCCAGAATTGCGTTCCTTGGTATAACAATTTGCCGGTTGGCATCAGGAATCCAACGCAAACGTCTTCGCCTTTTTGTGATGGGGAATCAATACTCATGTCGGATTTTCGTACCGAAGTTGACTCGATGGGAGAAGTCCAGGTACCAGCCCGCGCGTACTACAGCGCCCAGACGCAACGGGCTGTCGAGAACTTTCCCATTTCCGGCTGGACTCTTCCGATTCCTCTGATCCGAGCGATGGGCAGGGTCAAACTGGCGTGCGCCGCGGCAAATCATGATCTGGGCAAACTGACGGGGACAGGCAAAAACCCCCTCGATGACCGACAGGTTCGCGCGATGTTTCACGCCTGCGACGAGGTGATCGCGGGAAAGATGGATACGGAGTTTCCGGTCGACGTGTTCCAGACCGGTTCCGGTACCTCGAGCAATATGAATATGAACGAGGTCATCTCCAATCGGGCCATCGAACTGCTGGGGGGCGATCGATTCTCGAAAAGCAAGCCGATCCACCCCAACGACCACGTCAACATGGGCCAGAGCACGAACGATACGTTTCCAACGGCCATCCATGTCGCGACCGCTTGCGAAATCCGACAACAGTTGATTCCGCAGTTGGAACGGTTTCACAAGATTCTGACCGACAAAGCTCACCAGTGGGACAAGATCATCAAGATCGGTCGGACCCACCTGATGGATGCGACCCCGCTACGGCTCGGCCAGGAGTTCGGCGGTTTCGCTCGCCAGATTGCTCTCTCGATCGAACGCGCCCGAGTCGCCGAACGCGCGGTGTATGAACTGCCGGTCGGCGGGACCGCCGTTGGCAGCGGCATCAACACGCATCCGGAATTCGGAAGGCGCGTCAGCGAACATCTCGCAAAACAAACGGGAATTCCGTTCGTTGAAGCCGAGAATCATTTCGAAGGAAACGCGCAGAGGGACGGACTGGTCGAATCCCATGGCCAGATCAAGACGATCGCCATGACCCTGTTTAATATTGCCAACAACATCCGGTGGCTCGGCTCCGGGCCCCGCTGCGGTTTCTTTGAAGTCATCCTGCCTGATCGCCAACCGGGCTCTTCAATCATGCCAGGAAAAGTCAATCCGGTGATGTGCGAAAGCATGATGCAATTGACCGCGAGGGTCATCGGCAACGATGCCACCATGACGCTGTCCGGCGCGGCAGGCGGCAATTTTCAACTCAACATCATGATGCCGGTCATGGGGCACGCGATGCTCGAGAGCATCATGCTCCTGTCCAATGGCGTCAGCGCCTTCATCGAATTCTGCATGGAGGGTCTGGAGGCAAACGAGGCCGCGTGCGAGGCGAGTGTGGAACAGAGTTTGTCGATGGTCACCAGCCTGAACCCGTACATCGGCTACGAAAAAGCGGCCAAGCTGACCAAGGAAGCGTTCGCATCGGGCAAGACGATTCGCGAGCTGTGCTTGGATCAGAAAGTGCTCGACCCCGAGGTACTGACCAAGGCCCTCGACCCATTCAGCATGACCGAACCCCAGGGGTAGAACCGGAGGCCCAGGCCCACCTCGTTGCCGGGCCCGAACCCTGACGGTGGATCGGTTGCTTGTGTGGGGGCGTTAACCTAAACTACGTTGCGGCTCGCGGAGAGCCGATTCCCCCACGTCGTAGTAACAGCACCGAAACTCCAGCATTGACTGCGGTGCTCGAAATGAATGCATCGAAGTTGCGACGCGCGATCGCTCACGAGGCAGCGCGTCTGATGTACGAGCGCTTGGAATCCGAGTATTACCAAGCGAAACAGAAAGCGGCCCGCCGATTATGCCAAGGATGGGTCAAACCGGTGGATCTACCCACCAATGCCGAGATTCGAGATATCGTCCAGTCGTTCGCTCGGCTCCATGAGGGGACCAAGCGGCTGGATACGCTGCGGCAAATGCGGCTCACCGCTCTGCGCGTGATGCGACTGCTTCAGAAATTTCACCCTCGGGTGATCGGCAGCGTCTACACCGGCATGATTCGCGAAGGATCGGATATCGATATCCATGTCTTCTCCGACAGCCTCGAAGCGGTCATCCATAACTTTGACACCGAGGGCATCCCCTACCAAGTCGAACGCAAGCAGGTCCGCAAGGAGGGGGAGTCGCAAACGTTTACCCACGTCCATGTCCGCGAAGCGTTCGACGTCGAGTTGACCGTGTACCGATCCAACCTGCGG
>JBKDPB010000202.1:0-23759 GCA_046342615.1 Planctomycetota bacterium | reverse complement strand
TTCTCCTACACCGTGCTGTTGCGATCGTGTCTGGGTGGCGGGATCGGGTTCTTTTTGCCGGAACTGATCCTCAGCAGCATGGGATCCAATCGACGCAAGCAGATTACGCTCGCCCTTCCCGACTGCTTGGATTTGCTCGTGGTCAGCGTTGAAGCAGGATTGGGGTTGGACCAGGGGATCCGAAAAGTTGCCGATGAAATGAAGGCGATCTACCCTGTTCTGGTTGAGGAGTTGCAACTGAGTACCCTTCAACTCCAGATGGGACGTCCTCGCCAGGAAGTGCTCCAGGAATTGGGGATCCGGACGGGCGTCGACGATTTGAGAACGCTGGCATCGCTGTTGATCCAGGCGGACAAGTTTGGTTCGGGCGTGGCGCAGGCGCTGCGAGTCCAGAGCGATTCCATGCGCATCAAGAGACAACAAATCGCCGAGGAAAAAGCAGCAAAGACCGCGGTGAAGCTGATCTTCCCTCTCGTTGTTTTCATCTTCCCCGGAGTTTTCGTCGTACTGGTCGGGCCTGCCGCGATCCAGATGAGCCGCGAAATGTTTACGGCCATGCAAGGTGGTCGTTGATCCCTCGATGTGATTTCCAGAGTCCCGCGCGTATAATTGAGGCGAGGATTGTCCGCTTTGGCCACTCGCACGACGGGAACTCGTTATGCATTTACCTTCGGTGTCCGACTCGAATGGCTCGCTAGGGATCGATAGGGACTTGTTATCGGATAACCGCCGACGAGTTCGTGGTTTGGGGCATCGGTGGGCCAACCTCAAGGAACGGCATTCGAGCGGTGCCGAAGAATTGCGGAAGAAAACGGAATCCTGCAACCTCACTTTCGAGATATCGAAGAAGGCGTTATTCGAATCTCAGCAGCGAGAGTTTGACCAAGCGATCACCCGTTGGGACTCTCTCATCGATTCCCAGCTGGGGAATGCGGAACGCGGGACGTACCAGAATTCGATTCGAGAACGGGAACAACTCGCCAAAGAGCGTAGCGACGTCAAGGCAGCGCGCTCAGCGGAATTGAGTTCCTTCGACAAAGCCAAGCAGCAACTGAAGAAACGCATCGAGGCTGCGAAGGAGCAAGCGTCAAAGGTCCGCGAGGCTGCCCTCGTTAAAATCGAACGAGAATCTCAGAACTTGGATCAACGCATGCGTTTGGCCAGGGATTGGATCGGCGTCAAGTCTGGGAGTCCGGTCTTGATTCACTGGACGGCCCATGAGACCCCTGAACGAGCTCCCGAGTTCGCGGCGATTCAATCGCTCGACGGCGTTGCCAAGGAATTTTCGCAGACCAAACAGCGATTGTTTCAACTGATCGACGAAATGCAGCGCCACCCATCGCTGCGGCTCATCAACTATCCCCTGTTGATCGCCGTCGGGGCTCTATCGGGAGTTGCCACCGGCTGGATCGCTTACACGCTGGCATCGCCTCCCTTGATTTGGGGCGCAGCCGCTGCTTCGGCGGCGATTGTTATTCCAGCCGTCATCGCCCTCGCAGCATCGCCCCTGGTGACGCGAACCCTGAAGCTGCTCTTTCCCCCGATCGTCGATCTTGAGAAAGAATCGCAATTCATTCTTCAGCAAGGGCGCTTGCTCATCGATCAGAGTTTTCAGTCCGAGGTTTCGCGGCTCGATCATGAGCAGAAATCGGAATGGCAGTCGCTTGAAAAGAGCCATCGTGAAAAGCTCGCAAGCCTCGAATCCGAGCACCAGCAAAAGTGCAAATCCATTATGGAAAACGCTTTGCGAGAACGGACCGAGATCGCGACATCCCGCAAGAACAAGATGGCGACGATCGACCAGACCGAGTCGAGGGACTCGATCGACCTGCGGAGGGCGCAGACCCAGGTGCAGCAGGATCGCAACGCGGAACATGCACGCGAATTGAACTCTATGCAAATGGAATTCGAGGCGTCGCAACATTACGCGACCCAACGTTGGCAACAAGGGGTGGCCCAAGTTTCCAGCCGCATCCGCCAACAATGGGAGTCGGTGCGAACGGCTTTTCCGCCTTGGGATTCGGAGGAGATGAGCCGGGGCGCATGGCCAAGACGGCCAGATTCGCTGGCGTGGCCGATCGGAAGTGCGAATGTGGGCGCATCGTTTGTGTGCGAACAGTCCCTCGAGGATTTGCACCAGCATATCGATCGGCTGGTGCCCGTTCCCATCCTGTTCGATTTGCTGCATCACGGGAATCTGATCCTCGATGCCGAGAGCGGTTTGCGGTCGACAGCGCAAGGGGTCGTCCGGCAGCTTCTGCTCCGAGCGGTCACGTCCTTGCCAGCGGGCTCGGTTCATGTCACGGTCATCGATCCCGAGGGGCTCGGCAAGGAGTTTTCTTGGATGATGCATTTGGCCGACGTCGACCCCCTACTGGTGAACCACCGCGCATGGACCCAACCGGTGCACATCGCGAATCAATTGGAACTCGCTGCCCGTCATGTGGAGGACGTCATTCAACAGAGCTTGCGAAATCGCTTTCGGAATCTGGCGGAGTACAACCTTCAGGCAGGTCCCATGGCGATCCCGTACCGATTTATCGTTTGGTCGGGTTTTCCTTTGGGGCTCGATGAACATTCCTGGCAGTCTCTTTGCTCGCTGCTTGCGTCGGGCGCTCGCTGCGGTGTTGGTTTGATTCTTCACCTCGCCGAGAATTGCAAATGGCCTCCATTCGTGGATCCCGCACGATTAAGAGAGCATGGACTGGTGATTGAGTTAAGGAATAATCCACCGCAGTCATTGCTTCGCAATGCCGGCCTTGAGCCATCGAAGCTGGAACTGGCAGAGGTTCCCAACGATTTCCAAGTGCAGGAGATCATGGAGCATCAGCTCAATGCCGCGCGAAACATCGGCAAAAGGGTTGTGCCGTTCTCGTCCATCGCGCCATCGGAATCTCAGAGATATCAAGCGTCATCGGCCGACTCCCTGGAGATACCGATCGGTATTTCCGAATCGGGACGGGTGCAATCGCTGAGTCTTGGAACCGGCACCGCACAGCACGTTCTCATCGCGGGAAAAACCGGGTCTGGCAAGTCTTCGTTGCTCCACACCATGATCACCAGCGGTGCGTTGAGGTATAGTCCCGACGAATTGCGCATGGTTCTCCTCGATTTCAAGAAAGGGGTTGAATTTCAGATTTATGCGGAGCGGCAACTTCCGCACGCGGACATCATTGGGATCGAGAGTCGCCGGGAATTCGGACTCAGTGTCCTGGAGTATCTCGATCGCATCCTCAGCGCTCGCGGTGAAGCCTTTCGCGGATGGGGAGTTCAAGATATCCCTAGCTTGAAACGAAAGCATCCGAGCGTTGTGTTACCGCGCATTCTCATCGTAATCGATGAGTTTCAGGAAATGTTCGTCGAAGATGACAAGCTATCGCAGCAAGCGTCGTTGCTGATGGATCGCTTGGTGAGGCAAGGCCGTTCTTTCGGCATGCATTTGGTGCTGGCTTCGCAAACCCTCGGTGGTTCGTATTCGTTGCCACGAACGACATTGGCGCAGATGGCGGTCCGCATCGCTCTCCAATGCGACAGCTCCGATGCCATGTTGATCCTCAGCGAGGATAATAGCGCTGCCGAACGTTTGCGGCATTCGGGTCAAGGAATTTACAACGATGCGGGAGGGCGAATCGAGGGGAATCACAATTTTCAGGTTTCTTTTTTTGAGAAACCCGAGCAGATGCAATGGCTGGAGTCGCTGCCTGTTGCAGAATTAACGCCGAACCCAACCATAAATCCGCTCGGAAAGCGGATCGTTTTCGAGGGTCATAAACCATCGCGGTGGGATGAAAGCAATGCGCACGCGGCGATTTCGAGTGAGCCTGCGAGTCGACGCTCGCATTCTCCCTGGATCCTTGGCGAGAGCGTTTCCATCGAACCGCCACTCGTTCGGTCCTTCCCGCCTGTCGCAGGCCGGAATGCAATGATTGTAGGAAGCGACAGTTCGATCGTCGCCGGATTGCTGGCCAGTTGGATCCGAAGTTCCAACACCGCAGAAACGGAAGCGGGAAACGCCGCTCAGTTCACGATCCTGGATGGGAGCAACGCAGAGGATACGCCGATGTCCAAAGCCTTGGCGTGGGCTAAGGAATTTAGTGCCAACGTGCGCGTTGGTACCCCGCGTGATCTGGATTCGAGCCTATCCGATCTTCAGAATGATTGGGAACTCCGGAACGCGTCTCCCGACGCGAAATATCCGACACGGATCCTCTTCATCTCCAATCTATCCAGGTTCCGGGAATTGCGTCGCAGCGACGAGTTTTCGTTTTCTGGTCAGGAGGGAGAAATGAAGCCTGACGCTGTGCTGACGAAGCTCCTCGCAGATGGTCCGGCGCTCGGAATCCACGTTTGTGTCTGGGTGGATACCGCGACGACCCTTAGTCGATGGCTGTCGCGGAACGCGTTGAGGGATATTGAAATGCGTATCCTGATGCAGATGTCGGCTGCGGATTCCAATCAACTGATCGATTCGTCGTTCGCCAATCGGTTGGACCGGTACGTCCTTCTGATTCATGACGATTCCGATGGAAAGTCGGAGAAATTTCGTCCGTATGAGCTCGAGTCGATCATGGAGGGGGCTGTCAAAAAATAAAAGTAGCCGTGGGTTGGATTTGCCGCGAAGGGCTCGGTTTGGCCTCACAGGTTTGTTATACTCGGCACCGTCAGACATCCATCGGTCTCTGATGCATTGACTGGTTCCCTCTCCCTTCTTGTTATGCACAATCATGCCCACTTCGGTTCTCCTCGTCGGTTTTTGCGATGTTGATTGGTTGGGGTTTCGTCGGATGGCCGAAGGGACGGAGCTTCATATTGTTGGCAACGCGCCTGATGAACAGGCGACGGTGAGCCATCTGTCGCAAGCCCGATTCGACCTCGTAGTGATCGATGCGCATTGCCCAGGGGATGGCCCGATCAGATTGGTCGATGCAATCAAGAGCTTGAACAAGGACCAGTCGATCTTGCTGTTCGCCAAGCAGGAGCATCCGGCGATTTTGTCCGAAGCTGCCTCGCAGGGGGTCCTTGGGCTGGTTTTGGCTTCCGATGCAACGTCGAAAGTGATCGAGCGTCTTCGCGATGCGGCCGATCGCCGAAGTGGTTGGACTCGCGAGGACTTGCGCCGGCTAAGTTTATCGGGAGGTTCCGTTCGTGCGGAAAAAGGGTACCCGGTTCCACTCACGCAACGCGAGAGAGAGATTCTGACCCATGTCGTCGAGGGAGGGACCAACAAGCAGATCGCGCAGGGGTTGGGTATCAGCTACGAAACGGTGAAGGAGCATATCCAACATATCTTGCAGAAAGTTGGAGTGAACGATCGCTCCCAGGCCGCTGTCTGGGCGGTTCACCAGGGCTTGGTGTAAGCCATCGCTCAGCCGCCCACATCGTCCGCACGGTGGGCCTCCATCGCTTCTTCCCACAAGGGCACCGCCGGTTCTTGCAGTCTCGCTCCGACTTGACTGATGACCTTGGATGCGAGGTAGTTGGCGCCGCGGGCTGCGATCGAGGGAGCGAAACCGTGCGTGATACCGTAGAGGAAACCGCCGGCGAACATATCCCCGGCTCCGGTGAGGTCCTTGGGATGGCACGCAAATGCGGGAACATGGGATTCCTCTCCGCCAAAGCGAACAAATGCGCCGTTGCCGCCATCGGTAACGACGCAATTCGGCACCAAAGCGCGCATCGCTTCAAACGCTTCCGAACTCGATTTGCATCCGGTGGCCGACATCGCTTCGGGTGCGTTGCAAAAGAGCAGGTCCGTCGATTTCAAGGCTTGATGAAATGCTTCTCCGAAGACCTCGGGGATGAATGCCTCCGAGCATGTAACCGCGATCTTGGTTCCATGTTTCTTCGCCACTTCGATCGCCCTGCGGATCGCCGGTTGGCCTGTATCGGGGTTTGCAAAGACGTACCCTTCGATGAACAACCACGACGCATGGCGAATTCGGTCCTCATCCACATGTCTGTCGGACAGGTGACTCGATACTGCCAGGCTGGTTCTCATCGTTCGCTCCGCATCGGGCGTAATCAAGACGACGCTTGTTCCCGTCGTCTGGGAAACGATGATCGGATTTCCCATATGGATGCGCAGATCTTGGAATTCCTCCGCGTAGTGCAAGCCATAGCGATCATCGCCAACGCAACCGATGAATGCTCCGGTTCCGCCTAATTGCGAGACAGCGATAATCGAGTTTGCAACCGATCCGCCGCTGACCAAGCGGAGATCGCGGTCACTATCGGAAAAGCGAGCCAGGAGCCGATGCTGTTCGTCGGGATCGACCAAACGCATTGTCCCTCGTTCGAACCCGAGGCTAGCGAACTCTGCATCGTCGAGTTCGAGGAAGATGTCGACGATGGCATTCCCCAGTCCACATACATCAAAACGGGTCATTCCGGTCTGCTTTCTAATTGAAGAGAATTCCTGCGGCGGATCAGCCGCCAATTTGGTACATCGCCCGCGTTGGAGGCTCGAACCCTTCCTCCGAAATGCCATGGGCCAGGTGTTTCGATTCGATGCATTGCGAAGCCAGTTTCAGGATATCGCCGTCCGGAGCACCCTGTTGGATCAAAGCCATCGCGTCCCACTCGTCCCGCCCAAAAAGGCAGTTTCGAAACTTCCCGTCCGCCGTCAATCGCAATCGATTGCAGGTGCCGCAAAATGGTTCGGAAACAGGATCGATGAAGCCGACTCGCCCCGAGCCACCGACAAAAAGAAAGTCCCTCGACGGCTGCGAGGGCTCGGAGGCTTCGCATGCGGTCAATTGCCCGACCTCGGCCTCGATGCGCTCTCGGAGTTCTCTCCCGGTGACGACCTGGGATTGGCTCCATGCCCGATCCGCATCGAGTGGCATGAATTCAATAAATCGAATAACCACACCTCTCTCGAGGGCGAATTTCACAAGCGGGATGCAATCGTCCAAATTGAGGTCTCTGAGCAGCACGGCGTTTAGTCGGACGGGCAGTCCGCTTGCAACCGCTGCATCAATTCCGGTCAACACCCTGTCGAGTCCCTCGCGCCGAGACATGCGCCGAAACGCTTCCTCTCGCAAGGTATCAAGCGAGATGTTGATATGCGTCAAGCCTGCTGCCGCCAAATCCGACATCGCATCGGCGAGGAGCATTCCGTTGGTGGTCATGGCAATCTGGTCGAGATCGGGAATTTCAGACAAACGCTCCACCAACTCCGTCAGCCTTGGTCGCATCAACGGTTCACCGCCGGTCAATCGGATCTTGCGGATCCCGGCTTGAGCGAGCGTCCGCACCACCCGCTCGATAGCGTCAAAGGACATGAGCCGATCTTGGGGCATGAAACCGTTTACGGTTTCTGGCATGCAGTAGCGACATCGGATGTTGCATGCGTCGGTCACGGACAGTCTCAAGGAGGTGTGCACGCGTCCGAATCGGTCGATCAAGCGACCGGAATCCTGCCGTGGCAAAGCTCGATGGCGAGATGGTTCCTCGTTCACTGCCCGTTGACTCTTTTGCGGATCCAGGGCTTCGATCACGCGATGATTCCGCACCATCGTCTGCAACGCGATCGGTCCGACCGCCATGGTAGCTTGCCCTCCCTCTTTTCGGTAGGCGATCTGGAGCCGGATTCGATGTTGCAGGCTAGGGGAATCGTTCCCGCCTCAGGTCCAAAGTCGACGGAAACTCGGGATTCTCGCGGGGAATCTTGGGCGTCAGCTTGCCCGGCGTATGGCCGTACGGGAAGAATCGCGCGACCCTGCGGCCTTCCGCTTCGAGCGCATTGACCGGGAACGTTTCGTAGTTCCGGCCTCCAGGGTGAGCGGCGTGGTAGGTGCATCCTCCGAGTGTTCTGCCCGCTCGCACGTCCCACAGGTCGAATACCAGCGGCGTATGGAGGGGGATGGTGGGATGCAAGCACGAGGGGGGCCACCAGGCCCGGTAGCGGACCCCTGCCACATAGGTATCGGGCTCGCCCGTCGGTTGCAGAGGCAAAATCCGCTGGTTGCAGACGACTTTATGTCTTTCCAAATCCAGTCCTCGAACCTTCACCTCGAGGCGTTCGACGCTGGAGTCCACGTAGCGGACCGTCCCTCCACCGCCAGGTTCCTCTCCCAAAACATACCAGGGTTCAATCGCCGTTCTTAAACAAATCGATGCACCGGAGTATTTCACCTGCCCGATGAAGGGGAAACGGAACTCATAATGGGGCGCGAACCAGCTTTCCTCCCATTCCCATCCATCCTCTTGCAGATGCAGCAGGACCGAGTTCAGATCTCGAAGGAGGAAATGAGGGAGCATGAATCGGTCGTGGATCGCCGTATCCCATCGGATCAGAGGTTCGCGATACGGATTGCGCCAAAAATATGCGATCAAGCAACGGACCAGCAATTGGGTCACGAGACTCATCTGGGAATGCGGCGGCATCTCGAAGCCCCGCAATTCAATTAGCCCCAAACGCCCTGTTGCGCTGTCAGGGGAATAGAGTTTGTCGATGCAGATTTCGGCTCGATGCGTATTGCCGGTCAAGTCGATCAGGAGGTTGCGCAGCAAACGATCGACCACCCAGGGCGCGAGATTCTCGCCGCGGTCGGGAATCAATTCCAAGGCGGTCTGGAGCTCGTAGAGAGAATCGCGACGCCCTTCATCGGCGCGGGGCGCTTGACTGGTCGGTCCGACGAATCGGTTGCTGAAGAAATACGAGAGGGATGGGTGATTGTTCCAAAACGCGATGATACTGCGGATCAAATCGGGGCGGCGCAGAAAGGGGGAGTCCCACGGCGTCGGACCTCCCATAACGATGTGATTTCCGCCTCCGGTTCCAGTGTGCTTGCCATCGAGATCGAATTTCTCCGTCGCGAGGCGGCAATGCCGCGCGTCCTCGTACAAGCCTTGCGTGGTGGAGACCAGTTCCTCCCAGGTTCGCGTTGGATGAACGTTGACTTCGATGACTCCGGGATCGGGGGTCACTTTGATCCACTGAATGCGATGGTCCTGGGGTGGCAGGTAGCCCTCGAGGACGACGGGCATTCCCAATTCCTGGGCGGACAGTTCGATCGCTGCGGTCAGTTCCAGATAATCTTCCAGCAGTTCGGTTGGAGGCATGAAGACATAGATTCGCCCATCGCGAGGTTCGACGCACAGGGCGGTTCGGACGGTATCGTCGGACTGCGTATCGGCTCCACCTGCGGAGTGCGTTTGCGAGGTCGACTCGTGGCTTCGTTGAATTTCAACGCCCGCATGACGCTTTCGGGAGGCGGTTGGATCTTGGGTCGGGCGCGACGCGGGGCTAGCAAATTGTTGGCGTATCGCCGCACTCGGGGGTAAAGGCGGCCGGCGTGCGAAGGGGTCCAGCGGGGTGACGATTCCCGCATCGGCATTCGAGGTAAACGGGAGAGTGTCGAGCGGCAATCTCAAGCCAATTGAGGAATCGCCCGGCAAAAGAAACAGCTTTTCCGGTCGCACCGGCCAAGGTCCACTCTGCCAGGATCGGCTTCCTTGCCACCATTGGCGACGGATCGGCAAGACGATGCCGACCGGTTGGTTCAAGCCGCGCTGGAAGACACGCGACAGGCGAGCTCGTTCCTCGGGATTTTCCAAGTTGGGATCCCACGGCAGAATATTGATCGGGAGTCGCTGTTCGCGCCAGAGGTAATAGTACAGATCCTCGTAGGCGGGCATCATCCATCGCGGATCCACTCCCAAGTGGGAAGCCAGTTTTTCGGTGTATGCGCGGGCCTGCGTAAAGGTGAAACCGTAATCGCGAGACTCATCGGCGATCCATCGGTCATCGTGCCAGATCGGTTCCCCATCGATCCTCCACAGGCAGGTCAACGCCCAACGCGGCAGGGATTCGCCGGGATACCATTTTCCTTGCCCATAGTGGAGGAGGCCGCCCGGCGCAAAGCGTTGACGCAATCGCTTGATCAATGCGCCGGAGATCATGCGTTTGGTGGGACCCACGGCCGATTGATTCCATTCCTCACCCTGCATGTCGTCCATGGAAACAAAAGTCGGTTCCCCGCCAAACGTCAGCCGAGCATCATCGGTTTCGAATTGCTGGTCGACGCTCCTTCCCAAGTTCTCAATGCGTTGCCACTGCGGGTCGGTATAGGGTTTGGTCGATCTCGGATCCTCATGGATCCGTTTGATGGACATCGAGAAGGAGAATTCGCATTCTGCCTGATCGACAGTTCCTGTGATTGGGGAGGCACTCGAGGGTTCCGGCGTGCAGGCCAGCGGCAGATGTCCTTCTCCGCACATCAATCCGCTGGTGGGGTCAAGACCGACCCAGCCCGCACCGGGCAGGTATACCTCCGCCCAAGCGTGGAGATCGGTGAAATCCTCTTCGGGACCGCTTGGGCCATCGATGGATTTTACGTCGGGAGCGAGTTGGATCAGGTATCCCGAAGCGAAGCGCGCCGCGACTCCGAGGTGTCGAAAGATTTGCACCAGCAACCATGCGGAATCGCGACAAGATCCGCTGGCACGCTGCAGCGTCTCCTCCGGCGTCTGCACTCCTGGTTCCATTCGGATCTCGTACTGGATCGCGGAATGGACTCGGCGATTCAGGTCGGTGATCCCTTGGATGGTCGGTCTGGGGGTCCGGTCGATTGCGTCGACCCACTCCTTCAGTTTCGGCATGCCGTGAATCGTATGCAGGAACGGCGCCAGTTCCTTGAGGAGCCAATCCTCATAGCGGAAGGGAAACAATTCCGCATAGGGCTCAAGAAAAAAGTCGAATGGATTGATAGCCGTCATGTCGGCAACCAGGTCCACTTCGATCGACATATTGCGAGTCTTTTTCGGGAAGACCAGTCGCGCGAGATAGTTTCCCTGGGGATCCTGCTGCCAATTGCAAAAGTGTGGCTCGGGTGTCACTCGCATCGAGTAACTGAAGATGCTCGTCCTGCAATGCGGAGCGGGTCTCAGCCGAACAATCTGAGGCCCCAGCGTCACCAAGCGATCGTAGCGATAAACCGTTTCATGATGCAGTGCGACGCGAATACTCATTGGCAGACCATCTGAAGAGACCTAAACCTCATCCTGAGGTCGGCTTCAGAAGAGGATGAACCCAACCCATCCAACATCATACCGGAAAGTCCGGATCGCTAGCCAGTACGGTCAACCGCTCGTATCTCCAACCCCGCATTGTCGGAAAACTTCGTACATCGCGACCCCGGCGGCGACAGAAAGATTCAGGCTGCGAACGGGCCCTGTCATTGGAAGCCTAAGGCATTGCGATGCGTGAGCGGTGCGGATGCTCTCGGGAAGTCCGCTGGTCTCAGCGCCGAAGACGAGCCAGTCGCCGGGTTGATAGGCAACTTCGGTGTAGAGTTTCGTTGCGAATTTCGTAAAGAACCAGGTACGGCTCAGATCCAGCCGGCGGGTCATCTCGTCCCACGAATCGATGACTTCCCACGGCAAATACTTCCAGTAATCCAAACCTGCACGCTCCAACGAGCGATCATCGAGTCGGAAACCGGTCGGGCGGACGATCCATAGTTTCGCTTGCAAGGCGACACAGGTTCTGCCAATGTTCCCGGTGTTCTGCGGGATCTCCGGCTGGAATAGGACGACATTTACCAAGTGTTTCTGTTCTTCCATGGCTCTTTCCCGGCTCGATCTCGCTGCTGCTTGACCTCGATAATTCCGATTCGATTACAATAGATGAAATAACTCAAGACCACTCATCTTTTTTCTATTGCCATGCCAATTCAAGTGACCTGCCCAGGCTGTCTTGCACGCTTTAGCGTCAGCGATAAGTTCGCCGGCAAGCAGGGGCCGTGCCCGAAGTGCAAACAGGTAATCACGGTTCCAGACAAGTCCCAGGAAGTTGTGATCCACGCGCCCGAGACATCGGGTCCGAAGGACTCTGCGGGTCGGCCCGTGTTGAAGCCGCTGCGACGTGTGGAATTCAATCCGTCGACGTGGCAAATCGCGATCGCAGCGACCGTCGCCATCCTTTGTCTCATCGGCGCCATCGCCCTTCGTGTGATGGCGCAGTCCCCTCCAACCTGGGTTCTGGCCTTGGCTTGCATCGCTCTCGCCTATCCGCTGGCATCGATGGGCTACACGTTCTTCAAAGATGACGAACTCGGGGGATACATCGGCAAGGAGCGATGGATTCGATTGGGGATCTGCGCCGCAGTCTTTGCGTCAACATGGGGCTTGTACATGGGGTTGGCGTACTACTTCGGCAACCGCACGCTGGCCGACGTTGAGCCCATTCAGTTGGCGATCTTCCTGGCGCTGATGTTCGGGCTCGGCATCGCTGTCTCCGTGGGCGCGTGCGAGTTGGAGGTTGGTCAATCCTTCCTGCACTACGCGATCTATTTTATCGTCACGCTGCTGCTGGCTCTCGTCGCCGGCGTCGAACTTGCCCAGCCGTTCTCCCGTCAATCCAAGAATGACATCTACGGAATCCCGTCCAGGAGCGTAACCGTTCCGGTTCCAACCAAGAGTGAAGCGAAAGGGGAGAAGAAGATCGGACCCTAGGATCCGACGCCCTGCTGCTTGCGCAACGCATCCACCGGAATAGGGATCCCCTTGAGTTGGCCGTCGACGACGATGTTTCGACCGACGACGCCCTGAAAGCGACACACGAGCAAGTAGGGCTTCCGTAGCTTGAGAAGTTCGCACATGACGATCAAGCGATCGCCAGGCACAACCGGTTCACGGAAGCGGACGTCTTCCAGCCCGCCAAAACCGACGAGGGAATCCCCGAGCAGCTTATATTTGTGCGAACAGTAGCAGCAGACCTGGGCCACCGCTTCGAGCATAACAACTCCAGGCATGAGCGGCATGCCCGGCATGTGGCCGCGCACCCAAAACTCATGCTCGGTAACATCCTTGTATCCGACACATGCAACCCGAACCGGATCTTCGAACACGATCGCCGTCAGCTGTTCCATCTCGAAACGCTGGGGATTGAATTTTCGAATTTCCTCGATGTCCGCGACCACATGGCTGAAATCGATCGTGTCCGGATCCACGATGAAATCTTTTGCGGCCATGGAAATAGATCCTATCAACAAATCCTAGAGGACTTTGAGGAAGGGAATTAGGTTCGGACCTTGCGGCGTTTTGCCTTGCGGGCCTTGCTGTTGGCGGCCCGTTGCCCGTGGTTGGCTTTTTTCAGCTTTCGGTGGGGTTTTACCATGATTTTTTGATGATTCCCTTGCATGAGTGTCCAGGGGACTACCGCCCTGGGGCCAGCGTCGAACCCGCTCGGCCGCTGGAGGCCTAAGAATAACTACCTCGCCCGATCTTGCAAAGGCAAATTTGGCTTGCCACCCCCTGCCCGTGTTGCATACCATACAGCGTAGGACGCCCGAGGGCGGGAACGGCAAACTGCCCGGTACTGCGTCCCAGAAATCCACTCGTTTTTCATCGATTCAAGAGGTTGCGTATGGCGATCAGTGTTACGCCCGAAGCCGCGGAGCAGTTGAAGCGAGCCCATTCCGAGGCTCAATTTGGAGAAGAAACATTCGTTCGCGTCGGTGTCGTCGCCGGGGGATGTAGTGGTTTTGAGTATTCTCTCAACTTCGACGACAAATTCGACGACGCCAAGGACACGCGGATCGAACAAAACGGGGTGTCTGTCGTCGTCGACAAGAAGAGTGCTCTGCTTCTCGAAGGAACCACATTGGGTTGGTACACCAGCCTCGAACGCCAAGGTTTCACGTTCGATAACCCCAACGCCGTGAAGTCCTGCGGTTGCGGTCGGTCGTTTCAATAAGCTGCGCCCCGCGAGCCCCGATGGTGCCGAGCAACTTGTGCGACCATTCGCTTGGGCGGTTTGCTGGTTCGAAGATTCTCAAGCTCTCCCAAAAAGCCGCTCGCTCTGTGCCCGCGGCTTTTTTTGTTGGTCGATTTCATGGGCTAGCGCCTGGATCTGAACCGGTTCGAGCCTAGAATTCTGTGCCATTGCCCGAGATTCCGGGGAGGAGGTGTGTCATGGCGTTAGGTGATTTGATTTCGATCCCATGCGTGTGGGGTGTGGTTCCCTATCGGCACTACGGGGTCGATATTGGCGATGGAAGCGTCGTTCATTTGGCGACCGACGAAAACGAGTCCTCGATGCGGGTGCAACGCGTGGCATGGGATGTCTTTGCCGATGGGAAATCGGTCCGAGTGGAATCGGTCTCCAACGCACTTCCGTCGGCAGAGGTTGTTGAGCGAGCTATCCGCTCGGTCGGGCTATCGGGTTATCACTTGGCACTGGGCAACTGCGAGCATTTCGCTCGCGCCTGCAAAACGGGGGATGCCGTCAGCCACCAAGCGGATCGGGTGATCGGATCGTTCCTTCGAGCTGGGTTGGCGGGGATGGTATCTTGCTCGGCTCGAGCAGCGACCTTCGCGGCAGCGGGCGGTTTGCCTCGCATGGCGATCCATCGTGCGGCAGGGGTTGCAAGCGTCGTGGGGGAGGTTGCGAGGCAATCTGCCTACGCTGCTTCCAGGCGTTGCTCGCTGGAGCATCAGCAGGCCGACCGAATCGGAAAGACGGCTGGAACGATTGCTGCCGCCCTGACCGGCACGGTGGCCGGTGGACCGACGGGCGGTTTGGCGTCAGCCGCCCTGTATGTTTCCATCGATCACATGGCTCAGCGGGCGTTTGGCCGATGGAGATCGGACACTAGACGCGCTGGAGAATGAGAACTGTATCGCAGATCGAGTGGGTCAGCCGGCGCGGTTCGCGGATATTGAACCAGAAGTCATATACGCCAGCGAGCTTGAGTTGCTTGACCTTGCCGAGCAATTCTTTGATTTGATCGACGTCGTAGAGACGGAGACGAATCTGGTCTTGCAATCGATAATTCCGACCGTCTTCTTTGACGTTCATGGTGATCTTGAGTTGCTCGATTCTCTTCTTGAGATCGACTTCGGTGACGGTTAGCGAATAGTAGACGCTGAGTCCCGGGAGACGGGTTCCCCATCGTTCGGTTCCCCAGAGATCGCCACCTCGCGGAACCAAATGCAGGGATAGCACAAAGATCCCGCCCGGTTTCAGATGTCTCGCAACACACTTCAAATGCTTTAACGCCGTCGCTTCGGTTTCGAGGTGGCGGAAGGTGTTGATAGCGTTGAAGGCAGCATCAAAGGGTTCGCTGAAATCGAAATCGACCATGTTCCCTTGGACGAGATCCGCGTTCTGTCCGTCTTCGTCGAGCTTTTTTCGGCAATAGGCCAGGGCGGTGGTATTGAGATCCAAGCCGGTGGTTTGGAAACCGCGACGGGCCATTTCGCGGACGAGCCGGCCCGAGCCACACCCAGTCTCCAGGATGCGCGTTACCGGAAATGGGACGTATTTCTTGAATGCTTCCGCCAGAAACCGGCCTTCTCTCGGCGTGTCTTTGATAAAGCCGCATTCATACCATTCCGGGTGATCGTACCAATTGACCTCGTCGACACGGGTCGGTTTCGATCGCTTTGCGCCCCGCGACGAAGCCTTTGAAGACGAAGCCGTGGTGGACAATCCTTCCGCTCGAACTCCCAATTCCAACTCCTTTGACTACAGTGCTTGTATCGACCGAGGGTTACTCTAGTCGGCGCGTTCAGGCAGTCAATGGCAACGGCGATTCAGAAAACGAGTCGAGTGCACGCTCCCACTTGGAATCCGGTTCCGCCGAGCCGCTCCAGGCCAAGAGAAAGCGAGCGCGACGGATGACCCCTTTCTCCATGAAACCACCGAAAACATCCCAGTGTCCGACACCTTGGAAATCGCTCGCGGGAACGACTTCGCAGTCGGCTTGATCGAGCGGGTGGACCATCAACGCCGCACGGCCGTGGATGGCAACCGCGACATGCCGGGAGCCCTGTACACGACAGCGGGTGCGAGGTAGCAGATGCAGCTTTGGATTGCATTCGAGCAATGAGGTAGAAATGCTGAACCACAACTCCATCGCTCGAATCCCGCCCGGCATGTCCGATCGATACCGGAAGTCCACCTGGTAGCCGAATGGCCAGGGATAGGTTTGTGGATACGTTGCGATCAAGTCCGATTCGCGCACGTAAGCGTCCCGGCACGCGAGAGGCTCAATATTCAGCGGCAGCGTTGCCTCCGCAGGAGCCACCTCGAATGCCATGAGCGTTTGGTCGGCTGGATCCTGGGAAACCATGCCGGTATCGATCACCGAGCATCGTGGTCCCGATTCCAAATCGACATCCATGTGAGCTTGGTCGATGACAAAACGCGCTCGCGGAAACTGAAGATTCCAGGACATGAATCAGGTGGGTTCGCCAGAGGTTGATGACATGCTCAAGTTCGATATGCTCTCCAATATAGCGAAATCAGGACAGGAGAGGAGATGTTGATTCCCGACAGCGAAGGATCCTGCGAACTCGATTGGGGGCATGCGACGAGCGTTGCGTTTGAGGCCGCGCGTCGCGCCGGCTCTATTTTGCGGGAAATGCTGGACAAGGTGGTCGTGCGCGAAAAGTCGATCAACGACTTGGTGACGGACGCGGATCTCGCCTCGCAACATGCGATCCAGTCGATCCTCATGAACCACTTTCCCGATCATGGTTTCCTGGGTGAGGAAAGTCTCATGGGCGAGGAGATGCGCAGCAGCGGCTGGCAGTGGGTTGTCGATCCGCTGGACGGGACTACCAATTACGCTCACGGGCTGAGGAATTTCTGTGTTAGCATCGCGTTGCTGCATCATCGAAAGCCCGTTTTGGGGGTGATCCTCGATCCTATGGCACAAGAGCTTTTCTCGGCGCGGGCTGGGGGCGGAGCATTTATCCAAAACGCGGATGACCCGCAGGCCGGGTGCCATCCCCTGGTGCCGAGCCCATGCGCCACCCTGCAAAAGGCTTTGGTCGCTGTCAGTTTCCCGCCCCAGATGGATCGGGATTCCCCCGAAATTCGGCGATTCCTTGAAGTTCTCCTGCACTCCCAAAGCATCCGTCGGCTCGGTTCGGCTGCGCTGAATCTTTGCTTCGTGGCCTGTGGCCGCCTGGATGCCTATTTCGGATCCCATCTGAAGATTTGGGACGTCGCGGCCGCTTCGCTCATCGCCCAGGAAGCTGGCGTCCGTTTGGCTCGGTACGACGGCGGAGACTTTGACCCTTGGCAAGGCCAGGTGGTCGCCGCCGCAAATTCGCCTCTCCTCGGTGAATTGCTGAAAAAACTGGGGGGCATCCACGCCGCGGGCGATGCCGATCCGCTGGATGGCGCCAGTTAACGAGCAAGTCGAACCGAGAATGAAGTTGTTTCGTACCATGCATCCATTGGGAATGGGTCCCCCTCAACCACGGAGTTCCACATGCCGGGAATGAACGAAACGCAATTTCACCAAGAAGGCGACGAAATTACCGATTCGACCTCCTTTTCGCTCATGGCATTGGCGGGCTTTCTCGGGTCACTGGTCGGGATGTTTTCTGTTGGCTACTACCAAATTTTGCCCGTTTCGATCGTCAGTACGCTCCTGGGAGCGGCGACCCTCGTCACCGCCAAGCGGTTTCGCTTGAATTTGCTCTCCAAGTTTCTTGGGCTCGTCGGCGTCGTCATCGGTGCCACGGCCACTTCGTGGGGAATATCCGAGCGTTGGCTGGAAACGTACAAGGATGTGTCGCATGCGAGGGAAATCGCCAAGCTCTACCTTGAAAGCCTTTCAACCGATGACCTGGACAAGGTCTACTACTTGGTCGGCTTCCAATTCGAGGGAGAGTCCAACGAGGAGCGAGATGGCGCGAAACTCAGTGAAGTCCGAAGGGCAAAAACGCGGCTGGACCAGGATCAGCCGCACGTCGAAATTCGGAATCGCAAGACGCCGGCCAAATGGGTTTTTGTCGGCTTGGATGGCGAGTTTCAGGGAACCGTCGGCCACACCTATCGTCTCCGATATCGCGACGAGGGGCAAACGATTCCACCGGAATATTGGGTCTACGCACGAAAGGATTGCAACAAGTTTGAGTCCAAGGACAAGGTGCACTGGTTCGTGGACAACCTCGAAAACGTCAAGAAATAGAGGGTTGCGCCATCCGTCCCCTCCAAGGTTCTTGGGGCTCTCTTTGATCGCTGGACATGCCCATGCCGAGGTTGCTGATCAGTTTGGGTGCGAACCTCGGTAGCACTTACGAGACGATGCTGGCAGCCTCGAGAATGATCCTGGAGGCATTCGGCCGCGATCGAACGCGATTCAGTCGACTCTACAGTACGCCTCCCGTCGGTGGTCCGTCGGGTCAGTCGGATTTCCTGAATGCGGTTGCGAGCATCGATACGGAACTGACCTGCTGGGAAGTTTGGGATGTCATCAAGCGGATGGAAAGGGAATTGGGGAGGCAGCGGCAACAGCGCTGGGAAGCCCGGCGCATCGACGTAGATATCCTCATTCATGGGGATTCGCGTGTCTGGACCCCCCATTTGAAAATTCCTCATCCGCGAATGTGCATGCGATCGTTCGTGCTCGTCCCAGCGATGGACATCGCGGCCGACGCAATCGAGCCCGTCACCGGCTGGACGATCGCTCGCTTGCATGACAACCTGTTGCAGGCTCCATCGCAAAGCACCCTGGTTTTGGCCAATACGGAGGCGATGCGCGACGAGCTTCAGCAGTTGTTCGATGATCGCGAGTCGCACGTTGACGGCCCTGCGCTCCGATTCCTCGCATGCCCCACCCCGGAGACGCTCGGCAAACTTGGAATCGACGTTTTCGACCGCGTTGGTTTGAGCATTTTCTGCGTCCGGACCCCGGATCCAGAAACGATTCAATGGGAGGATTACGCCTTTCCCTGGGCCCGTTCCCTGGGGTTGACCGATGCGCTGGCGGACATTTCGTTGCACGGGCCCCGCTACTTGTTGCCGGCAAACGATCTTTCATGGACCGTACATGAAATCCGCGCCTCTCGCGGCGCAATGACCTGTCCCGTTCACCTAGTTGATCGGCCCTTCGGCGACATATCGTGCGAGTAATTGAAAGACGAGGAGCGCTTTCTTCGGCAAGCTCTCGAGGTCGATCCACTCCTGGTCGCTGTGGAGTCCATCGCCATCCGGTCCGAAGGTGTCTATATTGGAAAGGCCCAAGGCTAAAAGTTTGTTGCCATCGCTTGCCCCCCCTGAGGGTTTCCATCGGATCGGCTGCCCTTGATGGTGTCCCTCCTGCTCGACCCAACGCATCCAATGTTCCGTTTTGGAGTCGAGCAATTTCGGTGGAGAGTGGATACCACCGTGGACACTCACCCGATATCCGGCGTCAGGGGCATGGTGTTTTTGAACAAGTTGTTGCACGCGTGCTTCGATCCAATTCTGATCGTTGCCGTCAGCCACACGTACATTGGCCCTCAAGACGGTTAAATCCGGTACGACGTTGACGGCATCGCCTCCGCGGATCCGTCCGACGTTGACCGTAACGTTTTCGCGTTGTCCATTGAGTTGGTGCAGATCCTGGGCCAAACCTGCAGCGTGCACGATCGCGTTCCGGCCAGCTTGGAAATTCCTTCCTGCATGTGCAGCTTGGCCTTCGACTTTGAAAACAAATGTGCCGGTGCCTTTCCTTGTGGAAACCAAGGATCCATCGGCCATGGACGGTTCAAAAAGGAGGCCGAATTCGTAGTCGCGACCGATCTCGCGCCACAGTGGCGTGGATGCGGGCGAACCGATCTCTTCATCGGGGGTGAGCACTACGGAGAAACGCAGCGGAGAATTCGCGAGAAATTGTTTGGCAGCGAGTGCTGCGTAGCGGAGGATGATGATCCCCCCTTTGGCATCGATCACCCCGGGACCTCGCATCCGACGGCCTTCCAAACGCTGGCATCGCTGAAAGGGATGATCGGAACCGTAGACGGTATCGTAGTGGATGGTCATCAGCAGTGGCTTTCGCCCCGCGTCTTTCTCGCTCGTCGCGTTGGCGATCCAATCCCATCGCAGGGCAGGACCGGTGCTTTGTTCGATCTCGACACCTCGATCGTCGAGAACTCGAAACGAAGGGAACGAGATACGTCGACAGGGGACGTCGAGCGGCCCGAAATAGTCTTGTAGCCAACCGGCGACTTGTTCGAGTCCGTGAAGGTTTTCTGAGCCGGAGTTCATGTTGCAAAGGATCTCGAGATCCTCAGCCATCCGCTCAGCTTGATTTTCGAACCATTCAGCAGCTTGGGTGTGACTCATGAAATGGGTTATCCCGAGAATGAGACAGGTGGATGGGTCGCATTGTGGACCGAAACACTCCAACCCGCTAGCGAGCCGTCGCCGCGGAACGGGCTGTTGGTGGGATAATTGTTACGACCATCCAATTCCTAAGATTCCGTAAAACTTTCCTCCAATTTAGGGGAAGCAAGATTCGCGGAACTTTACCCCACGCGCGACGGACCTAGACTTAAAGGTTCTTGGCGTACATTTTTCCTCGGCTTTTGGTGCCCAACCGCGGTAATTCGTGACGAGCTTTCGTCACCGACGAGAACGAAGTACGCGAATTGTCCAGTGATTTGGTCCGTTGAGTCTCTCTAAACTATCGGTTCTCGCGAGCCATCCTATCCAGTACCAGGTCCCCATTTGGCGAGCGATTGCGGACTCGGGAGTCGACTTGGAAGTGTTCTTCCTGGACGATCAAGGGATCTCCAAGCGGGTGGATACCGGGTTTGGCGAATCCTTTGCTTGGGACATTGATTTGCTCGGCGGTTATCGGAGTCAGTTCGTGAAGGTGCGAGAGCCGCGCGATCGCGATCGATTTCGCGGGATTCAGCTCATCGAGGATTTTGGATCGCGATTTCCGAAGGGAGTGGATCATTATTTCTGGGTCGAGGGTTGGCGGTTCTTAGCGAATTGGCAGGCGATTGCCCGCGCGCAACGCGCTGGAGCGACCATCCTGATGCGCGGAGACAGCCACGGGATGTTGCACCGGCCTTGGTACAAACGCTTGGCCCGCGCGCTGTTTCTGAAACCGCTCCTTGGCAAGGTCGATTACTTCCTGTGTGTAGGTTCCGCAAACACGCGATACTATCGGGACTTGGGAGTTCCGGAGAGGAAATGTGTTTCCGCTCCCCACTGCGTGGACAACGATAGGTTTCATGCCGAAGCGATGCGATGGCGAGCTTCGCGCGATGCGTTGCGGGAACGATGGCGAATCGCACCTGATGCCAAGGTTGTCCTGTTTTGCGGCAAGCTGCAGGGTATCAAAAATCCGGAGCAGATCAGCGCCGCATGCCAACGGATTCACCCTCGCTTCCCGAAGTTGCATGTGCTTTACGTGGGAACGGGTTCCTTGGAGGGATCCTTGCGTCGGCACCATGAAGTCAGGTTTGCATGGGATGGGCCTCACGCACCTTGCGAGACGAGCGATTCACGCGAGAGGCAACCGCTCCCGGCGACCTTTGCAGGATTCCTGAATCAATCCGAGATCGCCAAGGCGTACGCGGTTTCCGACGTTTTGGCATTGCCGAGCCTGTCGGAGACGTGGGGACTGGTCGTTAATGAAGCGATGGCAAGCGGCTTGCCCGTAGTCGTCAGCGATCAAGTCGGATGTGCGGAGGATATCCCGGCCCGGTTGGATCCGCGCTTGGTCTATCGCGTCAACGATATCCAGGGCTTTGCCGACGCGTTGGGTTTTGCATTGGAGCATTCGTGGGACGAGTCGCAGATCGCAAACTTGATCGATCGATTTCATGTCCGACATGTGGTTGCGGCGATAGCAAAGATCATGGCTCGAACTGCCCCTTTGCTCGTTGCAGAAGTATCGACTTCGTGATGCTGCGCGAAGAATCATACGAGATCGAAACCACAACGCCTGGAGACGCATCGTTAGTCATTCTCGGGGAGCGGGGTGAGCAGCATCTAGGAACCCATTTCCAGGAGGCCGCATCAGCCCTCGGTATAACCTCCTCCCTGCTCGACGCGGGTCGAGCCGTGGGGCATCCATTCGTATATCGGATTTGGTGGCGATTGTTTAGGTCCCTTCCTCGTTCCGGGCGATATAGCCGCTGGGTGGTGGAGGAGTGCCGCCGCTTGCGACCCTCGCTGGTTCTCGCAGTAGGCCGGGTGCCACTTCGAGCCCAGGGATTAGAGGCTTTGCGTCGAACCGGTACGGTGACCGCAAATTTCGCGACGGATGATCCTTGGAACCCGATGTATCGGAAACGCTGGCTTCTGGAATCGATGGCAGCCTATGACTGGATATTCACTCCGCGCCGACGAAACATCGAGCAATTCAAAAACTTGGGTGTACGGAATGTGGAGTACATGCCTTTCGGATATAGCCCGGCGCTGCATGAAAGGTCGACAACCCTCTCCGAAGATGACGCGACGAGTGAAGGTGCGGATGTGTTGTATGTAGGTGGGTGCGACACTGACCGGATCCCTTATCTCCAAGCGTTGAATGCAGCGGGGTTTTCGATGTGCATTTACGGTGGGCGCTGGGAGCGGGTGCCCGATCTCAAGGCATGGGTTCGCGGTATCGGCGGTATGCGCGAGATTCAAGACGCCGTGCAATCGAGCAAGGTCACGTTGGTTCTCCCTCGCCACGCCAATCGAGATGGCCACGTCATGCGGACCTTCGAAACCGCGGCTGCGGGAGGGTGCATGTTGGTCGAGGATACTCCCGAGCACCGTCAGCTCCTGGGATCCGAGCCAGTCCGCGTTTCATTTTTTCAGGGACTCGATGACCTGGTAACCCAAGTCCGTCGTTTGGTAGGCGACGCGGCTCTTCGCCAGCGCCTGCGCGATGCCTTGCAAGATCACATCGTGCGTGGCGGTCAGAATCGATACCAGGATCGATTGGCTTCCATTTGGAAAAATACCGTTGGTCGCGTTCCGTTGTGATGCTCCCAGACACTCTCTGATTCTTGACTCGGTTTGCTTCGTAACGAGATTATGCAATTTATCGACTTGAAGACACAGTATGCGACGCTCAAGGATGCGATCGACAACTCGATCGCACGCGTTCTTGCGCACGGCCAATACATTATGGGGCCCGAGGTGCAAGAGTTGGAAAAAAGATTAGCGGAATACGTAGGCGCCAAGCATTGCATCTCCGTAGCCAGCGGCACGATGAGTCTCGAGATCGCGCTTCGCGCTCTGGGATTAGGACCGGGTGACGAAGTGATCACCGTGCCATTCACCTGGATCAGCTCCTCCGAAGTCATCTCGTTGGTAGGGGCTCGCCCAGTCTTCGTCGACATCGAATTGGAGAGCTACAACATCGATGCCAGTCAGGTGGAAGCTGCGATCACGCCGCGAACGAAAGCGATCATGGCCGTGAGCCTGTTTGGGCAGATGCCGGACATGGCGCGTCTCCAGGAGATTGCGAAAAAGCATGGGCTTTCGCTGATCGAGGATGCCGCCCAGAGTTTCGGTGCGACGCAGCATGGGCATCGCAGCTGCGGCGTCGCTCACATTTCCAGTACCAGTTTCTTTCCCGCCAAAACACTCGGTTGCTACGGGGATGGCGGCGCGTTGTTCACCTCGGACGATGCTGCTGCCGATTCGATGAAAGCCATTCGAAACCACGGTGGCTTAATTCGGCACCATCATACCCTCGTCGGGACGAATGGACGATTCGATACGATCCAAGCGGCCGTGCTGCTTGCCAAGCTGCCTTCGTTCGACTGGGAACTGCAGGAGAGGGCGAGAATCGGCCAACGTTACAGCGAGCTTCTCGGCGATGTGTGTGCCGTTCCGTCAATCGTTCCCGGGAACACGCACGTTTACGCTCAATACACCATCCGCGTACCCGATCGCGATTCCCTGGCGGCGCATCTCAAGCAAGCAGGAATACCGACGGCGATCTACTACCCGAAGTGCTTGCACGAGCAACCGGTCTATGCGGATTTGAAGTACCCCTGGGGATCCTTTCCCCATT
>JBKDPB010000201.1:0-22822 GCA_046342615.1 Planctomycetota bacterium | reverse complement strand
TCAGTACACTACACACGAACGATGCGCCCAGTGCTGTGACTCGAATGACGGATATGGGGGTACCGGCGTACATGGTGGCCAGCTCGGTGATCTCGGTGTTGGCACAGCGGTTGGTCCGCAAGATTTGCACCCGGTGCAAGTTTTCGCTCCAGCTTCCCGATAGCGTCTTGGACGATGCCGGGCTCCCGAAGGAGATCCTGTCCGTGGCCAAGTTCTCGAAGGGGAAGGGGTGCCCGTACTGCCAAAAGAAGGGGTACCGGGGCCGGATCGGGATCTACGAGTTGATGCTGATCAACAGCCGGATTCGGGAGATGATGTTCGCGGCCAAATCGTCGGCGGACCTCCGAACAGCGGCGATCGAGGGGGGGATGACCACGTTGTACTGCGACGGTCTCCGCAAAGTGATCAACGGCATTTCCACCCTCGACGAGGTCTACCGCAGCGCCAAGAAAACCGAACAAGAGCATATCGCGATCCAACGGGTTATCGACGAATACCTGGCCAGCGCCGGAGGCGAACAGGCCAAGGTCACGACCTGACCTGCGGATTTCGCGATTGCCGTAAAATGTTTCCTGACCCTCTTACTCCACCCGTCCAACCAAGAACCCCATGTCCAGCGTTTTGATCGACAAGCTGCTTCAAGCAGCAGTGAAGCAAGGAGCCAGCGACATTCACATCGTCGTCGGCCAGCCTCCCGTTTTCCGTCTGCACGGTCGCATGCGGAAGCTCGAAACCAAGGTCCTTGAGGCGGATGACACCGTGCAGCTCATGAAGAGCATTGCCCCGGAGCGATGCCAGCGCGAGCTTCAGGAGGTCGGCAGCGCGGATTTCGGATTTGCGTTCGGAACCCTGGCCCGGTTCCGGGTCTCGATCTTCAAACAACGCGGCTTTATCTCGATGGTGCTGCGTCAGATCCCCAACGACAAATTGAGTCCCGAGCAGCTCGGGTTGCCCGAGTCGGTGGTCAAGATGTGTTTGCGGCCGCGGGGTTTGGTGCTGGTCACGGGCCCGACGGGGTCGGGAAAAAGTACGACGCTCGCGAGCCTGATCGACTTCCTCAACATCAACCACGACCACCACATTATCACGATCGAGGATCCGATCGAGTTCTACCACGACCACAAGAAATCGACGATCAACCAGCGCGAGGTCGGGGTGGACGTTCCGAGTTTCTCCGAGGCCATTCGCCGCGCGTTGCGGCAGGACCCCGACTGTATCCTCGTCGGTGAAATGCGCGACTTGGAAACGATCTCGGCGGCGATCAGCGCTGCCGAAACCGGACACATCGTTTTCGGAACCTTGCACACCAACAGCGCTCAGGGCACGGTCAACCGCTTGATCGATGCCTTCCCCGGAAACCTTCAAGATCAGATCCGCACCCAGTTATCGACCTCGCTCCTGGGGGTGGTGGCCCAGACGCTCGTGCCGCGCATCGGGGGCGGACGCACCGCCGCTTACGAAGTGCTCGTGGTCACGCCGGGCATCGCGAACCTGATCCGCGAAAACAAGACTTTCCGTATCGGTTCGGCCATCCAAACCGGCGCCAAGTTCGGGATGCAGTTGATGGACGATGCTCTTTTCAACCTGTTCCGCGATGGCAAGGTCACCGTCGAGGATATCCTCGCGAAAGCCCACCGCCCCGACGATCTCGCCAAACGGATCGTCAACGCACGACGCGGCATCCTGGATGAACAAGCACCCGACGAGCCGTTCGACCACGGCTCCTGATCCCGCTCCATTCCTAGTCAAGCGACGGATATACCATGGCCACACGAAAAATTGGACAGATCTTTGTCGACATGGGGTTCATCACCGATGAGCAGCTGCAATTGCTCCTCGAGGAGCAGCAGCAGCAGCCCGGCGCCTTGCTCGGCAAACTCGCCGAAGACATGCAGTTGATCACCGACGAGCAACTGGCCCAGGCGCTCGGCGAACAGATGAACATGCGCGTCGTCACCCTCGGGGATACGCAAATCTCCAAGGAATTGCTCGATCGACTCACCGAAACGATGGCTCAGCTCTATCGCGTCATCCCCGTTCGATTCGATGGCCATCGACTGACCGTGGCAACGTGCGACCCGCAAAACCTGACGATCCAGGATGAACTGCGAACCTTCCTTGGTTTGGACATCGAAATGGTTGTCGCCACGGAACGCGAAATCAAAGCCGCCATCGATCGATACTACTCCTCCGAAAGCCTGAGCGTTGAAAAGATCGTTGCCGAACTCGCGGCCGACGAAGAGTTGGCTCAAGCCGTCAGCAAACTCGAAGGGGACAAGTTCGACTTGGACGGCGCCGAAGCCTTGGCCGACAGCGCCCCGGTCCGCAAACTCCTCAACCTGGTCCTCCTGCTGGCCATCAAGGATCACGCAAGCGATATTCACTTCGAGCCCTTCGAAGACGAGTTCCGGATCCGGATCAAAGCAGAAGGGGTTCTCTATGAGATGGTTCCTCCGCCCCGGCACTTGGCATTCGCCATCACCACGCGGATCAAGGTCATGGCCAACCTCGATATCGCCGAGCGGCGATTGCCCCAGGACGGTCGTATCGAACTGATGGTCGGTGGTCACCCCGTCGACTTGCGAGTCAGCGTTCTGCCGACCATGTTCGGCGAAAGCGTGGTTATGCGGATCCTGGACCGGAGCGTGGTCAATCTGTCGCTGACCAAGGTGGGGATGGACGAAGTCACCATGAACAACTTCCGAACCATCATGCGTCGCCCCAACGGTATCGTCCTGGTGACCGGCCCCACCGGTTCCGGCAAGACGACGACCCTGTACTCGGCCTTGTCCGAATTGAACGAAATCAACGACAAGCTGATCACGACCGAGGATCCGGTCGAGTACGACATCGACGGCATCGTCCAGATCCCGATCGATCACGACATCGGAGTCACCTTTGCCTCCTGCCTGCGGGCAATCCTTCGCCAGGATCCGGACATCATCCTGGTCGGGGAGATCCGCGATCTCGAAACGGCGGAAATCGCCGTCCAAGCTTCGTTGACCGGTCACCTCGTCTTCAGCACCTTGCACACCAACGATGCTCCGAGCACGATCACGCGGATGAAGGACATGGGGATCCCCACCTTCTTGATCACCGCGACCGTAGAAGCCATCCTGGCCCAACGGCTCGTCCGCCGCATCTGCACCCAGTGCCGCGAAGAGACCGAACCGCCACTCGAAATGCTCCACGAACTGGGGGTCAACGAGGACGTCGGCAAGCAGACCAAGTTCTACCGCGGTCGAGGGTGCGATAACTGCAACAATACCGGCTACAAAGGCCGTATCGGCTTGTTCGAACTGATGGTCATGAACGACGACCTGCGAGACATGATCATGCGCAACGTCACCACCGACGAGCTCCGCAACCGAGCGGTCCATTACGGCATGATCACCCTCCGGGACTACGGCAAGAAGTTCGTCTTCGAGGGGCTCACGACGGCCGAAGAAGTCGTCCGCGAAACCGTCCACGACGCCTAAGCCCGGGGATCTCGCGGCTGGCCGATGGCCATTTTTTCTCCGCCCCCCGAAAAATCGCCAAAAAACTGGAATCTCACCCGCGGACTACCAACAATAGGATTGCTGGTTCGAGTCGACTGGCCCCTAGCCTCATCACACACATCCCATCGACTCCGGTCCGCAATCTCGACAACCTCTTGATTTCCCCGCCGCACCGATCGGCGGAAATTCAGGTCGCCGAGGTGGCGGTTCCCTAGCGTTTCCATTCACGGGTCGATCCTTTTTGGATTACATTCATAAGGGTCCATCGTCGGTGGATTTGGATCGCATTCAGCGACGACCACACACCTTTCCCTCCCAGGAACTTCAGCCATGCCAATGTATCAGTTCGAAGCCATGGATCGCACCGGGCAAGAGATCAAGGACGTGATCGAGGCGACGACCGAGGAGGAAGCACAGAACACCATCCGCCAGATGGGCTATTTCGTCACGAAGCTGTCGCTCAAAAAAGGCGTTGCGAAAGCGGGCGGAGGAGGGCAGAAGAAGAAGCGCCCGTTCGCCATGGGGGGTGCCAAGACCAAACACATTTGCACGTTCACACGCCAGTTGTCGATTCTCCAGGACGCGGGTCTGCCGATTCTGCGATCGCTCCGCATTCTCGAGAACAACATCAAAGGTGGCAAACTCAAAAACGCCTTGATGGACATCTGCGATGAAATCGAAACCGGCTCGACGTTGTCGGAAGCGATGTCGAAATCACCCAAGGTTTTCAGTCGTTTGTACGTGAACATGATCAAGGCCGGTGAGGCCGGTGGTGCTCTCGAAACGATCCTGCAACGTTTGGCGGAGTTTCTCGAGCGAGCCGAGTCGCTCAAGCGAAAGGTCAAAGGGGCGATGATTTATCCCGTCGCGGTCGTGTTGGTCGCCACCGGGATCTTGGCGGGGATCATGTACTTCATCGTGCCGACCTTCAAGAAAATGTTCGAGGAGTTCGAACTCCCGCTCCCAGCCCCGACCTTGCTGTTGATGGCGATGAGCGACTACGTGGTCAACTACTGGTGGCTCATGATCCTTCTGCCGGTGGTGATCTGGCTGATCGGGAAACTGATTCGCAAGTTCCGACATGGCCGGATGGGATACGACATGTTCATCATCAAAGTCCCGGTCTTCGGATCGTTGGTGGAAAAGAACATCTTGGCTCGGACGACCCGTACGCTTGGAACGTTGGTGACCAGCGGTGTTCCGATCTTGGAAGCCCTCAATATTACCCGCGAGACATCGGGCAACGCGATGTTCGAGCGGATCTACTCGAAAGTCAGCGAAGCGATTCGCGAAGGGGAGACGATTGCCAAGCCGATGAAGGAGAATTCCTACATGGGCTTCCACCCCTTGGCCCTCTTCTATTGGATGTGGATGGGAGCGTTCCCGGGGCTGATGATGCTGTCGGTCGCGTTGACGGCAGGCCGCGGAGCGGGCAAGAGCGGCGAAGGAAAAGTCACGCAGGCCGGCGCCTCGACCCAACTGCTGTTCATGAGCTTGGGCGCCATCGGCATTGGGGCGTTCATCTGCGCGGGATTGTACCTGCTCAAAACTCGAGCCCGCGTGATCGACGACCTGGTCGTCAACATGGTCGACGTCGGCGAAGAAACCGGGGAACTCGACACGATGCTGTACAAGATCGCGGACAACTACGACGAGGAAGTCCGGGTCATGACCGAAGGCTTGACGAAGTTGATCGAGCCCCTGCTCATCGTCTTCCTCGGGGTAGCGGTCGGCTTCATCGTGATTTCGCTCTTCATGCCGCTGATCACGTTGATCACCAGCTTGAGCAAGTAAAACCAGCGATAACCAATAGACGAACAAGAAACATACCCTCGCCCCCTTAGGGGGAGAGGGCCAACAACGAAACATACCCTCGCCCCCTGAGGGGGAGAGGGCCAACAACGAAACATACCCTCGCCCCCTTAGGGGGAGAGGGCAGGGTGAGGGGGAAACCGATGCAGATCATATCGAGCAACATCCAATGCAGGAGCGGATCCATGTCCCATCAGCGTCGTCCTCGCGGTTTCACGCTGGTGGAACTGCTGATCGTGATGTCGATCCTCGGGATCCTGGCCGGGTTGCTGGCCTGGGGTGTCAGCGCCGCCCGGACCGCGATCCTCAAACGCGCGCAAAAGTTCGAGATCGAGAACCTCGCGCAAGCCGTGGAGCGGTATCGCGAAAAGTATGGCGACTACCCCCCCGACGGCAGCTCCTGGCCGATTGTCGAAGCCCACCTGCGCAAGGCATTTCCGAATATCATCATCTCGGAATTGAATTTGCTCGATCCAAAGTTGCATCTAGCCAACGGCTACATCCGAAACGACAACGACACGACAGCATCCCATCCCCTTCTTCCTTACGCGCGATCGATCGATCCGGGCATCGCCAGCGGGCGTGTCATGGACTCGGCGGAGGCGCTGGTGTTCTTCTTGGGTGGATTCAGCAGCGATCCCCAGCGACCGCTGACCGGACCGGGAGGTCCGTTCAAGCCCAATCCAAGCGTTTCGGGGGCGTGGATTTACAACACCCAGCGCGAAAATGGATTCTTCGAGTTCAAAACCAATCGGTTGACGGTTCTGGACACCGGCTTTTCCAATGACGAGACCCTTTACGGCGAAGGAGTTCCGAACGACCTGCTTCCCGTTTACATCGGCGCAGGTCCTTCGCTTGCGCAAGGCGGCGTGCCGCTCACGTATTTCGACAGTCGAACCTATCAACTTGCGGGTGGTTACTTCAATTTTTATGTGCCCGGACCGGTCGCTTCCAGTCCGAATTGCGCACGGCCGTTTTTGTCCAATGAAATCAACAACAGCTTTGCGGGAACCCCCAAACCTCAGCGTTACTCGAACGAGAAAACGTTCCAGCTCATGAATGCCGGGTATGACAAGCTGTATGGATGCCAGTCTGTAAACACGGCGATCAGCAGCGGCAATCTGTTCTTGTTCACGTGTCCCGCCGGGGTGCCATGCCAGTTGAATACTGGAAACGGTCTCTTTTTCGCGCCATTATCTCCACCAGCGTTCAATTACTACCTTCCCGAATTTGCCAATCTCCGTCCCGCAGATGACAACACATCGAATTTCATCGATGGACCGACGTTTGCGGAGTCACCATGATGAGAGGGGTTGGGTTTTCCAACGGGCTAACGGAGACGATCATGATGCATCGAGTTCAAAAGCAACGAAAGCGGGATCGCGTTGGTTTGACGCTGATCGAGTTGCTGGTGACGATCAGCGTGATGGTCACGGTGGCGAGCATGTTCGTGGTTGCGTACCGAAGCGCCGCGACCGAAGCCTACAACATCCGGACACAAGGAACGATCCGCAAGATCAACGAAGTGCTGATCGCGCGGATGCAGGAGTACGAGAACTACCGCGTCGAACCGCAAGCGATCGATCCGACGGTACCGCCTTCGGCTGCTACTGGATTTCGATATCGAACGACCCAGATACCTGGCGACGCTTTTGCAATCATCTTGCCGCCAGGGCCGCCAGCCCCGCCAAATCCGAACCAAGAGGGAACGGCAACCCTTATCGAACGCGCTCGGCTCTTCGGTTTGCGACAAAGCATTGTGCAAGAAATGCCGGACAATCCCGACGATCTCAAATGGACCACTTCGTGGTACGCCGGAGGGAACGTTGAAGAGCATCTCCAGTTTTGGCTTTGCAACTCGCATGCTGTGCCCACCGGATTGTTCGCACCGGGGCGTGCTCAGATCTACGCCGTCACCGCCCTTTCCACACGAACGCGGGCATTGATCCGTCGCTTGAGCGTTGTCAATCCTTCGACCGGCGCGCTGTCCCCCATCCCGGGCTGGGAGACGACCAACGCCAACGCGGAGTTGTTGTATCTGATCGTGGAAGATAGCAGCTACAACGGGTCGTCTGCGATCGAGTTGTTCGGTCGCTCGGAGATCCGCGACACCGATGGCGATGGGCTCAATGAGTTTGTCGACACCTACGGCAATCCTATCCGCTGGATTCGGTGGCCTTCTGGAACCGACATATCGATTCGAAGCCATCCCGACTTGATGGACCCATCGCTCCTTGGCACGGATTATCAGGGAGATCCGCTGGATCGCAGCAAGGCGGATCCGGGCTACGCACCTTATTCCACGGAGCGAGCGTTACTCGGATTGCGACCATTGATCGTTTCACCGGGCGCCGATCGTCGATTTGGAATTCGCATGCAGTTGGAGACCCCGATCACGCTGGGGCCTCCATTCCCAGCATCGAGTCCGAGTTACTCCCTGGGGGATATCCCGTTGGGGGTCGCACCGCAACCCAATCTACCCTACTGCGGCACTCCCGTGGACTGTTATGTTGCGGACCCTTGGTATCCACGCAACGATGTCTCCTCGAGGCTGGGCGCTTTGAGACTCAACACATCCCGCGCAGCCTTCAATTCCTCCATTCCCTTGGCGAGCGATTACTACGATGTCGCTGCCGATGCGACCGACAACATCAGCAACCTCGAACTAACTGGAGGTGCACTGTGAGTCACGTTTCCCGGAACGGCTTGAGGCCATATTTTATGAACCAACGACGCGGTCTGACGTTAGTGGAACTCCTGGTCGTCCTCGGAGTGGTCAGCGTGCTCACGGCGATCATCCTCCCTTCGATCAAGACGGTGCTGACCGATCGCAAGTCGAGCCAGTCGGCGATCATCGTCAAGAACTTTTTCGAGGCCGCTCGCGCACGAGCCATTGGCAAGAATCGGACCGTGGCGGTGGTGTTGGAGCGTGTCTCGTCCAGGGTGGATCCGTCCTCGTTCCCTAGCTTTGTGTCCGCGACGGCGTCGAGCACGGTGACAGGTCCGGATTCCAACTTCGTTCCTTACAACGCGTGCATCCGCATGAGCCTGGCGGAGGAACCGTTGCCATTCAACGAGCGAATGCTGCCATCGGTCGCAACGATGCATCCTCGCGTTACCACAATCCCGAAGATACCTGATTTCCCAACGGATGATTATGTCGATGAAGACTCCGTGGTGGACATTGATGGCGCGACCGAGATTCGCGCATTCAATGTCCAAGGTCTGGAACCGGCGCTCCAGGTCCTCGCTACCCATTTGGTTGCAGGCTCTGAAATAAGTTTCGGCGATTCAAAACGGCGATTCGCGATCGTCAGCCCTCGAACGCCGTCGATCCATCAGAATTTCATCAACCGGCATCTCGGCAATTCGGTTCCCCAGGGCATTTGGTTTTCAATCGTCAATGAACTCGGCGAGGAAGAATCGGGAGAACGAGCATCTGCGCCCTATTTCGTTTTCGATGCGATCAGCTCTCCCGGTTTCTCGACGTTCAAAATTTATGGTCGCCCGAAACCCATTTACTCTGAGATGGTCCAGTTGCCTCGCGGAATGTGTATCGATCTTTCATTGAGCGGCTTTGCCAATGAATCGCCTCGCAACGACACGTCGTCAACGCCAAACGGCCGACCGATCTTCGACAGCACAACCGGCCCAATCCCGGAACCCTTGTCGGACTATCGGGTCCGTTTCGCTTCGGATTGGATTGCGAACGGAACGGTTCCTACCCCTCCGGAACTCCGACCTGTCTACTTCTCATTCACTCCGGATGGAACGCTCTCCCATGTCTGGGCGAATGAACGTTCAGGGGTGAATCTGAGACGCATCGATGCGACGCAGGATATCTTTTTGCACATTGGCAAGATCGATCAAATCGTGCTGCCGATCGATCCCGCGATCGGAGGCCGCAACAAGGCAGCGCATGACGCGATCGTCGCGTCTGGCACGCGGCAGAATTTGACCGATTTGAATTCGTTCGTCCTTCGCCTGTCTCCCAAGACCGGAACGATTACAGCGTCCCCCATCGTCGGGCTCGATACGCAGATCGGAATCCTCGGTCTCGCCCCCGGCACCTTGAGCCTAGGCGATTTGATCGAGCTATCGCGGCGGGGCACCTACAGTTCAAATGTCACCTCGCAATAACCAGACGGCACAGCAATGAGGCGATCGATGTTGAATGCTTTTGGAGACCGACGGCGATTCGCCGCTGGATACCGTGCCGCTGGATACCGTGCTGGCCTGACCATGCTCGAAGTTATCTTCGCCATGATGGTCATCTTGATCGGCATGGTGGCCGTCGGATTGCTGATTCCGCTCGCGGGCCGACAGGCCGCCGACAGTTACCAGATCACGCAAGGGCTTGCCGCTGGCGAGAGCGCCTTGAGAATGCTCGAGGAAAATCGCGGGTTTCAACCGTCGCCCGAGCGCCCTTGGTGCGTGGTGGACAGTGGGGTTCCGCTGTCGATGGCATCGCTCGATGAGTACTACAACAGCCTGGCGACGGAACTTGCCGGCAATCCAATGGTTGCAAATCTTGAAGCGGCTGCGCTGGTTCAAAACACGGCGATCGGGGATGGATTCTGTATCGACCCGTTATTTTGGGGCGCTCAACTCCCAAGCTATGCACCTCCCACGCCCGAATGGGTCCGAGAGGTCTTTCCCTTCTGGCAAAGCGATGTCGATCCGGCAACGGCCACTCCTTGCCTCGCGGTACCGCGATTGCGCCGGGTCAGTTTTCTTAAAGGGGATGGAGTCATGGCAACGAAGACTTGGCTCCCCCAAGCATCTGCAGCACGTCTGGCTTCGATGTTTGGCGGAGATCTGGTGCCATCCACCTCGGCAACGAATCGCGCCCTGCCACCCACGAAGGGGTTCTACGCGTCGGGCACGGGGTCTCTCATGACGTCTCCCTCTTCATCGCAAAATCCCACGTGGATGATCACGATGACGCCGGCCGACACGACGCCGGTGATCCCGACGGGACTTGTGAATAACGTGGATGCGAGCACTTGGAGCGTTTCCCCCGTATTCAAGCCAAAGTTGTACGACGTGTCCGTTGTCATTTTTTCCAAGCGCGATCCTGGGGAAATCACGACATCCTCGTTCCGGGCCGACTGGCAGAACAATTTGCCTCGGTCCGAACGGCCGATGACGGTCACGTTCATTTCCCCGGAAGCCATCAACTCGGGATCGTTTGAAATCGAATTGAACTGCCCACCCTCCTTCGACACGACGTATCGGCTCAAGGTGGGGACTTGGTTGATGATGTCTCGAATGTCGTACCGCGACCTGATCCCCCGGCACAGCTCCAGCACTCCGTTCCTTCGGCAGGTGCATCGCTGGTATCGAGTGGTCGCGGTCGAAGGGACCGGATCGCCTCCGGTTCGGGTGCGGGTGATTGGCAAGCCATGGGGACCGACCGAAGGAGAGGTCGAAGATTTTCGGATCCATGGCCGCCCGTACCAACTGTTCCCAGCTTCCGGCAGTCCCATCGTGCACGCGGAGGTACTCCAGGACGTTGTTCAGGTTTACGAGCAACAAATCGCAATTGATTAGAAAAGTGAAAGCCTACCCACTCTCCACACACACGTTTTTGAGAGAGAGGTACAAGGAAATGTCGAAAGTGATGAATAACAAATCGATGCACCGAAGTCGCGGCGGCCTGGTATTGCTGCTGGCACTTGGGATGCTCGCGCTCTTCTCGCTGCTAGCGGTCACATACGTCATCGCGGCCAGCAATTCGCGAGCGGGCGCTCAGGCCATGAAGATCCGCGCCAATGCATCCGCGACTTCGACGATTGGACTGACCGATGCCGTAATCAAGCAAGCCATCCGTGGCACGCGAGATCAGAAATCGGCGTTCTATCAGCATTCCTTGCTGGAGGACATTTACGGCCAGCATTCGATTCGAGGGCGATTTGGACATCTCGAATTGCTCGCCAACGGAGCAACGTATTTCACGAGCCCTCCTGCGGCTCTCGGCACCAATCCCTGGTGCTTCCAACTTCGCGAAAGCGCCGGCAATGCGCGAAACTTTGTGAAGCTGTCTCTGTTTCCCAAAGCCCCGGAACTCTACGGCTTGGCTCCAACCGTACCTCCGCTTTCCGCGGCGCCTGCCATCCTGAGTCCGTTCGAAAATGCCTACAACTCCCGATTGATCACGATTCTCGAAGGCCCGCTCGCGGGCCAGTCGTTCCGGATCATCAAGTATGTCGGATACGTCCAGACAGGCTCTGCGTACGGGAATCTACCTGATCCCAACTATCGCGTTGGGGAAGCACCGGTTCTACCCAACGGTCACGATTTCGATTACTCGATTCTGATCGATCTGTCGGAACTCGAATCCGGCTTGTACTCGGGAACTCTTTTGGATTTGGTGAACGCACGCGACATCCCCTTCCAGGGAACGATGGACCAATGGTTGGCTCGACCGACAGGTCTTCTGTCGCTCTTCTATCGCTACAACTACATCGCCAACGCACCGGTCGGATACGGCTACGTAATCAACGATGCCGCGTTCAACAACGCGGGCATCGGCATGGGTGACTTTGACACATTGACAACCGCCACGGCTGCGTTGGGGTACGGCAATCTGGACTCGCGGAGTGTCATGCGGATTCCGACCAGCGGCAACGTCAAGAAAATCCCACCTGCGTTGCTGCCCCATTACGATTACTTGCAGAACCCCAACTACGTCAACCCGATGTCGCGCGCGATCGGAGATACAAACCCTCGACTCAATGGGGGGGAAAGTATTCTCCGCGGCAGCAGCAACGAGGGCTTCGACGTTCCCGACTGGCACGATTTCTGGCTCGCTCATATTTCCAACCTCCAGGCCCCGCCAAGTTTTCCCTCGGCGAACATCATCCCCTCGTTCCATCGCCCGGAGTTGGTGTATTACCTCGCACAAGCCATTCGCAATGCCAATAACTCCAGCCCGACGCCTACCGACCTGCGCGACTTGATTCGACTGATCGATGCTTCATCCGGACGGGTGATGAGTTATTCGAACGTGGGAATCGGGCTCGAAAGCGTCAATCCGCAATTCGCCCCGCATCCCGATTTCCCCCGCTTGCAGGATACGTCGACCGCCGCGGAATTGATCGAGTACGTGGCTCGGCAGGTACTCGGCCCCTGGGATGTGGACAACGATTTTGATGGAACGGCCGATAGTGTTTGGATTGATCCCAATCTGCCCATGATCAAGTCTCCGGATGGTAAATCCCTGAAGCCTTTGGCTGCGATCCTGATTCAGGATTTGGATGGAGCCATCAATGTCAACCTTCATGGAGACCGCGCGCAATCGGATCTCGCCTTCAATCCAGGGTCGCCGGGCACCTTCACATCGAACGGCTATGATTCCTTGCTCACCTTGCTCGGCTTTGTTCGTCGAGGCAATCCCGTGCCTCAAGGATTGGGCTACGGACCTGCGGATATCTCGCTGCGCCCTTTGCGGGATCTGCTGCTTTCCCCCGCACAACGCGTATTTCGACCCTCGGCTTTCTTGTTGAACGGCTCGGATTCTCTTTTCAATGATCGTTACGGCATTCGACGCAACCCGAGCGATGTTGCGCCGGGACTCCTTGGAAATGACCCAACCAGCCAAGTGGTTTCGCGGGAGAAGCAATTGCCATATAGCCACGGTAATCCGGTCGCTTCTGTCGGAGCACCCACGGGGATTCGGACGGATGTGTATCCATCGTTCGATCAATTCGGGAGCCTCGCCTACGAGTCCCGTCAGATCCAGGGGGCCAATGCATCGGCACCCAGTGCACTGAACAAGACGAACCCTGCCGACAACGAAGCGTATGAGTTGCGATCCCTCAATCTGTCGATCGGCGACGATCCCTTCACGCTGGTCGAACTCGAAGCGATCCTGCGGAAATTTGATGAGGACGCCTCGTCCTTGCCGAGTCGACTCCGCGAGAAATTTTCCGACATGAGTGTCGTCCGCTCGGAGATCACTCGATTGATGACGACGCGAAGCGTCGAGCTTCGCCATCCGCCGTTGGCAGCCGCGATGACCACGTCGAACCAAGCTCAAACCTTTTTGACGGTCCACACCAACAACCCGATCGCTCCGATCAACGCTTCCACGTTGGTAACGCCCAAGGATGAGAATCTGATGGGCTTTCAGGGGCTGATCAAGATGCTTCACGAACAGCGTTATCGTCGGCGCACCATCCCTACGCCTTCCCTGCCGCAAGAAGATGACCCGGAATTGACCGCTTCGGATATCAACGTCCTGTTCGGAATGGAGATCGCCCAAGGCCGCAAACTGGACCTCAATCGCCCTTTCGGCAATGGGTCGGACGACAACAGCAACGGAGTCCTTGACGAACCAGGTGAATCCGAAGCGATCGAATCGAATTACCAAACGACGGCGGTCCCAGGACAATACCGCCGCGGGATCGCGCTGGCATCACCCCTTCGTGGACGTCTAGGTTCTCGCCAGGTGCTTGCTCGCAATCTCTACTGCCTTGCCCAATTGATCGTTCCGCGAGAACATCGCTTTCCGGGCATGGGTGCGCCGCCGCACAGCTTGGTGGATTTCCGGATTCGCGCTCGCCACTTGGCGCAGTGGGCGATCAACGTCGTGGATTTCCGGGATAGCGACTCGGTTTGCACGCGGTTTGAGTACGACATACTACCGTTTGGTTACGCACCTCCTCCCAGTCCACCTGCTGGTGTTCCTCCACTCAAGCGACCCTATTGGGCACCTGACAGGGACGTCACCAATTCTTCGATCCGACAGTTTGTCGGAGTGGTTTGGGGCATGGAAGCACCGGAATTGCTGCTGACGGAATCCCTCGCGTTTCATGACAAACGGTTGCGAGATACGGACCTTGATTCCCCTCCAGAACGTTTAGGCCCGGGAGTCGATGACGACAAGGACATGGATCAATACCGCTTTCCCCAAGGCTCTTTGATCCTCGAGCTTTACGCACCTCGAACAACGTCAACCTTAGCCTCCGATGCAGTCGGCCGGGTCGATTACGGCTTGTATACCAATGACGGCACCAATACAGCCTTGAATTTGCAGGCAACCGCTCCGGACGGATTGCCCGTGTGGCGGATTGGCATCACGGACATCCATGGGATCGGCCAGTCTCTCAATGAAGGCTACCAAACGGCGGGCGGCTCGCCGTCCATTCCCGCGACGCAAATAGCAACCAAGTCGGTCGAATTCAACTCCAACCCTCAGGGCAGTATCTCCCCCGGGTCGATTGAAGGGATTCTGGGATCGGGTTTGTATACCGATTTTGCGACACAAGATCCAACACCCGGCGAGTTCGATCGGATGATCTGGTTCCTCGACGGAAGCCAATCCAATGCGATACTGGGCAGCGGAACTCCTGTTCCAGATCTCATTCCTCATGCGGGTGCCATACCGAACCAACGGCATCAAGTCTACTTCAATCGCTCCGGTACTCCCGCCGCATTGCGAGGAGGACAGTATATGACGCTGCTTCCTCGAGAGACGACGTACATGGGATCGCTCAGCCGAGATCCACGCACCCCCGCTCCGCAATTGCCCTGGCCAAAAGCTTTGATACGAAGCTTGCTGAATCCCTCGAGTCCCGCCACCCTTCCGATTCACGCGCCGAGCCGTCAATCGATTGTTCGAAACGCTACAACCGGTCGGGTCACAACGACTCTTCTGTCAGGGGATGACGCACTCCTCGCGACTCCCTGGCAGACGGCGGTCGACAATTCGACCAATCCATCACTGGTCATCTCGACCAATGCGCCAAGCACGAGTTGGGAGACTCAACCAACCGCCTCCGAGGCTCCATTCCCTCAGGGTGTTGGATTGAATATCTCCATGCCTCACCCTGTCCCAGGCTACGGATACTGGACTGCCGGCAACCTTCCCGATCACCGTTTGAACACCCTGGACACCGCAGCCAACGGTTTCAACAATTTGCCGCGGGATACGTGGTTTGATGCGGGAACAATGACCGGTGCACTCAAAGATCGCCCCTTTGATCACCCTCCTCCACTGGGCGAGGGCGGATCAAGCCTGAACCCAGTTCTCAATGATCCAGCCAGAGTTTGCTATCTCACAGGAACCTACCCGAATGTTCGGACCGCTGTCTTGCAGCGTCTCGCCGACCCTCGCCTGCCATGGGATGCTGTGACTAACCCCTATCTATCCGTGGATTGGATTTCGATTGATTTGACGGTGTTCAACGGGGAAGCCCCGATGGGGGACGACCCCGATGATGATCCCCAGGATCCGGTCGCCACAGGTGGCGATCGTGTTCGCTCAGCGAATGCGTCCGATCAAGATGGGCGACGTATTTCATTCCAATCGCGATACAAAGATGGCGATGAAGCGCTCAATGCAAGCCAAAACAAGGATATCGACCTGATCACCGCCGGTACACCGATCAACAACCAACCCGCAAATCGCAGCGTCAAGTCGCTCGGGGGAGCCAACACGCGATGGGGATTGTCGTATCACTCGAGTTCCACAGCAAAATTGCGAGAGACCCCGTTGCAGCGTCCATTCTTGCTCAATGCCCCTCAGAACGATGTCTACTTTCCGGTTCAATTGGGGTATACGAGTCAGTTGCCAGCGAACCCCACGCAAAATCACAACAGCGCCACGTCGTTCGGATATGCAAATGTTGGATACCGCTTCGATACGCTTGAATTTGCGACGGACACAACCGAGCAATTCGATGGATTCGGACCGCCGCGAATCGGCGCCGATCCCGGGTACAACGGGTGGGTCGAAGACATCACCTCGCCGGTTTGGTTGAACCGACCGTTTGTTTCGATGTACGAGTTGATGCTCGTTCCGCAAACGAGTGCCGGCCGATACGGAACAACTTGGAGCATTCGTTCCGTTTCCGGGGTACCGACCGCCGACCCGAAACACCTGTTCGCGACACTACCTTCATTCCTGGATTCCAATGAATCCCGAATCGCGCAAAACTCGACTTCTACGGCTTCTCCGTCGGTCGCAAGCGATCGCGGGATCTGGGGAGAAACGCTGCAGGGAGGAAGTCCACCCGCCAACACCGATCTCTCCTTGCTCTTTGATTTCATCGAAGTCCCTTCACCATTCTCCGACACGGCGACGCACCAGTCCGGGTTCCCGCTCCAGCAGCAGTTGGCTCCCGCGGGTGTTGGACCGAGAATTCAAGTTGTCCAGCGACGATTCTTGGGGATCGACCCCGACGATGGCACTTCGACAGGCACAACCCTTCTGGCTCCGTTCAATGCAACTCCAAATTTCCGAGCACCCGGCAAAGTGAACCTGAACACAGTTCATCGATTGTCCGATGGCACGATTCCCGCCCTGCGAGCGATCGAATACAACTACTTCAAGGACGGCGCAGGCTTGTTCACCCGCAATGTCACCAATTACGATGCACCCTTCTTCTTGAATCGGCGCGGTTTTACCCCTTCAGTCGCCGATCTCTTCAATAGTGCAACCACCCCAGCGGCAAACGCACTCGCGTCGAGCCCGCATCTGAATGGCTTTTTCCCAACCCAATTCGCCGGTGTCTTCCGACCCCAGATCAGCTCCGTCCTCAATCCTGAAATCATTACGCCAGCCAGTCCGTTACCGGCGGAACTAGAGGCGAATCGGCAACTTCGTAACCGCTTCAGTACGGAGTCGACACCCTTGCGAAGCTTGGGGCCTGTGGACCGCAATGAAGATCCGAGTCGTTCGACCCAACCCTACTTCTCACCTGCGACCGTGCTCAACAACCAAAACGGTATCGGTTCCAGTGCCGTCGATGTTAGCGATGCCAATCGCAACGCATTCACTCGCCACCAACGCATGATGCGCTTGCCGAATTTGGTCACGGACCAGTCGAACGTCTTCGCCGTTTGGGTCACCGTCGGACTCTTCGAGTACGACCCGATCACCGGGTTCGGTCGCGAATACGTCAACGCCTCCGGCGAGGAACAACGCGAACGCTCGTTCTATATCATCGACCGAACCGTCCCCGTCGGATTCATCCCCGGCGAAGATCTCAATACCCAAAATACCATCCTCCTCCGACGTAAAATCAGCGGAGATCGGTAGCAGAGAGCAGCGAGCAGGGAGCGAAGGAGAGTTGACAGTTGAGAGTTGGAAGCGGATGGGGCTGAACGGATCTTGATACGCGGAGACAATTGATATGTCGGCGGTCCTGAAAGGAATCACCATCGCGCAGTACCTGGAACATGAATCCAGGACCGGGGAACGGCATGAGTACTACCGTGGCGAACTCTTTGCCATGGTCGGCAGCACTCCACGTCACGCCCTGATCGCTGCCAACTTTCTCGGAGAAGCAACGCAGTTGCTCAAAGGTAAACCCTGCATCGCCTACACCGGTGACCTGCGTATCAAAGTCGACTCGGCCGGGTTGTATACCTACCCCGATGCATCGATCGTTTGCGGGGAACTGCAATTGGACAGCGAAGTCCCCAATACAGCCTTGAACCCCGCCGTCTTGATCGAAGTCCTCTCAGAGTCCACCGAACGCTATGACCGTGGACAGAAATCCGCGTTCTATCGAACCATTCCCTCGCTCCAAGCCCTCGTCCTCATCTCCCAAGATCGTCCGCTCGTCGAGTGCTTTACAAGGCACACATCGGGAGGATGGCTACTGACCGATGCTCGCCAACTCGACGCGTCGCTCGTCTTGGATTCCATCGGCATCTCCCTCCCCCTCTCGGAGCTGTATCGCAACGTGCAATTCGACCCGGTCGAACACCACCCGGCCGAAAGACGATAAAGCCGATCCGGTGAGCGAGGGAGGCGAAGGAGCAAAACGTTTGGATTGCTTGCAATCCCTGCTAGAATCAGAGCGGTCCTCTCTGTCCATCCGTTCCGCTCGTTCTTATTGACTCGCAGGTAAATCATGCTTCGCAAACTCCTTCTCGGTGCTTCCCTCGGCGCGATCCTAACCACTCCATTCGTCTCCCTCGCTGCACCCGATGACCAAAGCCATCGCGCTGCCGCCGAAACGATGCTCACGGCCGCCAATGTCGAAACCTCCATGAACTCCGTGCTCGATCAAACCCTCGACATGCAAATCAAAGCCAATCCGCAGCTCGCCCCGCTCCGCCCCGTGATGAGCAAGTTCCTGTCGAAACACCTGAGCTATGAAGCCCTCAAGGAAGAACTCATCACCATGTACACCGAGGAATTCACCGAAGAGGAACTTCTCGAAATCGCTGCCTTCTACCAAACGCCCACCGGCAGAAAAGCCATGGAAAAAATGCCCGTCCTTTTCCAACGCGGCTCGGAACTCGGCAACCGAAGAGTCCAAGAAAACACCCCCGAGCTCCGCAAAATGATCCAAGAAGAAATGAAGCGACAAAACGCCATGTAACCGTTCGCAACCGAGCCCCCGGTTGCCGTCGACGGCAACCGCCCCCTCTCCGTATAATTGCGACCGGCAAGAGTGCCACCAGGCAAGATTCCGTCCCTATCCAGCGAATGCTGTCATTGCATGAACTCCTTAGCGCATCCTACCGACGGCACTCCCGAACCGACCAAGGGTCCCAAGCATGTCGCCCATCATCCCCAGGTGATCCGCGAAACCTTGGAGAGCCTCGCGGTCGCGTTCGTCCTGGCTCTGATGTTCAAGGCCTTCATTGCCGAAGCGTTTGTGATCCCCACGGGTTCGATGGCACCGACGTTGATGGGTGCCCACAAGGATGTCGTTTGCGAGGAGTGCGGTTTTCAATACCAGTGCGGGGCCAGTTCCGAGTACACCGATACAGGTACCCAATCCGGCGAGTTGGTCTTCGGTACGATTTGCCCGCTTTGTCGCAAGCCGCAGATCCTCGATCTGGTCAACAACCCAAATCATCTTACCTTTACCGGCGATCGGATTCTTGTCAGCAAGCTCGCGTATGTCTTTTCCAGGCCCGAGCGATGGAATGTCTTCGTCTTCAAGCACGTTGAAGAGGCGCGTCTCAATTACATCAAACGCTGCGTAGGACTCACGGACGAAACCATCCGCATCGAACACGGCGACGTGTATGTCAGCAAGCAACCCGCGTCCGACCCCCTCAACAAAGAAGCCAACAAGCGGCCAGCCTCCTCGTTTGAGATCGCACGCAAGCCCCCCCACGCGATCCAGGCCATGTTGCAACCGCTGTCCGACACTCGCTACCCAGCCAAGTCCTTGATCCAGGCCAAGGTTCCTGATGCGTGGCAAGGAGTTGGGAACGACAACCTATGGACGATCGGGTACCAGGCGGACCAATGGTCGGCCAAGGCCGAGCGTGTGCCCAGCGGGACGATGGCGATGATTCGCTATCGGCATCGCGTCCTCGATCCCATGCAGTGGAATGCGATCAAGACGCAGCAAGGGCTCCCACAACCGATCTCCCCCGACTCCTATCGATTGGTGACGGACTTTACGGCGTACAACGCGAGCTTGTCTTTCGGCGGCCGGATCCGATCCGTGCCTGCCAACTATAGCGAGATTGCTCCTAAGGAGTTGGCCAGCGCGCTGCGAACAGGATTTGCGGCGCGGCAGTATACGCGTCCCATGGAGAACGATGGTTTGCACTGGACGGGCGATCTGAGTGGACATTGGGATGTTGCGACCGATCCCGGCACCGAGGTCCTGAGGCTCCTGGTGGTCGAAGCCGGAGTCGAGCATCGCTGCGACATCGATCTCAAGACAGGATCGGCCACCGCGACGCTCGTTTACCAAGGCAGGCCCTTGGCAGCCTTCGAGGATGGACGCGGTGCCTGGGTTGATTCCATCCGGGCCGACACCCCTGTGCGCGCTGGCTCCAAACACCAGCTTCAACTCGCCAACGTCGACGACTCCCTCACGTTATGGATCGATGGATCGGTGGTCCCCTGGGGAAACCAAGGACGCTTTTCGGTCCGTGCAGCCGTCCCGGATTTCCAGAACACCCCGCGCATCGCTCCCGAGGATCCCTTGGATACCGCGCCGGTTGGAATCGGGGTCCAAGGCGGCGGTTGCACCATCTCGCGGGCGCGGGTCGCACGCGACATCTATTACATCGCGCACAGCGCCAACGATTACTTCACCGACTACAACAATGTCATCGGGTTCCTCAAGGAATCGGTCGAGGGAGGGGTTCGAACTCAGTACGTGCAAACCTACCATAGCATCTCCGAAAAAGAATACAGCGAGCGCTCGACGACCGAAGCCCTCAATCGAAACGCTCTGGTCAGCAACATCGATGCCTGGAGCGGATCGCTCATCGATACGAAGCGCCGGGCTGTCACCTTTGAAATGGGAAGCGATGCCTACTTCCCCCTGGGCGATAACTCCAGTGCCTCGGCGGACGCCCGATCCTGGCGCGAGCATCACGTCCCCGAACGCTTGTTGATCGGCCGCGCCGTACTCGTCTTCTGGCCCCATTGGTGGAACGCTCCGGTCCCATTCCTACCCAACATACAGCGGATGGGATTGATCCGCTGACCTGCACAGGAAATCGATGAACATGGATGTTCTCAACGTCGTTGGCTTGGAAAAAACCTATGGTCGCCGCAAAGTCGTCAACGGCGTCAGCATGCGCGTCGGCCCGAGCGAGATCGTTGGACTCTTGGGACCCAACGGAGCCGGAAAATCGACGTCGTTTCGAATGACCTGCGGCATGGTCACTCCCGATCGCGGGCAGGTCTTCCTCGGAGAGGAGGACGTCACGTACTGGCCGATGTTCCTGAGAGCGCGGGATGGAGGCATGGGATATCTCGCGCAGGATTCGAGCGTCTTTCGAAAACTGACCGTCGAACAGAACATCTCTGCAATCCTCGAGTTGCTCGGCTACTCATGGTCGCAGCGGCGGAAACGGACCGACGAACTCTTGGAGCAGTTCAACATCACGCATATCCGCAAGTCGCGAGCTTCCAAACTCTCGGGCGGGGAGCGACGGCGGCTCGAGATCGCCCGCTGTCTGGTCTCCAACCCCAAGATCATCATGCTCGATGAACCCTATGCCGGTATTGACCCGGTCACGGTGCAGAGCATCCAACAGATCATCTTTCGACTCCGGGATACCGGTATTTCCATCTTGATCACCGACCATGCGGCCATGGAAATTCTTTCGACCGTCGACCGATGCTACGTCATCAGCAAGGGGGTGGTCCTGAAAGAAGGGACGCCCGAGGAAGTCAAACAGCATCCGGAAGTGCGGAAACAGTACCTGGGCAATCTCCAGGATCATTCGCCGAGCCCCTCGCACTCCATCCCGCCCGAACCGGCCATGCGGCGCGGAGTCTTGAGGCGTCGGTCCGAACCGGTCAGCGACCCAGCAGAATGAGCGAATGGTACGTTCGAGGGGTGAACCGAACGGCGTCTTCATGATACATTAACGCGTCCTTCACATGCTGCGGTTACCATCTTGGCGACTGGAAGAAACGATGTCATTGCACTTAAGCCGAGATCTTGAAGAGGCTCATCATTCCTTGTTGCGGATTTCAGGCGAGGTCGAAGACATGATCGCTTTGGCGGTAAAGTCTTTGGTTGAACGACGCGGTGGTCTGGCGGCGGAGGTCGTTCATCGCGACACGTCGATCGACCGCGCCGAGGTCCGGATCGAAGAAGAGTGTCTGAAGATGCTGGCTTTGCATCAACCGGTGGCCGCCGACATGCGTCGGATCACCACGATGATGAAGGTGAACAATGACCTCGAGCGGATCGCAGACTTGGCCTGCAACATAGCCCAGCGCGCAGACAGTCTCTGTTCCTATCCGGAGTTTCCGATCCCGAGCGGCATCAATGAAATGGCAACGATGATCACCCGAATGGTCCGTTCCAGCTTGGATGCTTTCGTTTCTCGCAATGTGGATCTAGCGCGGAGCGTGATCCAGGACGACGATCCGGTCGATGCCAAAAACGTCGAGGTGATCGAAACTCTTTCCGACCTGATGGCGAGGGATCCATCGCAAATCGTAGCTGCTCTGCACTGTTTCTCGGCCGCAAGGCATTTGGAGCAGATCGCGGACCATGCGGTGAGCATTGCGGAGGATGTCATCTACATGGTGGATGGAATCATCATTCGGCATCGCCAAGGACAGCGTACCGGAGCCCAGTCATGATGTTGATTCGACTGCGATGATTCCACTTAGCGATGGTTGATCGGGTATGCCAAAGAGCAAAGTACTGGTAATTGAGGACGATCGGTCTTTATCCGAAATCCTCGTCTACAATTTGGAGAAAGCCGGATACGAGGTTTCCTTTTCGTATGACGGTCGCGATGGTTTGAACCAAGCGCAATTGAAACTGCCGGAAATCGTCCTGCTGGATGTGATGATTCCCGTCATCGACGGCATCGAAGTCTGCCGTCGCTTGCGATCCAAGCCGGAAACATCGAATGCCGTCATCATCATGTTGACCGCCAAGACCGAGGAAGCGGACCAATTGATCGGCTTTTCCGTCGGTGCCGACGACTACGTCACCAAGCCATTCAGTGTTCGCGTCCTGCTGGAGCGGATCAAAGCCCTGCAACGGCGCAGGGCGAATCGAGTGGACGACGACAACGACATCGTATCTCGGGCTGGTATCACG
>JBKDPB010000200.1:0-23194 GCA_046342615.1 Planctomycetota bacterium | reverse complement strand
GGAACGAGCAATCCCACGTCCACATCGTTTTCTTTGAAACCGGTCACCAAGCAACCGATCACCAAGCGCTCGGCTCCGATCCCGACGCCTATCGAGCCTGAATCGCCGCAGCCTCTCGCCGATCCGACCGAAGTAGCGCGGCGAGCGACCGTTCGCATTCGAGTCGACGAGCCGACGAGCCAGGCCTTTGGAACCGGGACCATTATCCACGCCCACGAGAGCGAAGCGTTGGTCCTCACATGCGGCCATCTATTCCGAGGACTCAGCGGGAATCCCAGGATCTCGGTGGAGTTATTTGATCGCGGAGAAACGGTGGCCTATCCAGCCAATTTGATTCACTTCGAGGCCGCCGACAAGGACATTGGACTGATCGCGTTTCAGCCGGATCGCCCCGTATCCTGCGCTCCGATCTCGAGAAACGCCCAGGGCTTGGGGGAAGGGGTCCGGGTCTTCAGCATCGGTTGCGACAATGGGAACGCTCCATCGCGTCGCGATTCTCGGGTCACGAAATTGAATCGCTACTTGGGTGCTCCCAACATCGAGGTCGCCGGAATGCCCGTTCAGGGCCGCAGCGGTGGCGGTTTGTTTAACGAAACGGGAGAACTGATCGGGGTCTGCTATGCCGCAGATCACGAATGGAACGAAGGGCTCTACACGGGCTTGGAGATCATCCATGAACAAATCGCCAAACTCGGGCTGGACTCCCTCCATCCATCCGCACCATCGGCAGGCGTGCTTGCCGATCGAACACCGAGTCGTCCTTCGAAATCGATGACGCTGATTGTTCGCGATGCGGATGGAAGCCAACGCGAATTGCAGATTCAAGATCCAAGCCCCGCCTTGCTTCAAGCTCTGGAGCGCGAGGGATTCGCGGTCGTTCGCTAATCGATCCGGTTATCATGCAACGTCAACCAAGATCTTCGTGGATACTTTTCCTCATCGCCGCAGCAACCGCTACCACGCTGCCCGGATGCGGCACGACCAAATCGGTTACGGCGACCGAGCAACTGTTGATGTCCGACGCCGTCGACTCGACCATCGCCAAGATGGACTTCCGACCGTTGTCCGGATACAAGGTCTTTCTCGATACCACTTATATCGCGCCAGCGGGGAAACCGATCCCCGGTATCCCGATGGCCGCGAATCTCGTGACGTCGGACTACGTGGTCAGCGCGCTGCGCCAGCAACTGACTGCCGCCGGATGCATGCTGGTGGACGCCAAGGATACCGCAGAAATCATTTGCGAAGCGCGATGCGGCGCCCTGGGCACGGATGGACACAACGTGACCTATGGATTGCCAGCCAACAACTTCCTGACCTCGGCCTCCCTGTTCATGCCCAACACGCCTGCCATCCCCATGATCCCCGAATTGTCGGTGGCGAAGCGGGAAGTCAAAAGCGCAGCCGCCAAGGTCGCGATCTTCGCCTACGATCGCGAGACCCGCGAACCGCTTTGGCAGTCCGGGGTCGCCCAAGCCGGCAGCAACGCTCGAGACACCTGGATCCTCGGGATCGGCCCCATCCAGTATGGATCGATCTATCGCGGCACCCGCTTCGCTGGCAAACGCATCGGCGTCTCAAGCTTGACGGGAGACGATACGATGGCGATGGATACCCAGAATGGCGTGGATCACCGAAGCCAACACCTATTCGCGGGTCAGATCTTCTCCGGCAACAAGGAATCCGAAGCCCAACTCGCGGATCAAAAGAGCAAGGAACCCGAGTCCGCCGAATCCGGCAACGCCCAGGGCGTGCATGCGAAGCTCCAAGGCGAGTCGCTGCGGCGATAGCTGGCAAACCAGCAATGGCAGAGGGCGGAGGTCCGCCCGTATTCTTGACCTAATCGGACCATTTTGACTCATCCGGAAAGCAATAAGGGCCGATGTTACCGATGTGCTGTAGGGGGGAGCCACGGCGCGTCGCCTCTTGTTTGTGCCAACCATGAACCCCCGGTCCATGCCTGTCGCTCGTTTCATTTGCGATCCACTCCGCCTCCGAGCCTTCGCGAGATTCTTCTCGTGGTTGCTGGCGTACGGCCTGGCAGTGTGCTGCGCGGGCTGCACCCTGGTTCCGGATATCCGGCACAAGCCTCAATATCACAATCCGTTTCCGCAGCTCACGCGCATCGCGATCCTTCCCTTTCGCAACCAAAGCGAAGAACCCACGTTGAGCGGTTCGCGTGTCACCTCAGCCTACTACGCCGAAATGCAAGCGGTGCCCGGCTTCGAGATCCTTCCGGTCGGCGTGGTGGAGAATCAATGGTTGGCGTTTGAGACCAACGTGCTGCGTCGCCCGGCGTCGACACCCGATGATTTCCAGCGGTTCGCTCAATACCTCGGTGTGGATGCGGTTTTGCAGGGCGCGATCACGGACTACACCCCCTACTATCCGCCGCGCATGACACTCAAAGTCAATTGGTATGCTGCTAATCCAGGGTTCCATCCCATCCCAGCCGGTTATGGGTTGCCATGGGGAACCAAAGGCGAGAAGAAGATCCCGCAATGGGTTCGACTCGAAGCGGAACGATCGCTGGCCCGCGAGCAATTGAAGACGCAAACCCCTGAACGCCACGAGGAGCCTGCGATGGAGGTCGATGCTCCCGCCCAGGAGCCCGACGAGGAATGGACACCCCCGCAGACGAAACCTCCTCCGTTGCCGATGCTTCCCTTCCCTGCCGAGGAAGTGACACCCGCCTCGCACACCGATTCGCCTGTGGATGAGACGAGCGAGCAAGCCAGCGCGATGGAAGGCGTGCCAGCTCCATGGCCTGATCCGGAGGGCTTTATTCCCCGCGGACCGCGCGAGACACGGCCTCCTTTGATAGCTCAATACGAGCCCGTGATCTCCTACATGAAGGCCTATAACGGTAGTGACGAAGATTTCACGGAATCACTTGAGGAGTACTTTTACTTTCGTGACGACGCGCGGTTTGGAGGCTGGCAAGCGTATCTTCAACGCAGCGAAGACTTTATACGTTTCTGCTGTCATCGTCATGTCGTGGAGACGCTCGCCGCACGCGGAGGACAGCTTGAAAGTCGTTTGATCCTCAGATGGCCGATCGGTCGATACGAACGCTAGTTGCGGACAAGCACGCCGCGACAGCGAACGGAATCTCGGCACGGAATGGATTGCATGAGCGGCGAAGTCAACGTCCTCGCTTTGGTACGCGGCGAAGAACAGTACATCTTTGTTTTCGATCCCTCGCGCAGGACCGAATTGCTGCGATTGCTCGGTCGCTACGCAGCCGATCCCGAGCTGTCCTTCAACTGGTTTGATGCGGCCATCCTCAGCCACAAGATCCGCGAATTGATGCCGGCTGCCGTCTCGACGTCCGAACCAACCCCCTCGTCCTCCGTCGGCATGTCCGCCGATTTCGATTTCGAGAAACCATCGAAACCCTCGAGCGGTCCTCACAGCGGCAAAGGCCATCCTCGGTTTCATATCCCTCGCTCTTGAGCCGCAGGCGGGGTCCCCTGGGGTCCGCGAAAGCGTGGAATCACGTGGATCCAAATTGCCAGCAAGCCAACGACCGTCAGTTCGGCGGCGATGCCAATGAGACGGGTCGCGACGGCGAGGGCGAGTGCGACAGGCGTTGGAACCAAACTGGCGATGAACCAGGTTGCAACCAGTTCGCGAACCCCTGCGCCCCCTGGGATCATGGAGAGAAAGCCTGCCAGAGCCGCCAATGACATGCTCGCAACACATGCGGACCAAGCCTGCCACGTAGCAAGCTCGGGTTCAGGGCGGATTGCTATCAGGAGCAGCCATGCCGCCGTTCCGTGGAGCAGCCAGCCGATCACACTCCAAACGGCGCAACGGAGCATCAATCTCCAACCGATCGCCTCGGCAATATGCGCTGGCATGGCCCCGAGTCGACTTCGGGAGATGTGTCCGATCAACCATCGAAACGGTTTCGGAGCCAAGGCGGCAGCGGCTAGGGGAATGCAGGCCACGGCGCACCCTCGCAACCAGAGCGGGACCGACATCGTTTGCAGCAGCAGGGCACCGAGGATCGATCCCGAGACGAGGCTGGTGAGCGTCTCGATAAAGACGCTCAGAATCGTGGGGCGCACCGGCACTCCCAAGCGGTGCAAGTACCCGACGCGCAGCAGGATCGCCATCGCTTTGCCCGGGACATATTTCCCGAGATGTCCCAGAAAATACGCATACGCTCCCTGCTCGACGGGAACCGCCAAGCGAAAGTCGCGCAACGTTCGAAGCCACGCGATCCCCGAGGGAAAGAGTGCGGCTACCGAGAGGAGAAATCCCAAGACCAGCGGTGGCCATTGAATCCGCTGCCACGCCAGTTCATCCGGGGATAATCGCAACTGATCCAGTGCATGCTTGACCGCCAGCGTGAGAAAGACAGCAACGACGAGGAGTGCCACGGACTGAATCAGCCAGCGGGCAGCGGACCGCTGGCGTCGCAGGGGCGCTCGTTCGGGAGGGTGGTTTGGGTTGGCATCCGGTCGATCGTGCAAGATCAGGGGGTCCGTGATAGAATCCCGACGAAAGCGATTGAGCAGGCTCACAGATTGAGCAGGCTCAAAGGTAGTACAAATTCCCCGGTGATCAACCTCTATGGCGCGCTATATCTCGTTTGCGATTCTTTTTGCCATTCTCATTGTGGTTGGGGTTCTATTTTACCGCGTCATGATCGGGTTCTTTGTACCGGTCTTCATGGCGGTCGTTTTGGTCGTCGTCTTTCGTCCGCTGCATCGCTGGGTTCTCTCCAAGGTGGGGGGGAGAGACCATGTAGCGGCGAGCATCACCACGTGTTTGATTGTGTTGATTGTCCTTTTGCCGACGATCTTCGTTCTCAGTCTGGCGGCGGTCCAGGGAACCAAGCTGATTGAGAACTTCAACGAATCGAGTATTCGCGTGGGGCTCGCGAAACTGCGCGACAACGATTATCTGAACCTGGAATCCCCCTGCGCGAGCGAGTTGCAATCGATTCAGGCCAAGGTTCAGGACATTCAGAAACAGGTTTCCGAGACCAACTCGTACACCGACGTGACGAAGCCCGGAGGGCGATTGGAAGCAGATGTCAAGGAGATTCGCAGTCAGCTCAATGCGATTCCCAAGGAGTTGGGGAGATTTGCGTCGGAGAAACTGACCGGTCGCTTGTCGCAAGCGTTGGGGAAGAATCCGGGCAGAACGTTGCCGCTCGATTTGGCCGCGAAGGTCAGCGCTGCGTTCGACAAGGATATCGAGAATGTGCGGGCATGGATGCCGGGACTCTCAACTGCGCTGGACGATCCGGAGGCCTTGGAAACGCTGGCCCGTGAAAAAGAGGATCGCAAGCAAGATAGCCCGATGATCGATGGCTTGAGCGGCACCGAGCAGCAGTGGGTCAACGAAGCGCGATCCACATTCCTCGAATTGAGCTTCAACACGCAACTGGCCGCCGCGAGGATGAGTCGCACACTGGATGAGCTGACCGTTTCCGAGAACGGGAACCTCGCCAAGCTTGAGGAGTCCGCATGGCAGTTGGTCCGAAACTGGCAAGATGTTCGCGAGACGATCCTCGGAGGAAAGGTGCTCGGATTCCTCAAGGATTTGGCCAACCCCTCCTCGGAACAAGTCCGCGAACTCATACAAAATGCGGTTTCCTCGTTGCAACCCAAGCTGATCTCCTTTGGCGGAGACTCGGCAGCGTTCTTGATCAAGCTCATCGTGGGAGTATCGATTCTGATCCTGTCGCTGTATTTCTTCTTGTGCGACGGCCCGGGGATGGTCCAGGCGTTGATGAATCTCAGCCCGCTCGATGACCGCTACGAGATGGAGCTGTTGGCCGAGTTTGACCGCACCTCCCGCGCCATTGTTTTGGCCACCATTTTGTCCGCGATTATTCAAGGGTTGACGGCGGGGATCGGATATTACTTTGCGGGGATGCCCTCGCTGGTCATGTTGACGGCCCTCACAACCATCTTTGCCTTGATTCCATTCTTTGGAACAGGTTTGGTATGGGGACCGGTTTGCCTCTATCTGGCGATCTATGAGGAGCGATTTCTCGCCGCTGGCTTGCTGGCCGCATGGGGCTTTTTGGTCGTTGGGACCGTCGACAATTTGATCAAGGTCCTCATCCTGCACGGCCAGAGCCAACTCCATCCTCTCTTGGCGTTGCTCAGCGTTCTCGGCGGCCTGCAGGCGCTGGGGCCCATCGGTATCGTGGTTGGGCCGTTGGTGGTCACATTGCTGCAAACCACCTTGACGATCATCAGCCACGAGCTCAAAGAGATCCACGCCGACGAGGATGGAACCAAGCAGTTGATCGATCGCAAGACGGTCGGCAAGTCTCTCAGCGGCATCATTCGCAAAGTCAAGAAACCGGAATCGCCTCTACAGGAGGCGCCGACACTGACGGCTTCGGTTGAAACGGCTCCGGCCGCTCAGATCGCCGAGGGGGCCTCGGGCGCAGGTTGATCGCTCGCCAAAACCATCTCGCGTCCGTTTCGAGTCAACCGAAAACCCAACCGTCGCAACAGCAAATGCATCGCTGCGTCCCCTTGCGTTGTAACGACGCGAATCGCTCGCTTGCGTTCCTGCTGCAATTGCCTCGCCGATTCCGCGATCAAACAGACCATGCGTTCTCGACCGGTGTCTTCGTGCGCGATCGGTGGCAAGGTCAGTCGAGCGATGTTGGAGTCGACGCCGCGAATGGTCGCATCGGGGTACCAATAAAGGATCTCCATTTCCTCTCGTTCCGGACTGTGAGCTATCAACTGGAACCTGGATTGATCGCAATGCCCTAGCACGGTGCTGACCCACCAGTTGGGATGCGACTCTTCCAAGATACGGCTGATCGAGCAGGTTCGGCGAATCGCGATTTGCTGCCGATCGACGGGTGGGCGAAAAGCGTCCAGAGCCAGATCCCAGCATTCGGTCTCGGCAAGATTTCGGAATCCACTGCGTTCCAACCAACCTGCCGTCCGCGCGTCCGAGTGCAGGACTCCCATCAGGTTGTCCCCATCCGCGATCCCCAGATAGAAGATGCTCGAAGCGAGCGAGCCGATCGCCATGCATCGAGCGAGCCCAGCTTGACGCATGCATCCGACCGCGTGCGCGATCAATTGGAGAGCGATTCGTTCCTGATCTGGACCTGGCACGACGCACAGCGCGTGAATCAAGCCCGAGCTGGAACTCGCGTCTTCATCCTCGAGCGGGATCAAACCCCATGGTGTGCCTCGCATGCCCGCTCCAAAATGGACGAAGCCGACCGCGACATCGTTTTCGTCGATCGCCAGCAGGAGATGCTCGGGCTGGAAATAGAGTTTGCTCAGGATGCATTGATCCCAGAGATTCACGGAACAGCGTGAGTTCGACGACGCAGCGACGTGGTGCTCATTCCAGATCTTGGCCAAGTGAGGAGGATCGGTGTTCAAGAACGACCTGATTCTCCACACGATTCCACTACCCCAAAACCGGAGGGACGAGGAAGCACTCACCATCGTGGGAGGGTGCGTTGCGGAGCGCTTCGGCGGGCGAAAGCGATTCACCCACCTGATCGACGGCGAGAACATTCTGCACGTCGAAGGCATGGACCATCGGTTCAACTCCGTCGGTGGGGACCTCGGCCAGCTGGTCCACCAGGTCTACGATCTTCGAAAGTTCAACCGCAAGGGGTGGGAGGGCTTCGTCCGGGACACGTAGCCGTGCGAGTCGAGCAAGCCGTCGTACTTCATCCGGATTGAGCACGTTCCCTCACTCCCCGCATCTGTGCGATTCCACCGAGTATCGCGCGGGGGCTCACTGCGTGGGCAAGGCAAACGGCTTGTTCCGGACCGCCTTGCGAATTCGACCGCTGCGAATGCACTGGGTGCAAACGCGCATCGTGCGAACCGTCCCGCTGGGCAATGCGACCTTGATCGATTGCAGGTTAGGCATGAAACGACGACGGGTGATCCCGGTAATCTTGGTACCGACTCCCCCCAAGTACTTCGCTTTCCCTCGGGTTTCCACCATGTTGCCGACCTGAGGTGACTTTCCGCAAACTTCACAAGCCCTAGACATGACCGAACCCGCCAAACGAAAAAACGAAGCAAAACGTGGAATCTGGACCGGGCTCACCCGGGGGAGAGAAGTATATCGAGAGAGCAGGGAGAATCAACGCCAAAATTGTTCATCCCGCCGCCGCTGCATTCGGATTGCCCGATCGCCTCCGGCGAATTACACTCCGTATCGAAGCGTGCTTAACCGTACTGTTGACAAAGACTTGCGAATTCAGCGACCCCTGCCGCGGATCCATGAGCACCCAAAAAATCACCCGAGAATTCACCAGTGTTGTCGAGGCTGCCGGCAATCTCGCCCTGGCTGTCGAAGCCGACGCAATCCTGTTTTTGCTCGATGGAGCGACCGACTGGGAGCGGCTCCGGGAGCTGGTTCCGGCGGAAGTCCAGCGGGTTTTGGTCGCCGCCGATCGCGAGGAGGACCTCGAGGCCGCCACCGGTTTTGGACTGACACCCATCGTCCTCAACAAGGAAGACGCCCCTTTGCTCGAGCGTCTCCAGCACGCCCTTCTCGAGGCGGTCGCCGATGAACTGCTGGCCAGCACCTGCGACGTCGTGGCGGTCTACTGCGGATTCGAAGCCACGCGCATCGACTCGATCTCCATCATCAAGCTCGATGAGCGCATGCGACGCTTCACGAGCCGCGACCTGCAGCGGCTGGAAACAGCTGTCCCCCTCAACAACCTCAAAACGGTCATCGATCTCGCTGTGCAAATCGGACGCGAGGGTAGGGAGGGAAAAAAGGTCGGTACGCTGTTCGTCGTCGGCGACACGCGAAAGGTCATGACCCATTGCAAGGACAGCGGATTCGACCCGCTCAAGGGATACAGCCGCAAGCATCGCAACCTCAACGATCCCCGCGTCCGAGAGGACATCAAGGAGATTGCCCAGATGGACGGCGCGTTCATCGTCTCCCCCGATGGCATCGTCGAGCGTTCGCGGCAGATCATCGAAGTCCTCCACGAGAACCTTCATCTCTCCAAAGGTCTCGGCTCACGGCACTGGGCTGCCGCCGCGATCACCCAGCGCACCAAAGCCATCGCGATCGTCGTCAGCCAATCCAGCGGTACCGTCCGCGTCTATCAAAACGGCATGCTCGTTCTGCGCATTGAACCGATGGACCATGCCGTGAAGTGGCAGGAATTCAATTACGAACCCCCTCCGAATGAAGCCTCCGATTGATTCGCCTCACCCCTTTGTTGCCGTCGTCACCGGATCCAGCAGCGGCATCGGCCAGGCGATCGCCGTCGAGCTTGCGTCGCGCGGCGCGCATGTGCTGATCCATGCACGCAGCAATCTCGCTGGCTTGCAAAAAACCATCGCGCTCATTCGAGCGCGGCAATCGAGCAACTCCGCGCTTCGATGCATCGTAGCGGACTTGACCAGCAGCCCCTCCATCGATGCCATGGTCCGAGCCGCCTTTGCATGGACGGGCTACGTCAATACTTGGGTCCACGCTGCGGGTGCGGACGTGCTGACCGGCTCGCAAGCGGCGCTCCCTTTCGAAACCAAGCTCCAAACCCTCTGGGAAACCGACGTGCGCGGCACCATGCTCACCAGCCGCAGCGTCTCCCACCAAATGATCGCTCGCGGGGTCCCGCATCCGCTCCTCCCCTCAATCGTCCATCTCGGATGGGATCAAGCCGAACAGGGCATGGAGGGGGATAGCGGCCAGTTTTTCTGCGCCGTCAAAGCCGCCGTCGCGGCATTCTCCAAAAGCCTCGCGAAAAGCGTGGCTCCCAAAGTCCGCGTCAATTGCGTCGCACCGGGCTGGATCCAAACGGAATGGGGATTCGAAACCTCCGAACCATGGAACCAGAGAGCCCAGGGGGAATCGTTGCTGCAGCGATGGGGAACTCCCTCGGATGTAGCCCGCTTTGTAGCTTCTATCAGCATGGGTGATGGTGAGTTCATCAACGCGCAGACCCTTGCGGTCAACGGGGGTTGGTGCAGCGCCGGCATCCCGATCCGAAGTCGGATGACGCGCGACCCACGGCCTCCGCGTTGATCCAGCCATTTCGGTCAGAACAACCAAAGAACGCTGAACAGCCAGGTCGAGGCGCGGTATACTTCCCCTCCGATCGCTGATGTCCTCCCCAGCCGTCTTGTTGGCTCCTTCGTCCCACCTCCGATTTTCTCGATCGACACTATTTCTTTATGACTTCGATTCGAAGACTTCTGGCTGCCAATCGCAGTGAGATCGCTATCCGAATTTTCCGCAGCGCCCACGAGCTTGCGATTCGAACCGTAGCGATCTATTCGCATGAAGACCGTTTTGCGCTCCATCGATTCAAGGCGGATGAAGCCTATCAGATCGGTAAACCCGGTGAGCCGATCCGATCCTACTTGGATATCCCCGGCATCGTTCAGCTCTGCCTGGACAACCAAATCGACGCGGTCCATCCCGGTTACGGTTTTCTCTCCGAGAACGCCGAATTCGCGAGGGCCTTGCGAGCCAACGGAATCATGTTCATCGGCCCGAGTGTCGAGGCCCTGGAACTGCTCGGGGACAAAGTTGCGGCCCGCGAGATCGCCAAGAAAGTGGGGGTCCCGGTCCTCGAGGGCTCCGCCGCAGCCGTGCGCAACCTGGACGATGCCATCGCGATGGGACGCTCCATGGGCTACCCGGTGATGCTCAAGGCATCCAAAGGAGGAGGCGGTCGAGGCATGCGGGTCGTCGAATCCGAAGACCAACTGGCTTCCAACTTGGAACAAGCCCAGCGCGAGGCCAAGAACGCTTTCGGGAGCGACGAGGTGTTCCTCGAGAAGCTGGTCTCTCGCGCCCGGCACTTGGAGGTGCAGATCCTCGGCGATCAACACGGCAACATCATTCACTTGCACGAGCGCGACTGCTCGGTTCAGCGGCGGCATCAGAAGGTCGTGGAGCTGGCCCCTGCACCGAATTTGCCCCGGGCCGTGGCGAGCCAGCTCCATGAAGCCGCACTGGCCATCGCTCGCGAAGTGGGTTACTACTGCGCGGGGACGGTCGAGTTTCTGCTCGACACCGACACCAAACAGTTCTACTTCATCGAGGTCAATCCTCGCATCCAAGTCGAGCACACCGTGACCGAAGAAGTCACCGGCATCGACCTGATCCGCTCCCAGATCCTCGTCTCCTGCGGCGAACGCTTGGGCGACGCCTCGCAAGGCTTGCCGGCCCAGGAGGACGTCCATGTCGTCGGCAGCGCGATTCAATGTCGCGTCACGACCGAGGATCCGAGCAATCAATTCCGACCCGACTACGGTCGCATCACCCATTATCGCAGCGCAGGTGGCCTGGGCATCCGCCTCGACGCCGGCAGCGCGTTCAGCGGCGCGGTCGTCAATCCGTTCTACGACTCGCTCCTGGTCAAGGTGACGGCTCGAGGCCGCAATCTCGCGGAAGCCGCCGGACGCATGGAACGATGCTTGCAGGAATTCCGTATCCGAGGCGTAAAAACGAACATCCCATTTCTCATTTCGTTGATCACCCACCCGACCTTCTTGGCCGGCGATGCGACCACCCGGATGATCGACAAGACCCCCGAGCTCTTCGAACTCTCCAAGCGTCGAGACCGCGCCACCCGTCTCCTGCAGTTCATTGCCGACACCCTGGTCAACGGCAACAAGCTGGTCGCCGATTACTCGACCAAGATCCGGCGGGAGCTGCCCGAGCCGCCGCGCACCGATCATTCGAAGCCGATTCCCGACGGATTCCGTCAACAGTTCTTGAAGCTGGGCGCGAAAGAATTTTGCATGTTGATCCGCAATACCAAGGAGCTGTTGCTGACCGATACCACGATGCGCGATGCGCATCAATCGTTGTTGGCGACGCGGGTTCGAACCTACGACATGCTCAAGATCGCCGATGCCTACGCCCGATTGGCCCACCAGCTCTTCTCGGTCGAGATGTGGGGGGGGGCGACCTTTGACACCTCGATGCGATTCCTGAAGGAAAGCCCGTGGCAACGGCTGGCCGATCTTCGATCCCGTATTCCCAATCTCCTGTTCCAGATGCTGCTCCGCGCATCCAACGCCGTGGGCTACACCAACTATCCGGACAATGTGGTCAAGGTATTCGTTCGCGAAGCCGCACAAGCCGGCATCGATATCTTCCGCGTCTTCGACGCCCTCAATTGGACGGAGAACATGCGCGTCGCGATGGAGGCAGTCATCGAGTCGGGGATGATCTGCGAAGCAGCCATCTGTTACACGGGAGATATCCTCAACCCCAATCGGCAAAAATACTCGCTCCGCTACTACGTCGATCTCGCGAAACAACTCGAGAAGATGGGGGCGCACATGCTGGCCATCAAGGACATGGCCGGTTTGTGCAAACCAGCGGCTGCGCGCAAACTGGTTGCGGCACTGCGACAGGAAATCGGCATCCCGATCCACTTCCACACGCACGATACAGCAGGCATCCAAGCCTCTTCCATTTTGAATGCTGCTGACGAAGGACTCGAAATCGCCGACGGAGCGCTGGCATCGATGTCCGGAGGCACCTCGCAAGTCAACCTCAACACCCTCGTGGAAGCGATCCGCTTCTCGGACCGCGCCAGCCGCCTCGATACCGACGCCCTCACGCAATTGTCGGAATACTGGAAAGCGGTGCGCCAGTTGTACGCTCCGTTCGAAGGGGAATCGCTCGTCGCCGGCGGAGATCTTTATCAACATGAAATGCCCGGTGGCCAGTACACGAACTTGTACCAACAAGCCAAAGCCCTGGGGCTCGCCCCGCGTTGGGATCAGGTCTGCAAGATGTATGCCGAAGCCAACACCCTCTTGGGAGATATCGTCAAGGTGACGCCGACCAGCAAAGCGGTCGGCGACCTGGCGCTCTTCATGGTCGCCAACGAGCTGACTCCCGAGGATGTTGCCGAGGACAAACGCGAGCTTTCCTATCCCGGCTCCGTTCTCGATTTGGTCGGCGGCATGATGGGGCAGCCTCCGGGAGGATTCCCGGAAAAGGTCAAGCGGTCCATCTTGAAAAACAATCCCGAGGTCGCGAATCGACCCGGCGAAACCCTTCAAAGCCACAACTTCGACGAGACCGCCGAGAAACTGGCGAGCAAACTTGGTCGCAAGCCGACGATGCAAGAAACGGTGACCAGCGCGCTGTATCCCAAGGTCTTCGACGAGTTCCTGTCGCACGTGCAGCAGTACGGAGACGTCTCGCTCCTGCCAACTCCGATTTTCTTTTACGGTCCCGCCCTCGGCGAAGAGTTCTCAGTCGACATCGAATCAGGCAAACGGCTCATCATCCGATTTCTGGCGGTCGGCGAGCCGCGACCCGACGGCGTGCGAACCGTCTTCTTTGAACTCAACGGCCAGCCGCGCGAAGTGGAGATCGTCGATCGATCGATCGAGACCAAGGCAGCCAAGCGGCTCAAGGCCGACCCTGCCGACCCGACACAAATCGCCGCGGCGATGCCCGGCATGGTGATCGGCGTCGTGGTCACCCAAGGCACGCGCGTCACCAAGGGCCAGAAACTTCTGTCGCTCGAAGCCATGAAGATGGAGACCGTGATCAACGCCGACCGCGATGGCGAGATCACGCAGCTCCTCGTCCAATCCGGCAGCCAGGTCGAAGCCGGCGATTTGCTCCTGGTCCTGAAGTAGTCGCGCTAGATCTTTTCGATCGCGGGGATTTCAAATCCCGGTCGATTGCGGTCTTTGAGCAACGCGTTGGCCCATTCCGCATATTCCCCGACGTGCTTTTCCGTCTTGGGATCGAAGGTCAACCAAGGCCCGACGGTGTATTGCGCTTTGTCAAACGGAACGCCGACTCCTTGACTCATGATGGAATGCAGTTTCGCGAAATGCTCTGCAGCATCGGCGCTGTTCCGCGATTGCCCCTCGGCGAATTGTTGGGCGACACCATCCATCGGCATGGGTTGTCCCATGCGGTAGGAGTTGTTCATCAGATGCCCCAACACACAGCCGTAATGGGCATCGAAGACGTTGCCATTGGCCATTTGCGGATTGCCAGCTCGGCATGCGGCAATGAACGATCCCCAATTGCCCCCTGGAGTCACCTTGCCTGGCGGAACATCGATCTCCACACCTTCGGAGTCCCCCTTGGCATAGTAGCGATTGCGTACGATCCGCCCTCCATCCTCGAAGTAATATTCGTTCTCAACCTGTTTCTCGTATCCGTCGTAATTCACGTTGCGGACGTTGAAGAAAACTTGCTGTCCGTTCGGATACTCGGCGATCGCAAACATCGTGTTGGGGGTTTCCCCCTGATCGTCCCATTGAAAGCGACCGCCGACCGCCATGGCTCGAACCGGATGGGTCTGGTCGGGATCGATCGCCCAACGGGCAACATCCAATTGATGCGTCCCCTGGTTGTTCAAGTCGCCGTTGCCGGTATTCCAGAACCAGTGCCAACCGTAATGAACGTAGTTCGCATGGAACTGGGGCACATCGGCTGGGCCCTGCCAGAGACTCCAATCGAGATTTTCCGGAGGCTGCGACGCGGTCTTGAAGCCGATCGAGCCTCGCGGCTTGCAGCAGTAACCATAAGCGATCTTCAAACGACCGAACTTGCCAGCGTGAATGGCCTCGTGCAGGCCCGCGATCTGCGCGTTGCTGCGATTCTGCGTCCCGTGCTGTACCACCACACCATACTTTTGCTGCGCAGCGACCGCGATGCGGCCTTCGGCCACGTCATGGCTCATCGGCTTTTCGACGTAGACATGCTTGCCCGCCTGGGCAGCCCAAATCGTCATGAGCGTGTGCCAATGGTTGGGGGCAGCGATGGAGACGGCGTCGACGTTCGGGTCCTCGAGAGCCTGCCGAATGTCGGCAGCGAGCTTCGGCTTGCTGTCCCCTTGCGATGTCTTGTCCACCAGAGCGGCCGCTGAGTTCAACACCCGCGTGTCTGGATCGATTAGCCATGCGATCTCGACGTTTTCTTGCTCCAGCCAACCCTTGATGTGGCTTTTCCCTCGGCCATTGAGCCCTGCCACGGCGATTCGCAATCGGTCGTTCGCTCCGAGGATGCTTCCCGAGGCCTTGGTCCCCGCCAGGATCAAGCCGGATCCAGCAACCGCAGTGGTGGTCAGAAACTTGCGACGGCTTACCGATGATCGGTCGTTGTGCATCGCCATGGTATCAGGCAACTCCTCAAGGAACGAACGGAGACGAAGATCGACACGCGTTAAAAATCCGAACCCCTCGAATCTTACTGGATCGGAGGACCTGCTGCATGGATCGGTCGAAAAAAGTCGAAACCAGGTCAGGCGTTGCGATGGTTGACATTGTCTCCCTAGGCAAAATCCTCTTCGTCGATCTGAAATCGGTGGAGCATGCGATGCAAGATCGGAGACAGAACCAGTCCGGTTGCGCCGACCAACACCAAACCGCAGAACAACGCGTAGACCGAAGCAAATATCTTGGCCTGATTCGAAGTGAGAGTATCCACCGGACCCATCCCGCCGAGAATCATCGATGCATTGAGCAACGAGTCAATCCAATCCAGGCCAGCAAGATGATGGTATCCGAGCACGCCCATTCCGAGCGTCGCGAAAATCAGGATGCTCGAGAAAGCGATCGATCGCAACAAACGATTCACAAAGACATGAGTCGGTGCGAGCTTGAAGCCACGCATTCGCATGAATCGATCCTCCGCGATAGAATCTGCTGAAAGAAATTTTCAACAAGTAGGTGCGCCGAAGTTTGACTACTGCAGCGTGCCGAGATAGGCGAACAGATCGCTCACTTCCTGCGGGGAACGATCTTCGAGCAAGCCGTTGGGCATGATCGATTCGGTGGAAAAAGCCTTTTGCTCGATCTGATCCTGGTTGATGCGAAGAATCGACCCGTCGGCAGCTTGCAAGGTGACACCATCGGCCGAGGTGTAAATGGCCATGCCGGTCAGGACCTCGTCGTCGACCGTCAAGACGCGGACTGCGCGATAGCGATCGGGCACGTCGCGGCTCGGTTCGTAGATGGCGATGGCAAGATCTTCTCGTGAAAAACGCTTGGAGATACCCGCCAGGCTCGGACCGAGGGCGGACTGGCTGCCGTGGCACAAGGCGCACTTGGCTTGAAACAAGCCGGCCCCACGCTCCGCGTTCCCCGTCAGACCCGCCATGGACTTGAGGGTGCTTGCGACATCGGACTTTGTGCCGGGGACGATCAATGCAGCGATCTGCGCTTCGTCGAGCTGCGATTGCAGGTACTGGCCCCACTCCGGCCAGGAATCGGTCGATGGCGAGACCGACCGTTGGCTGGTGGCCGCGACACGGCGCGTGCGATCGAGAATGGCTTGCCGCGGCAGCGGCATGCTGGAATTCAAACTGGCGGAGACGAGTTTCGCCAAGGCCGGAAACTCGCGCCCCGCATCGCGGATCTGGAGCGCCGACAAGCCCCGCCACGCATCGGGCCAGAGGGCGCGATCGGAAGCCTCGATCGTATCCAAATACAATTCGTACTCGCTGGCCTGTGGCGTTTGCGACAAATAACCGAGGCAGGTCTGGCGAAGGGTTTCGACTTGAGATCCTTTCGCGAATGCGGTTCTCAAGGCATCGTCGACCGGCCCCACCGCCCCGAACTTGAGGAGAGCCACAGACCATTGCTCAGGAGGCGTCGACTTCAGCTGCGCGCGTATCTTTTCGCGAGCTTGGTTTTGGATCGCCGCCGGAAAGGATTGAATCAGCGCGAGGTCCTCGTCGCAGCAAGGGATCGGCAACTCGACGAATGCGGTCCCCAGTTGGCTGTCGCGAGCCAACAAGCGAGTCACGAGTTGATTGATGCGGATCGGCCACTGGTTGTCGATGGACAATCTTCGATCCTTGACTTTGCGTACCATCTGCGCCAAAGCGGACGCGGTCTGGGTGGTCGACGCCGCGGTGCGCGGGGCCGCGCATTGCGCGAGAGAGCAGAGCATGTGCAAGTCCGAGGTCGGATGGGACTCCGCAGTGATCTGATCCAAGAGATAATTCATGCATTTGGGTTCGCCCGGTTCCATCATCGCCATCGTGCGAACCGATTCCGCGTGGACCGCTTCCCATCCTTGAGCCTTCGCCAATACCGCGAAGTACAGAGCCCACTTGGCAAGGTTGTCTCGCGAAGATCCTGTGAGCTGGCTGGTATAGAGGCCTCGATATCCGTCGGCGATATCGGCGGGGGCGTCGGTCTGCAGGGGGAAATCCCAACGGCGATCACCTAACGCGGCCTGCATGCAGGTCAGAGACTCCATCAGCTCACGTTGGGAAAGCGTTTTCGCGCTCGCTTTGAATTTTTGCGTGATCGCGTCGAGCAGGGTTCTTTCTGCCGCTTTTCGATCCGAGCCAAAGAGGAGCTTGGCGATTTGCAAGTCCATACGGCTCGCGGGTGAATTGCCGGCGGGAGGGGAGTTCGTTCGGCTCAGCGCCCACAGCCACGTTCGCCTCAGCGCATTGCCGGCCGGCGTGGAACCGATCCCGGGTTCCTGGCTTGTCGCCATCGGCCACCGCTTGAGGCCGATCGCTTCGCATCGCAAACGGTCCTCATCCGCCCCGAGGTGGTTTTCCCAACGGGAACGATTTCGTCCCTCCGTCGGTGTGGGTTCAGTGGGTGTGGGTTCGACGGTCCGCGCGATTCCATCCCCATTGACGGATGCGATCTGACGGCCCGCCAGCCACCAGGCGGCGGCGCGAACGGCGGAATCCGAAAGCGCAAGGGTGCGTTGGATTTGATCCATCGGCACCGATTCACCCAATCGCGTAAGGATCTGGGCGGCTCGCAACACATGCTTCTCCACTTGATCGGCAGGCCCATCCATCGGGAGGCGGCCCAGTGCGAGATCGATCAGATATCCCCGCATGCGAGGAGTCACACGCGCCCGCCATTGCGCCATCGACCACGCGCTCCACGGCGAAGGGGCTTGCACAATCGATTCGAGAACCTCGGCATCGTCCGAACTCAACATTTTCTTCTCCACGGCGGATGCGAACGACGAGGGGGTCGATCCGATCGACGGGCCATCCGCTTGGATGGAGTCGGAGGTTTTGGCGGGTCCATAGGACACGCGATAGAGGGCCCCCATCGTGCCTCGACCTCCGACCGAGATGAGCATGCTGCCGTCGGGAGCGACGCAGGCCGATGTCGGAGCAAATCCGGCGGTTCCGGTCGGCTCCATAAAGATCTCCGAAGGAATACGGTCCGCGATCCTTTCGTCCGGTTTCAAGTTCTCGGAAGGATAAATCGCGATTACGCGACCGAACGTCCAGTCCAACACGAACACCGCATCCCGGTAACGTTCGGGAAACGAGGTGTGTTCATAGACAGCGACACCGGTCGGGGATCCTCGTCCCAGCCTCGCCAACACCAAAGGCATCGTGACGCGGTAATCATCATCCTTCCACGCGCCGCCGCACCAACCTGCGTCCGAGCCCGGTCCCAAGACCAGGGCGCGCGTCGGACGATACCAAGGCAAGGTCGCCTCCCGCTCATCGTCGCTGTCGTAGGTCACGATTTGCCCGTCCGGCAAGAAATCGAAGTCGTAGCCGTTCCGCAGGCCATGAGCCCAAACGCCTCGGCGCGAGAAGTCGGGACTGATCCGCCACACCGTCCCTGCACGCGGTCGCGCGATGGGGGCATTGGGGTCGTTGGCCATGCGACTGATATTCGCGGCGAAGTTTCCCGCGATCAGGTACCAGCAACCGTCCGGCCCTCGCTTGATCGCGTGCGCGTCGTGCTCTCCTCCCGTGGGCAACTCCAGCACGCGCTGCGCGGGGGCGTTGGCCACTCCGTCTCCATCCGTATCTTGGGAACGCCACAGCCCTCCGTCGGCGACCCAGTACAACGTCGCCCCTTCGCTCCACAAACCTTGCGCCCCTTGCTTGATCTCGCGAGTCCAGTCGAGCGACCGATCGTAGACCCCGTCGCCGTCGTCGTCCAACAAGGTACGCAGGTAGCCGGGGCCTGAGACGATCGGCCGCCCCGCGCTATCCAGAGTCATGCAAAAGCAATCGTGAACCAGTTTGTCATCCGCCGCGCGCTGCACCACAAAGCCATCGGGAACGGAAAAAGGGGGATCCTCGCCCCGAAGCGCGGCAGGAACCGACATGAAACCAACACCCAGCGACAGGAATCCGACGTGCAGCAGACAGGTTTTCCACCAAATGTTCGACACGGATGCTCTTCCTGGGATTCGGGCTCGAGTATGTTGGACGTGGGAACGGCGAGGTCCAAAAAGCGAATCGACTCGTATATATTATCGAATCCGCTTGCCAGCACATCCCTCCGCCGGTTTGATCCCCCAACAAAAATCCGTGAACCCCTCAGCCACGATGCGCACACTCCCGTTTCTCTCAGCCGTCGGTTTCCACTTCACTGCCATCGCCGTGGTTGTCCTGATGGGATCCGCCGCCAGCGCACAATTCTCCGTTGCGCAGCATGCGGATCGTGTCGATATCCTGGATAAAGGAGAACTCTTCACCTCCTATCGCTTTCTCTCCGGATCCAAGCCCGTTCTGTGGCCGATCATCGGCCCCGATCAACAGAAGATGACGCGCAGCTATCCTGTCGATGACTCCGTCGACGGCGAAGCCAAAGACCATCCCCACCATCGCGGACTGTGGATGACCTTTGGGGATGTCGACGGTGGAGATTGGTGGGCCGAAGGCCCCGGGCGCGGAAGGGTGGAACATCGTCGCGTCATCGAAGCGCTGGCCGATGGGCCTACGGCTCGCGTTACCGCCGAGCATCGATGGATCAAGCCGCAGGGAGACAGCCGCGAGCCAACCTCGGTCCTGAAGGAGATCTGTCGCTACACCTTTCGTTCAAACGCCGATGAAAAGATCATCGATTGCGAGTACTTGCTCGCAACCGACAGCCCGCAAGTAACGTTCGGAGACACCAAAGAGGGAATGTTTGCGATTCGCGTGCCCGAAACCATGCGAGGCGATCGTCCGGGTGGAGAGTTGCTCAACAGCGAAGGAGATCGCGGAGGGGATGTTTGGGGCAAATCAGCCCGGTGGGTCGATTACTCGGGGCCCGCGGTACCCGACGGAAAGGCAATCTACGGGATCGCAATCCTGATCCATCCCGACAGTTTTCGTGCTGCGGGGCTGTGGCACGCCCGAACCTATGGCCTGTTTGCGCACAACCCCTTCGGCATCAAGGATTTCATGCCCAATCGAACCCCGACCGAATCGGGAAAACGCGAGGCGCCGCACTCCGGAGGTTACGTGATGCCACACGGCGAATCGCTCCGCTTCATCTATCGCGTTGTTCTGCATCGCGATCGATGGTCGCTCGAAAACGGAAGCCAACATTGGGATGCGTTTGCAAAAACCGCTCCGAGCTTGGACGCGAACTCGGTCCGTTGAAGGAGAAGCGAAGGTGAGCAGCAATTCGGAATCCCACCTGAGCTTGAAGTGCCCCGGTTGCAAGCATTCCTTGCGGGTGCCAGCCTCGGCATCCGGCAAGCAGGTTGTTTGCCCGGCTTGTCGCCAAACGATCACGGTGCCATCCAAGGAAGCGACGACGGACGATGCGGACCGTTGGCTGCAGTTGGACGACCCTCCAGCTCTCAAGCCGAAGGCCAGCGAGCCGACTCCGACCGGTCCGACACTGGGGGCGAGCAGCTTTGACGACGATTTGCCCGACTTGGCTCCGCTCCCCCCGATCGCGCCGTCGCCCCCCGCGATCAGCGCGGAGTTGGATGGCCTATCTTTGGACACCCCCCTGGAGCGCGCGGCGGCCGACGAAGAGTTTTCCTTTCCATGCAAGGTTTGCGGCACCTTGCTCTACACATCGGTTTCGCGCGTTGGATCGATGACCCGCTGCCCGGATTGCCACTCCGAATTCAGCATCCCTTCCCGGCCTCCGAAGAAAAAGGTCCCCAAAATCGGGCTTGATCCGGATGCGCCCGATGTGCGGCTCGCTCCCGTCGAAGGGACCAATCCTCGAACCCAATCGGGGGAATCGAATAAAACCAAGGAGATCCTCGACCGAGCCGCGCTCGAAGCGGATCGGGAACGCCAGGAACTGGAGTCGGTGGCCATCCCCTTCGACTCCCAACGTTGGCTCTCGTTGCTGTTCGGGTGTTTTCGCGATCCCGGGGTCATCTTTCTCGCCATCCTTTTGGGAGTCTTCGCGGCGACATGCTTCAATGTGCTGCATCAGGTCGGTCGGATCGAAATGCCGCTGGTCCAAATATGGATTTTGCGAGCGGCTTTGTTCTTGCTTTTCGGCATTCCGATCTTGATGTCGATCTTGATGTGCTGCATGGTGATCATCCCGATGGCCGCCAATCGTCTGAAACGTGTCGAAGACTGGCCCTTCGGTCGATTCGGAGAGGCCATCGGCGAAGTCGCGATGATCTGCGCAGCGATCCTCATGGCGGCGCTACCCGGAGGTTTTCTCGCAACGCTCCTCTCCTGGGCTGACGTGCACCCCATCATTCGCGAGGTCGTGGTCCTGGCGTCGATCTGGGGGCTGACCCCCATCCTCTTGCTCAGCATGATCGAAAACAACCGCATCCTTCAGCCCTTTTCGAAGATCATTTTCGACGCGATCAGCGCACGGCCGGATGCGTGGGGATCCATGTACTTTCAAACCGGCCTAATCATTGTTGGATTGTTTGTACTCTATGGCATCGCGTATGTCACAAACCCCTCCATGACCGCCGTCTTTGGTTTGCTCCTTCCGTTCGGATTGTTCCTCATCGCGAATCAGTACGGAATACTCGCGGGACGCATTAGCGACATCACCCACTTGGGGTTCGAAGGCGACTTCAGCCAAGACGACGCGACTTGATCCTTTCCAGACACCACACACAAAGCGTTCTACGCCAGAGAGCGAAGAGAATCCCATGCCGAGCGACCAGCAACACGAACAAACCCTGGAATCGAGAGCTCTGTGGAAGCTCGCCGCATACATTTTCGGAGTCGTCGTCATCAGCGTCTTGCTGTTAGCGGTCAATGCCGGCATGGTCTTCGGACTCGCGACGGCGTTGGAGGCCAGGTTTCAAACCTTCCCGCTCATCGAGCCCATCACCCAATACGCGATCTATGTCGTGCCCGTATTGTTCCTGTATCTCGAATGGTATGCCTGGGACGTCCTGATCTCGATCCGGCGGCATAAATAGCTGCTGGGTTGCCCGGGGTTGCTGGGTTGCCCGGGGGGATTACGAGGCTCGCGCGAGCGTCGCCGCATCGCTCGATTCGTGCTCTGGAAGCTTGATCACGCATCCATCATGCGGGTGGGAACCAGAACATCGATTCCCGCGCCTTCGCATGTTCAGCCCGTGCGCAACGATCAACAGCAACCCGCCCAGCGGCGTCATCCAGGGTTGAGCCATCCCGAGACCCGCCATCAGGACGGTCGGCGACTCGCTCTCCTGCGCTCCGTCATGCTCGTCATGATGGTGATGGTCGGGATCGCGACCGGCGTGCGAGTGCACGTGCGCGTGCGAGGTTGAATCCGAGGTCGTGCAGCATGCGTCGGGCAAGACAAAGGCCGCGGTGAGAATCAGCCCCAACCCGGTCGATGCCAGGGACAAAAGGCGAAAATCGCGGAACCGCCACACCGCCGGCGCGATCGCCAACGCCACCAAACCACAACAAACCACAGCAAAAATCTGATGAAACCGCGGGTCCGCCATCCACTCGGTCAACTTCAGCGTCGGAAGGACGGCGACCAAGATCGGCGTCGCCGCGCAGTGCACCGCGCACGCAGCGGAGGCGAAAATTCCCAGACGATCCTTCCAATCACGCATTCCATTCACCCCAGTTCTCGATTCGAATTCCAACAAGTCGACACCCGCCTCCGTTTGTCGGACGAGCGTCATCCTACCGCGATTGCCGCCAGATGCAATCCAATTGCGTAAACATTATGGTTCTTTTTGCCCAAGGAGTGCATCGTCGTTGCGAGCCGAAAAAATCAGGGAAAACTATCTGCAAGTCCTTCGCGATGTCGCGGAGGTTGCATCCGCGGCAGGGCGAAACCCCGAAACCGTGCGGGTTGTAGCGGTTACGAAATATGTCGACCTCGCCGACACGCGGGCCCTGGTCGAGGCCGGATGCGTCGATCTGGGGGAGAGCCGGCCGCAAAATGTTTGGGAGAAAGCCCCACAGCTCCCTCCGTCGGTTCGCTGGCATCTGATCGGGCACTTGCAGCGAAACAAGGTCCGCCGCACCTTGCCGCAGGTCCACCTGCTCCACTCCCTGGATTCGATGCGGCTGACCGAGGAGTTGACGAAGGAAGCC
>JBKDPB010000199.1:0-25919 GCA_046342615.1 Planctomycetota bacterium | reverse complement strand
AAGTCGATCTCGAGATCGCCCCAGTGCGTTTTGTATCCTTGGCCGATGGCATCGAGCGCTTCGACGATGATCTGTTGGGTCAGATCCATCATCACGCGATAATCGGCATAGGCCCAGTAGAGTTCGATCATGGTGAACTCGGGATTGTGTCGCGGGCTGATCCCTTCGTTGCGGTAGACGCGTCCGATTTCATAAACGCGTTCGATCCCGCCGACCATCAATCGCTTCAGGTGCAACTCCAACGCGATTCGCAGGAAGAGCCGCATATCGAGGGCGTTGTGATGCGTGGTGAACGGCTTGGCTGCGGCCCCGCCGGCGATCGTATGGAGCGTTGGACCTTCGACTTCGACAAACGCATGCTTGGCCAGGGTGCTGCGGATCGAGTGGATGATCTTGGTCCGCTTGAGAAACGTTTGCAGTGAATCGGGATTGTAGGTCAGGTCGACGTACCGCATCCGCTGCCGCAGTTCGGGATCTTGCAAGCCCGCGTGCTTCTCGGGTGGAGGCTCGAGGGTCTTGGTCATGAAATGGAGCTTGGACGCAAAGACCGTCAGTTCGCCGGTGTTGGTCCGACCGAGCCGTCCATCCACCCCGACCAGATCGCCAAAATCCAGCAGCTTGGTCAATTCAAAATCGGCTTCAGGGACATGTCCCTTGGGGATCATGATCTGGATATCGCCGGTCAGATCGCGGATGTTGAGGAAAACCAGCTTGCCCGCGGTCCGCATCAACATGATTCGGCCGGCCACTCGAACGGCAGGTCCGATTTCTTCGCCGGGGCCCTTGCTGGCTTTCCAGGCCTTGTAATCGATCACTTCGGGGCCGTCGAATTCGGGAAGCGGGATCTGGGTTCCGTCGGCCAGTTGGTATCGGACCTCCCCGAGTCGAGCTCGCACCGCATCGATAAATGAGCGGTCGTCGAAACGATGCCCCCACGGATCGAGCCCTTGGGCCTCAATTTTCTTGAGTTTTTCAAGCCTCGCTGCTTGATGAACCCCTAGTTCGCCCGAATCGTGTGGTTGAGAATCTGTCATAGTGTTTGGTTCGAAAGAGAATAAATCCTCGAATGGGTCGAAGATTGTAAGGCAAAACGCTGGAAAACCAAGCCGAACCGGGAAAGTCGACGATGGATCTCTTTGCTGCGGCAGAACAGTCCAATCGGGAGCAGGCCATGCCCCTCGCCGCCCGCATGCGTCCAAAAACGCTGGACGACATGGTTGGCCAGTCCCATATTCTCGGTCCGGACAAACTCCTGCGGCGGTTGGTGAAGCCACGTCGCTTGCAATCCATCCTCCTTTACGGCCCCCCAGGAACAGGCAAAACGACTCTCGCACGGCTGCTGGCCGCGGAAACCCAAGGGGCTTTTCGGCAGTTAAACGCCGTAACCAGCGGCATCAAGGAGCTTCGCGAGTCGCTCGACTGGGCCCGGGATGAGTTGTCCGCCACCGGATCGCGACCGATCCTGTTCATCGATGAAATCCATCGCTTCAATCGTTCGCAACAGGACGCCCTACTTCCCGATGTCGAAGCCGGAACCGTCGCTCTGGTCGGCGCGACCACGAGCAATCCCTACTTTGCCGTCAACGGCGCGTTGCTCAGCCGCTCCCAAGTGTTCGAGCTTCATTTGCTCAGCGACACGGAGTTGATCGGACTGATGCAGCGCGCACTGCAAGATCGCGAACTCGGTCTGGGCAAGTATCCGGTCACCGTGGAGCCGGAGGCGTTGGCGTATTGCGCTCGCATGTCCGAAGGAGACGCAAGACGGGCGCTCAACGCGCTCGAACTGGCGGTCTTGTCCGGCGACGCATATCCGGTTGCCCTAACCGTCCAGCACATGCAGGAGTGCATGCAGAAAAAGGTACTGCAATTCGATCCTTCGGGGGATGGTCATTACGATATGGCCAGCGCGCTGATCAAGAGTATCCGCGGTTCGGATACCGATGCCGCGCTGTACTGGCTGGCACGCATGCTCGAGAGCGGTGAAGAAATTCGGTTTCTGTGTCGACGATTGGTTATCCTCGCCAGCGAAGACATCGGCAACGCCGAGCCCAACGCACTCACGCTGGCGGTCGCGACGATGCAGGCATGTGAATTCATCGGCTTGCCCGAGTGCCAACTGACGCTCTCGCAAGCGGTGATCTATCTGGCACTGGCCCCGAAGAGCAACTCAGCGACGACCGCCATTGCAAACGCTCGACACGAGGTCAAGCAAGGGGATGTGATTCCGGTACCGGTGCATCTGCGCGACGGCCACTATGCGGGATCGAAGGATCTCGGTCATGGGCTCGGTTATCAATACTCCCATCATTCCGAGGATGGGATCGCGGCACAAGATTATCTCGGCGTGGATCGACAGTTTTACGAACCGGTCGAGCGCGGATTTGAGCAGGAACTCGCCGATCGCTATCGCGAACTCCAGAAACGGCTCAGGTCAACTAACGTACCCGCGATCGACGAATGGAAATCCGACGCGTGAGCATGTAGGTCGCTTGCCCCCGTCCCATGCTTTCCCATTCCTCTCATGACTCCTATCCATCGTGCGATGCAATCATTCGAGGAAAAGCTTTAGGGGGTGCCAACCGTACCGCCCGATGGCTTTTGGGAAAGTCGCGAATAGGCTGCGACCCATTCTTTTGAGCCTGCTCCCCAGTGAGAGATCGATTTGATCGCAGTCGCAAACGGAATATCCAGCAGATGGACTCGTTTTCGATCCATGATGAAGACATCGCCTGTCAGCACCGATGGGATTGCGGGGACAAAGACCGCGACCAGATCGTCGTTGCACTCTTCGACGAGGAACGCCTGAACGAGTCCGTCATCGAACTGAACCAGGGCCGGTTTCCAAGCTTTCTGTTGCTGGTCGCCGGCGACCTGACGCGCAATGTCTCGAATTTGCGTATAGCCGGGAATGCGGCTCAGCAGGTTGTTTTCAAGACGTTGCTGGATCCATCGTCCCAACCCCGTTCGCAGGGCCAAGCCGATCAAGAAGCAGAGCGTCAGCAGCAGGAGCACCGACAACGCTTCCTCGTTGGGAAGCCAATGCGGGAGGGCTTTTCGCAGCGGCCTGACGACCCCCGCGACCGTTTCAAAACCTTTGACGAACAGCAAGCCGGTCAAAAAGATGGGGGCGAGGACGAGGACTCCTGCCAGAATGGTCTTTCCCAGGAAACGGAATGGCTTCATGTTCATCGCCCTGCATCTAGTGGATCCCTGGATTGATTACAGCATGAGGCTGCCCCATCGCAACTCAGCGAACCATCGGAAGAGCGAGCCCCATCAACACCAGATGTTTTTGGAAAACAACAGGTGGCTGGATCGCGTCTCGCAACAGTTGGCCGTCTCCTCCTGAGATCACGACGGGGACCCCTTGGCCATCACGGTAGCGGTCGATCAAGTACTTGGCTCCTCCCACGACGGCAGCATGCACCCCTGCGGCGATGGCCTGTTCGGTGTTTTTTCCTGGAAGAGGCGGCACCTGATGCACGCGATCGGAGGGCAGCCAAGGGAGTTGATCGGTCCCCGCCGCCATGTATTGCAGCGACAGCCCGACACCGGGCAGAATCGCGCCCCCCTGAAATCGCTCTTGTTCGTCGACCCAGTCAACGGTGAGTGCCGTGCCTGCCTGAACAACGACCGATGGGCCTTCAGGTGCGGATTGCAAACGAAGCAGATGCCGCGCGGCGCGGGCCGCAAGCAACCGGTCGATCCCGACCCGCTCCGGATGCTCTACACAGATCTTCATCGGAAGATCGCGATAGGTCACCCACTGAACCTCAACGTCGGGGGCTTCGCGCGTGAGCGCGTCTGCAAGTTGCGATTGAACGTCGCGATGCACACTCGCGATGCGCCATGCGGTCTTCTCGCCGTCGGCGACGGATCGGATCAGCCAACGCAGCGCGTCGATATCGCCGAGCGTGGACCATCGTTCCTGCGAGGAGTCGATGGTTTGGGGCCTGGCCTTGCGAATCTGCTGGCCGATCACGCTCCACGACAACTTGAATACGTCGAGGTCTTCTGGAAATCGGTTGGCTTCTCCGAGCGCATCGGATACTCGTGCAGCTCGCAATCCCGAGTTTCCGATATCGACGACGATCATGGGATAGCGGCGGCCTGTTCCGCGAGCAAGTCGGCGATGTGACGAACCAATTGGTTCAGGCCAGCCCCAGTCACCGCGCTGACCAGATGCACATCGTCGCGTCCAACCTCCCGGCACAATTGCTGATGGATTTCGTCGGAACCAGGGAGTTCGGCCTTGGTGACGACGACGATCTCGGGGCGTTTGGCGAGCTCTTCGCTGTACTGTTCCAGTTCGTGGCGAATGGTCCGGTAATTGGCGATAGGATCCGATTGGTCCATCGGCATCGGTTCCACCAAATGGACGAGAATTCCCGCACGCATGATGTGGCGGAGAAAATCGTGTCCAAGGCCGTGTCCCTCTGCGGCCCCCTCGATCAGTCCGGGGATATCGGCCAGGACAAAGCTGCGGTCGAGGTCCACGGAAACCATGCCCAGGTTCGGAAACTTTGTCGTGAATGGGTAGTCCGCGATTTCGGGGCGGGCGCGCGACAGACGGCTGAGCATCGTACTCTTGCCCGCGTTGGGCATACCGATCAGACCGACGTCCGCGATCGACTTGAGTTCGAGAATGAGTCGGCGAGATTCGCCAGAGCCGCCCGAGGTGGTTTCGCGGGGTGCTTGATTGGTGGAGCTCTTGAAGTGCGTGTTGCCCCATCCTCCTTTGCCTCCTCGCGCCGCCACGATTTGATCTCCATCGTGGACCAGATCTCGAATCTCCAATCCGATTTCCTTGTCGATGATGACGGTGCCAGGAGGAACCTCGAGGATCAAGTCGTTGCCGCTACGCCCGTGGCAGTCGGAGCCCGTGCCTGGCGCGCCATGGTCGGCTCTCCAGTGCCGTTGGTGAGCGAACGCGACCAGGGAGTTCACACCCGACTTGGCTTGGATGATGACACTGCCTCCGTCACCCCCATCTCCCCCGCACGGTCCACCGCGCGGGACGTGTTTTTCACGTCGGAAAGCCATACAGCCGTCTCCGCCTCGACCGGCGATGACTTCGATTTCGACACGGTCGACAAACATGGATTTCCGTCTTGTGGTTGCTGAGAGTTACCGGAGCGAGGGTTGCAAAAGAACAGGGACCGAACTCGCCGCAAGAATGGTATCTCAGGGTGGCGGCATCAGGATGCCGCGACGGCGAATCGATCAGTCTGCCGCGGCAGGCTGGACGTTGATGCGACGACCTTCCTGGTCGAAATAGACGTTGCCTTCGACGAGGGAGAAGATGGTGTAATCGTTCCCCATGCCGACGTTGCGGCCGGGACGCCACTTGGTTCCGACCTGGCGAATCAGGATATTGCCAGGAAAAACCAGCTCGCCACCAAACTTCTTCACTCCGCGACGTTGTGCATTGGAATCGCGACCGTTTCGGGTGGACCCTTGACCTTTTTTGTGTGCCATGGCTAACTCGGAGTACCGTGCATCCTCAAGGGATGCGACTTGTGGTTGTCAAATAAACCCGCCAAAACGGGCCCGTCAGAAAATCACCTCGGGTGAGACGGGCTGGAAGTTTAGCGGTAGATCCACTGATAATCAAGCCGTTCTTTCAGGCTGAATTGATCGAGATAGTACTGAACCCGCTTGGGGTCTTCGTAAGCGGGGGAACCGAGGTAAACCCGGTCTTTGGGAACATTGAATGAATCCCCCGGCCGCCAGAAGTAGATGCGGAGCGTCTTGCGATAAAACCGTTTTTCTCCGCCGGAATCGACATTGATCTGGTAGGCATTGGTCAGCCCGCGGACGTCGATCGCAAAAAAGTTCAGGGCTGGATCGACATCCGTCCAAGTGGCCACTCCCCAGACCGAATTCTCATCTTCACGCGTACTGAGTTTGATTTCGTTGCGAGCGATCTCGACATGATCGAGCAAAGGGCCTTGGACCCGTTCCTTGGCAGCGATGGCGGCGACGGCCGGTGCCAGAATTTGGGAATCCATCACCAGATTCCGCTCCTTGCTCAACAGAGTGAATCGCGGAATAAACCGAACCGATTCGAAACGCACCCGCTTCGGCTCGCCAGGAACCGCTTCGGAGTCGGCGAAATCGGGGGTATCCGGCAGGAGATCTTCACCCGCGTAGCGAACTCGGTAGATCAAATACCAGACGGTTTTTCGCTCCATCTTGCCCGTTTCATTGGGAATATCGACTTCGATGAGCCGCGCCGGTTTGAACGCGAACTCCAGGCCCCAGACCGGATGGCGAAGGGTGACCCCTCGAGATTGGGACAGGAGCGTTTCTGCGGGAGAAGCAAAAAAGGGTTGGTTGTCGGGAAAGTCGGGGGCAGTCCACTCCAGCTCGGGATGCTTAGCGACAAAGTCCAAGTCGAACGGTCCGAGCGAAGTGTCTTCGGGGGTTTGGCTCGACGGAACCAACGTCATGACGCCGGACGCGAGTTTTCGAGCCCCGAGGCCCAATCCTGGATCCTGGTCGCTGCCTGCAGGAACCAAAAGATCGCCTGGCGCGGTTTGCCCCATGCCGAGAGGGGATACGGCGAGCCAGCCGAGGAGCAGTAGAAAGGTAGTAGCCCAACGTTTCACAGGACGCGACTCCGCGAAGTGGTCGAATCGATCGGTAAGAATCGGGAAAAGACTCTTTCGAAGTATAATTCCCCGACGGGGGATGCCTCAACGAAAATCGGAGGCATTCCGCCACTTTTCAGCCGCCAAATCTACTTCTTGCGATGTCGAATTCGGGCACGCATCCGACGCTTCTTTCGACCAATTTTCCTGCGTCCGCGGCCGGTTTTCTTGACTCCCACTGATCCACCCCTACGTCAACATATCTCAAAAATTGCCAAGGAATCCTTTATTCCATTCCCACGCTCGGGCCCGTCTCGGTTGGATTCGCGGACGCCCGGGTCGAGTAGCTTAACAGTCCCCTGGTCCATGGACAAGTCCAAGCATCGCGGGCTGGGTTCCGATTCTCCGACTTGCAACGCTTACGACGCCTCCCTCGGCCGGGTAGGGAAGTCTCCCTTGGGGTCAATTCGATGTGGGTCGCAGGTGCGACCTACGATTTTCATGAGCGCCTCGTTTCTCGAGCGCCTTGCTTGAAAATTCCCTTCGATCCTTTGAGGCTCCGGCCATGACCAGCGACGAACTCTGCCCCATTTCCCAATTGCAACAGGATCTGGAGTCTCTGACCGACGAAATGGTCGGGGAACTTCATAGCTTGTCGAACTACGCTCAGCGCGGCGACTCGCTGGCGGTGGCGAGCGTCGCTTACCGAGTTCGGCAGTTCGCACAAAGAAACCAGATGCCCTGCATTCACGAGACAGCAACTCGCATCGAGGAATCGGCACGGCGGAACAATGTCCCGCAGTTCACTTCGGATATACAACTGTTGGACCATCAACTGCGTTGGTTTGCTCGACAAGGAGGTTAACGGCCCTGGTGAGCTCCTCGGTTGGGCTTCTACGTTTCCTCGCTCTCATCCATGATGGGTTCGTCTTCGTCGTAGACGTCCATAGCCGCCCCATCGTCATCCGCATCTTCGGATGGAACAACTCGCTGCACCGAAGTAGGCTTGGGCTCGAATTGGATTTCGTCTCGATGATCGTCCCGTTTCCGAGATTGCAGGTAAAGCTTGATCGGAATTTCGCCGAAGGGTAGATGATCTCTCAGGAATCCCAGGAGGTAGCGTTGGTACGGGGCGGTGAAGCCTGCGGGATTATTGCAAACCAGGACGATGGTCGGGGGCTCGGTGGATACCTGGGTTGCGTAGAAAATCTTCGGTCGCTTCAAGCTGTGTAGCGGCGGCTCATGGCGTTCGAGAGCGGCTTTGACCAGCTTGTTGAGCATGCTGGTGCTCACCCGTTCCTGCGCTTGTTTGAAGAGCATTTGAGCGTGATTGAGCAGGGCTTTGACGTTCTTGCCTGTTTGGCCAGTGATGAAGGCGATGGGGCAGTAGGACATCGTCGGGAAATGCTCCCGGATGTAGCGTACCCAGCGTTCCGTGGGCATTTGGCCTGCGAGCTGATCCCATTTGTTGACGACGAAGACGCATGGCTTGAATTGGTCGGCGACATAGTGAGCGAGCTGCTTGTCGACCTTGCTCATCGGCTCCTTGCAGTCGAAGAACAGAAGCACCACATCGGCGCGCCGAATACTGCGTTGAGCACGATGAGATCCATACCAATCGATATCCGTTCGAATGCTTTTGGTCCGTCGAAGGCCTGGCGTATCGATCGCCATGAACTGTTGGCCGTCGAGTTCGAACTTCACGTCGACACTGTCTCGCGTCGTTCCGGGCACCTCGCTAACGATCATGCGTTCGGCCCGCGCCAGCGTGTTGACAAAGGTGCTCTTGCCCGTGTTGCGGCGACCGACGATCGCCACTTTCATGGTAGGGGGGCGGACTTCGTCGGAGCTGGCGGAATACGCGGGCAATCGCTGCTGGATCAAGTCGAGGAGCTCATCCTTGTTCCTGTTCTGCAGAACGCTGACCCGGACGATCCAGCCTCGGCCCAGCTTCAAAAATTCATCGGCATTGGCGTCCATCGTGGGACTGTCGGTCTTGTTGGCAACCAGGAGAATCGGCTTGTTGACCTTGCGAAGCCGACTGGCGACTTCCTCATCCAACGGGACGAGCCCCGACCGGGTGTCGACAACGAACAGAATGACGTCGGCTTCGTCGATCGCCGCCTCAATTTGCATCTCCACCTGCTCGGTGAGGTTGTCGACATCCTCGATACCGATCCCACCCGTATCGATCAATTCGAAATGCTTGCCTTCGTACTCGATTAAGGTCGTGAGTCGATCGCGGGTGACCCCAGCCGTATCCTCGACAATTGCCAGACGCCTGCCAGCGAGCCAATTGAACAGCGAACTCTTTCCGACATTCGGTCGGCCGATGATGGCAACGCGCGGAACCGGCATGGGTAAAACAACATTTCTTTATCGAACGGATTATTTCTTGATCGCGTTGGCGCGAAGATCCCACGCATCCAACCACTCGATCTTAATCAGTTTCGCGTCAAAGTCGCGAAGCAACCGATCGTGCATATCGAGCAAATGGCCGGCCCCGTAAAAAACACTGACGTTTCGCCGTCCAGCGTCCAACTCCCGCCGGAGCACCTCAAAGGCCTTCGCGTTGCGTTCGGTGAGCAAGGTACTCTTGCCTTCCTTGTCCGCGATCCCGACGAGCTGATTGTCCATGACTTCCATTTGATTGGCCATCGCACGTCGCAGCTTGATGGGATCCCGACTCAACATCGCGGCCATCATCTCCGATTGGATTTCCGAATTCTTCTTGGACGCCTGCGTCGCAAAACCTGCTCCCATCAATCGGGCAAACATACTCACAAAGCCGTCGTTGCGTTTGACCATGTCCTGGCCGAATTCCTGCGGGCTCATGTCAGCATGCACGAAATTCTTGGCATCGTAGTTGATTTCGTCGAGCTGGAAGGTCAGTTTCAACGCGTCCTTCATTCCGGCTTGCAGCGAACCGATCGGATTGACCCCCCCGGACTCCTGCCGCCGCGAGGGACGGTCGTCCGGGTTAGCCACCAATTCGTACAGCACGGCTTCATACTCTTGGAAGCGGCGATCCAGGTCGCGGTAATACGAGCGTTCCCCCACATGCACCGCCCCGATGAGATCGACCCTGGCCCCCCGCAATGCTCCGCTGCCGATCTCATAGGTCGCGACCGCCGTCTGCAACGCCCGCGGTTGGCCCTGATCGTCCTTGTCCACCCGCACAAAAAGAGGTCGGTCGCGAGTCTCCTGCGCAAAACACGCTACCCCTGGGATCGCGACCAAAACCAGCCCGAGCCAGCCTGCCCAGCCCTTGAATTGACTCCAAATCATCACAAATTCCCCCCTTGGGTGCCTCGTTCCTCGAGTTGCCAACGATCCGCCCGCCCGATTGTGGGGCTTTTCCAATGGCATTGTAGGCCGATTCCCGTCTTCGTTTCAAAAGAAAAGAAAATTTCCAAAAACACCCTGTCAATTTCTGACACAGCGTCAATAATTGACATCATGATCGAAATGACACGCAAGCAACGGGAAATCGAGCGCCGGACGGGGGAGATTCTGCGCGTGGCGAAACCGATCCTGGTTGGCGAAGGGTTTCACGCCCTGAGCATGGATCGGGTTGCCGCCGAGATGGAATACGCCAAGGGGACGATCTACAACCATTTCCCCCACAAGGAAGAAATCGTGCTTGCGCTGGCGATCCAGTCGATGGAGCTGCGCCGGAAATTATTCGAGTTCAGCGCTGCTTCGGCTGCGGGCTCGCGCAGCCGCATGATGGCCGTCGGAGTGGCATGCGAATTCTATGCCTACCACTGCCAGGAAGATTTTGTCATCGAGCAGTGGATGCGGACACTGAGTGTTTGGGAGAAATCCTCCCCCCAACGACAGAACTTGATTCGTCAGTGCGAAGCTCAATGCATGGCGATTGTCGCTGGCGTTGTGCGCGATGGGATACGCGAGGGTGCGTTGACGGTGCCGGTTGATATGACGCATGAAGAGTTCGTCTTCGGATTCTGGGCTTTGACGATCGGCAACCAGATTCTGATCGCGAGCAGTCCTTCGTTGCCGGCCCTCGGGGTTCACAACCCGGCTCGAGCGATTCGCATCCACTGCGCGACGCTCCTGAACGGATTTGGCTGGAAGCCGACGATTTCCCTTCCCGACCATCTCGAGCTCTCAGACCGGTTGGCCGACTCGCTCATGCCGCGGTTGCATCTGTTGCGCAGCGAGCATCATCCGACCAACACCTAGCCCACCATCCAAGGATATTCGCTCATGAACAACGCTCCCAAAATTGACGACACGTCAATATTAGAACTGCCTGAGGGACCCGAGTTGGTCGGGGGGCGGGAGCCCACGGTTCGGCGTTGGGGTTTTCCGATGTTGGCTCTGGGATTGGTCGGAATCCTCGGTGTTTGGATTTTTGGTTCCAATCACCGAGCCAACTTTGAGGTCGACAAGAAGATTCCGGAGGCTTCTCGTCGGATGCCTGGGAATGGGACGGACGTTTTGGTCCGAGTGTACACGGTGCCGAATCCCCTGAGCCATCGGCGGACGCTCCGTTCCTTGGTAGGAACGCTTCAGCCGCGATACCAGAGCCCCTTGGGTTTTCGGATCGGTGGCAAGGTGATCGCTCGGCACGTGGAGACAGGCGACCGCGTTGTCGAAGGGCAGCTGTTGATGCAGTTGGATCCAGAGGACGCGGCGTTGCAAGTCGAGGTCGCCAACTCGGACTGGATTGCTGCGCGTTCACAGTTGGCACAGGTCGATGCCGAAGAGAATCGATTGCGTCCATTGCTGAGCAATGGATCGGCGAGCAAGTCGGAGTACGGCATCGCGGTTGCAGCCCGCGACACGGCGCGGGCGCGGCTCGACGCAGCGGAGCGTCGCAAACGACTGGCGGAGAATCAGCGGGAATACTGCGACCTGAGGGCGGATCGCGATGGGTTGGTGACGTCGGTCGTTGCGGAGATCGGCCAAGTCATCGCGGCTGGCCAGCCCATCATGCAATGGATGCACGGCGAGGAACTTGAGGCGGCGGTCAGCGTACCGGAATCGATGCATCGGGAGATCCGCAACCTGTCGGCGGAAATCACGTTTTGGTCGCGTCCTGGCGTAACTGTGCGAGGGCGATTGCGAGAATTGTCCCCGATCGCCAACCCGCAGTCGCGCACCTACGACGCTCGATTCGAGCTCCTCGATTCTCCCGCAGACTTGGCTTTGGGAATGACGTCCACGGTCCATCTCGCTGATTCGGTCTCGATCGGCATACCGATCCCGATGAGCGCTTTGGCCGAGCGTCACGGCCAGTCGATCGTTTGGAAAGTGCAGAGCGATGGCACGCTTCAAAGCGTCGATGTGACCATCGACCATTTCGAGATCGAGCATGCGATCGTTCGCGGCAATCTGTACGAAGGGGACGAATTGGTGAGCGCGGGAGTCCAGAGGTTGGACCCCGCATGCCGAGTCCGCGTCTGGAGGGATGCGAAATGAGTTCCCCATCTCCCGGATCTCCCGGCGGCGGCTGGAATTTATCTCGGTGGAGCGTTCTGCATCCATCCTTCATTGGTTTTCTGATGCTCGCATGTTCTGCCGCAGGCATGGTTGCGTATTGGCGGATGGGACGGGCTGAGGATCCGTCCTTTACGATCAAAACCGCTGTCGTGAGCGCGACGTGGCCCGGCGCAACGGCGGAGGAAATGGAGCGCTATGTCGCTGATCTGGTCGAGGAGAAATTGCGCGAGACGCCCAATCTGGAATATCTGCAGACCTATTGCATGAGCGACGCAATGCTGATGCTGGTGCAGCTCAAAGGCTCGGTGCGAGGCAAAGCCGCGGATGACGCCTGGTATCAGGTGCGCAAGAAGCTGGATGACATTCGAAGCGAACTCCCCTCCGGCGTTTTGGGACCTGCGGTCGATGACGAATACGGGGATGTTTACTCGGCGATCTATGCGATGACCGGCGAGGAGTACACCTACGCAGAACTCAAGCGGCTTTGCGAGATGGCCCGAACTCGCTTGTTGAGGATCGAGGATATCGAGAAGGTCGACGTCATCGGCGCCCAGGAGGAGCAAATCTTCGTTGATTTTTCCCACCGCAAGCTCTCCACGCTAGGGATCACACCGCTTCAAATCTTTGACAGTGTTCAGCGGCAGGGGGCGATGTTGCGCTCGGGGAGCATCGACACCGAGAGCGATCGCATTCATGTGCGAGTCTCCCGCGATTTCTCGGGGGTAGAGAACATTCAAGCGATTCCGGTCGAGACAGCAGGCAAAGTCTTTCGACTCGGAGACGTCGCAACGGTGACACGCGGATACGAGACACCTCCGCTTTTCAAGACGCGTTTTAACGGCAAACCGTGCGTATCGGTCGGCGTCGTGATGCGCAAAGGCGGCAATATTATCAAACTTGGCGATGCGATCGAAAACGAAATGAAGGTCGTGCGGAACATGGTTCCCGCGGGTGTCGAGATCGGTACGATCGCGTTCCAGCCGCATGTCGTCGAGGAATCGGTCGGCGAGTTCTTGAATTCGTTCTTCGAGGCGCTGGCGATCGTGCTGGTGGTCAGTTTTCTCAGCCTCGGATTCCGCGCGGGAATCGTCGTGGCGTTGAGCGTTCCGTTGGTTCTGGCGATTTCGCTGATCCTGATGGAAGCGATCGGAATGAACCTGGATCGCATTTCGCTCGGAGCGCTGATTCTGTCCCTGGGCCTGCTGGTCGACGACGCGATCATCGCTGTCGAGATGATGGCGGTCAAGATGGAGGAAGGGTGGAGTCGGGTCGATGCCGCCGCGTTCGCCTGGACCAGCACCGCATTCCCGATGCTGTCGGGTACGCTGATCACGGTCGCTGGTTTCCTGCCGGTCGGGTTTGCCCAATCGACTTCGGGAGAATACGCCGGCGGCATTTTTTGGGTGCTCGGAATCACGCTGTTGGTATCCTGGCTCGTGGCGGTTTTGTTCACTCCCGTGCTGGGTGTTGGGTTGCTCCCCAAACACGCGGCGAAATCCCGCGACCCTTCGACGCGCGCCGGAATGTTTCAGACTCCGTTTCATCGAGCGTTGCGGTGGGTGATTCAAGCCTGTGTTCGGCGGCCAGTCATGGTCGTCAGCCTGACGGCGATGATGTTTCTTGCAGCGATGTACGGCTTTACTCGTCTGCAGCAGCAATTCTTTCCCACCTCGTCGAGAACCGAAATCCTGGTCGACATCCGAATGCACGAGGGTTCATCGATTGCAGCGACGGAAGCGATGGCCAAACGGGTCGAGCAACTGCTGGACCCTTGGCTGGACACCGAAACCGAGTCGGGGGATGTGCTTCACTACGCAACCTACCTGGGCAGCGGTTCGGCTCGCTTCTTTCTGGCGCTCAACGCCGACCTGCCCAACCCGAGCTTTGCAAAGATGGTGATTCAGACTCGCGACATCCAGGCTCGGGAGCGGGTCCGCAGATTACTGATGCGTACCTTTGCCGAGGATCCGGTCTTCGCCGATGCGAGCCTTCGCGTCCTGCGATTGGAATTCGGGCCTCCTATCGGATTTCCCGTACAATTTCGGGTGGTCGGCCCCGACTCGACCGAGGTCCGGCGGATCGCCGAAGAGGTGCGCGAAGTCATGCGACAAGATCTCGCGGCGGTCGATGTCAACCTGGATTGGGATGAACCGGCAAAAACCATTCGCGTCCGACTCGATCAGGATCGCGCTCGACTTCTCGGGATGTCTCCGACGGAAGTCGAACAAGGACTCCAAACTTTATTGAGCGGTACGCCGATCGCGCAGTATCGCGAAGGGACCGAGACGATCTCGATTGTCGCGCGCGCCGTGTCCGAAGAGCGATTGAACCTCAACGAGCTGGCAGACATGACTCTCTTTACACTCCAAGGTCGCAGCCTACCCCTGAGTCAGGTGGGCGATATCGAGCACGCGCTGGAACCGCCGATCGCTTGGCGACGCAACCAGGAGCGCATCCTGACGGTTCGTTGCGATATCGCCGACGGCAATCAAGCTCCGGATGTCAGCGCGAGGATCAATCGACGGCTAGGCCTCGTTCGCGCGACTCTCCCGCCGGGATATCGCATCGACTTGGGAGGAGCGATCGAGGAGAGCACGAAAGCGAATCAAGCCCTCTTTCAAGTCTTTCCTTTGATGATTGTCGTCATGCTGACCCTTCTGATGTCCCAAGTCCATGACTTCCGAAAGATGCTGCTCATCTTCGGAATCGCCCCGTTAGGGCTCATCGGAGCTGTGGCGGCCTTGCACATGTTTCATGCCCCGTTCGGTTTCGTGGCGCTGCTGGGGCTGATATCCTTGGCCGGGATGGATATGCGAAACTCCGTTATCCTGGTCGATCAGATCGAACAGGATCGGGCGCTGGGTTTGAGCGAATGGGAAGCCGTGATCGAATCGTCCGTCCGCCGGGCTCGCCCAGTCATCCTGACCGCCGCCACCGCGATCCTTGCGATGATCCCGCTCACTCGGAGCATCTTTTGGGGGCCGATGGCGATCGCGATCATGGGAGGCTTGTCGATCGCGACCTTTTTGACTCTCATCAACCTTCCAGCCATCTATGTGATGATCTTTCGGGTCAAGCCTCCCGAAGCATAATGCTGGATCGATCCTCCGTCGCTTCCACCCGAAAATCGTCTCTATGGGCCTAGCCAGATTCTATGTTGCTCGCGTGACTCCCGGGGAACTCGAACTCGATGACGCCGAATCCAATCACGCATCGCGAGTCCTGAGATCGCAGGTTGGGGAGGATGTCCTGCTCTTCGACGGTCTGGGGAACGAAGGTTTCGGGACGATCCGATCCATCGACCGACGTCGTGTCGTTGTTGAGGTCGCGTCAACTCGTTTTGCTCCGAGAGATCACGATGGTCGACTGACTCTTGCCGTCGCGATGCCGAAAGGAGATCGGCAGCGAAATGTGATCGAAAAACTTGTCGAACTGGGTGTCGACCATCTGATCCCTATCGAGACGCACCGCGCGGTGGCGGTCATCGACGAGAATGCTTCGACGCGTCTGGCTCGCTACATGGTGGAAGCTTGCAAACAATCGAGAAGGAATCGATTTCTGCAGATCCATCCCTCGGTCCCATGGCAATCGTTTCTTCGCAATGGATCGCACCAGCCGAGTTCGCGATGGATCCTTCATCCCCATCCGCGCGGCGTGACGTGCGAACAAGTGATCTTTGGAAACCAAGAGCTCAAGGATGGAGCCGAGCGGGAATCGCCCCGTTCGCTGGTCTTCGCGATTGGGCCGGAGGGTGGCTTCACCGACGAGGAGATCCAACTGGCTGAAAGCCTGGGTTTCGAAATCCTCGACTTGGGTGAACGTATCCTGAGAGTTGAGACAGCCGTCGCGTTTGCTTCCGTCCTAGGTCACTTGACCACGATCAAGCATCGCGGCGATACCCTAGGGCCTCGATGATGGTCAGAAGCTCTTCCGCCGTCACATAGCGTCTGCGATGAAGAAGCTTGAACTGATCGACTGCTTCGGCCAGTTCTTTCCCACGGGGAGACAGTTCTCGGTAGCTGTTGCCGAACTGTCGGCGTTCTTGGCCGTTCACATTCTCGTCCCGTTTGCGGCGATCGACGAACGGAATCGCCGACGGCTCAGGGCTGTACTGGGACATGGTGTCGATCTGAGTCATTTTTCGTACCTGCAAGAGATAGGCTCAAGAGCCGAAACTGGATAAACGTAACGTTCCTACACCTCGAAAAGCATAGGTCTCCCCTTGCTATCGATCATCGAAATTTGTCCATCTCCATTTCAATCGAACAGGACAAAGCCTCATTGCATGCGTTTTGCTGAATCCAACCGCTGTAACGGTTGCAACAAGTATCCGCTTTATGATTTTGACGAGGCGGGGGACACCGAACCGCGAAACACGGGGGAGGAGGACCACTGCACGGCTAAGGCCGCAGCAAAACAGAGGCAAAACCCTTGATAGAACGTCAGTCCCATGGCCAACGTCGGCTCCGGTCGGATGAATTCCGTCGCGAATCGATACGCGCAATAAGCGATCAGATAGAACTGAAGTCGATGGGTCGGCAACCTATTTCCTCGAGCCATCCGCCACAATCCTGCAGCCATCAACGCGTGAAAGGCGACCTCATACAACTGGGTCGGGTGTCGCAAACCATCCCCGAGGAAATCGACTCCCCAAGGCGCCTCGGTAGGAACCCCGTAACAACATCCGTTCACGAAGCAGCCCAGGCGACCGATCGCCAGCCCCACCGCCAAAGGTATTGCAAAGCTGTCACCCGTCTTGACGCGTATCCCGAGCAGCGCTTTGGCAAGTTCCACCGCTGCATACGCGCCCGCCAATCCGGTTGTAACGGTTTTGCCGTCGGTCAACCATACCGGGTTGAACGTCCCCTCGGCTGACCAAGAAAAAAGGAACGGAAGCTTGGCAGAGATCATTCCGCCGATGAAGGCCGCCATATGGAGGAAAAAGCGATGGTAGGAACTGATCGGAGGTTGCGATGTCGATGACTTGGGCTGATAGTGTCGCATCACAAAGAATGCCAGGATCGCCATCGCCGTGAAGAAGGCGTAGGCCATGCGTCCCCACGCCCCATCGCCCGCAGTCACGACCGGCTCCGCAATTGCAACGCTCGCGTATGCAGCGCGTGCAAACGCGATGTCAACTCGGCCAACAGTTGCTCGTCGGTCAACGTATCATATGCGGCGGCTTGCAGAGGAGGACCGACGCAGACGGAGATGGGATAAAACCGAAACAGCTTCGAGCCCTTGGGCACGCAATCATAGGCGCCCGCAAGCGCGATTGGAATCAGCGGGACCTTGGACCGTCGAGCGATCGGGATAAAGCCCGGTTTGAGCGGTCCAATTTCGCCATCGGTGGTTCGGGTCCCCTCGGGGAACAGCAGCACTCGATCGCCAGCTTTCAGACGACGCAACATTTCCCTCAGCCCCGAAAGGCCTCCCCGCTCTCGATCGATCTCAATGGCGTTGAGCACGCGGATCAGGAAGGCGAACAGGCGGCTGTGAAACAAAGTATGGCGAGCCAGGTAACTGACGAAATGATTATCCAAAAGGCCCACGAGTACAGGGTCCATCACCGACTGGTGCGTGGAGAGGAGCATAGCGCCTCCCTCGGCACGCAAGTGCTGACGCCCCTCCACTCGCAACTCAAAGACGAGAGTGATCAACATGCGAGCCAGAAGCCGCAGGAATCGATAAAAGAGTTTGCGAAAATACTCCCAGGCCCACGATTCTTGGCTCGATGATTTGGATGCCGAGTCGTTCATCGCTGTGTTCGATCCCGAACAATCTCCAGGAGTTTTTGAAGAACTTCGTCTTCTTTCATCCCATCGGTATTGACCATGATTGCGTTGCTGGCGGGCCGCAGTCCGCCGGTAGGTCGCTTCATATCGTTTTCGTCCCGCTCCTGTTGCAGTCTCAAGATTTCATCGTAATCGGCGTCGATGCCCGCATCCAGAAGCTGCCGCAGTCGTCGGCGAGCCCGCTCCTCGGGCGATGCCGTCAAAAAGATTTTGCAGGGCGCATCGGGAAAAGCGACGGTCCCTTGGTCTCGCCCTTCGGTGACCACATCCTTTCCTTGAACCCACCGTCGCTGGGCCTGGACCATCGCCGCTCGCACTTGCAAATTATCCGCAATCGCTTTGATCGAACGGGTGACCTCGGGGGTCCGAATGGCGATGGAAACATCCTCGTCATCCATCCACACGGAGTCATTTCGCAGGTCAATGTGCAGCTCCATCGCGGTGCGCGCGATCGATTCCGAATCCTCGAGCCCGATCTTTCGTCGAAGGCAAGCCAAGGTCACACATCGATACATCGCACCTGTATCCAGGAACGAATAACCGAGCTCGTGCGACAGCCGTTTGGCTACGGAACTTTTCCCTGCACCGGCAGGCCCATCGATCGTGACTATCATGCTGCATGCTATCCCCGTTTGCGACTCCTCGCCACCTTCGATAGAGTGTATCGAAAATTAAGAAATGTGCAGGAGCGGGAATTCTCTCGTGGCAAAGTTCGATGTGGTTGTGATCGGTTCCAGTTTCTCCGGGAGCATCCTGGCGTGGGTCTTGGCATCGCAGGGCCGATCCGTGGCCATGATCGATAGGCATGGACATCCTCGCTTCGCCATCGGAGAATCTTCAACCCCCACCGCCGATTTTCTTCTCGCCCACATCGCCGATCGATGGGGATTGCGGGACTTGGCACCGCTGGCATGCTGGGGGACTTGGAAATCGCGATATCCCGAAATCGTTTGCGGGAAGAAGCGAGGGTTCAGCTACTACCGGCACTTCCCTGGTCAAATCTATCGCGACACCCCCGCGCACGAGCATTCGCTCCTGGTTGCAGCGAGCATGTCGGATACCTGGAGCGATACGCACTGGCTGCGCAGTTCGGTGGACCATTTCCTTGCCCGGCAAGCTCAGTCGGCTGGCGTTGCACGCATCGAGGGTTGGACGCTGACAGCCGCAACCTTTGAGTCGAGCGATCACACGTGGGACATCGCGATCGCACCCACGGATACGGGGAGCAACTCCGTTCAAAAGATCTCATGCCGTTGGATTGTCGATGCCAGCGGAGCGGGCAATGCGCTGGCCCCCTTTGTTGGCAACCCACCGGATGAAGGCTGGATGCAGACGCGAACCGGCGCCCTGTTCGCCCATTACGAAGGGGTACGACCGTTTGACGCCTCGCGATCCGACGACGACCCGTTTTGCGGGGATGACGCAGCCCAGCACCATGTCCTCGATTCCGGTTGGTGTTGGATGCTGCGCATGGACAATGGGATTACCAGTGTGGGCTTGGTCGAGCCTTCGGGAGCACAAAGCGATTCCTTCGAGAAGACGATCGACCGTTATCCCAGCCTGGCTCGATTACTCGAGGATGCTCGACGAATCGCACCGCGCGATGGCCACGGTCGGATCGGACGCATGAGCCGATGCCGTTCGCGTTGTGTTGGACCGGGATGGGTCCTGTTGCCCGTTACGTATGGGTTTATCGATCCGCTCCACTCGAGCGGCATCGCTCACTCCTTGAGCGGTGTTGTCCGAGTCGCCGACGCGCTGCTGGCCGATGGGAACGATCGAACGAAACGACTCCATCGATACGAAAACGATTTGCGTTGCGAGGTCGAGTGGCTCGACGGCCTAGTCTCCGGTTGCTATGCGGCGCAACCTTCGTTCGACCGCTTCGTCGCGTTTGCCAGTTTTTATTTCATCGCTGCGATCGGATTCGAAAGGCAAATGGCAGCCGATCCAAGCGATTGGCCCTTGGGCTTTCTGCAATGTCGAGATACCGCCTTCTCGGAAATCGTCCGAAATCAACGGAGGATTCTCGTCGATCTGCCGAAGGAGCAGGCGGAAGCCGATCGCTACTTTGTCGCTCTCGTTCAAGAAAGTATTCGCCCGTGGAATCGCGTCGGATTGCTCGATCCGACGCTCCGCAATCGGCTTGCCCACTCCGCGGCCCCCAAGTATGCCGCGATCGCGGCTCGTGCCGATTGAAGTTTGTCTACGGGTTGGCCCGAGGGCGGTTCGCTAGGCGCTGCGGGCCTTGAGGCCAATCGAAAACTCCGGTGGCAGGGATCGAATATGCAATTCCCGCTGCGGGTATGGGATCTGGATCCCCTCGGCATGAAACCGGTCCTGGATTCGCGTCAGGATCTCGTGCCGCGTGGGGAGCCGCAGGTCCAGGCTGGCGAGGAAGATTCGAACTTTGATCGTCAATTGGCTATCGGCCATGACCTCGAAGAACGCGGTTGGCTCGGGATTTTTAAGCACGTTGGGATGGGATTGGCAAATCTCCTGAAGGATTTGGCAGGCCCGCGTCACATCCGTGCCGTAGGCGACTCCAACATCGATGACCATTCGATTGGTCGCATCGGACAGGGTCCAATTCAAGAGTCTTCCGGTGATGAGATCTTTATTGGGAATGACCAATTCCTGCTGATCGAAGTTCATCACCGTCGTAGCTCGCATACGGATCTTGGAGACGGTGCCGGTCGTATCTCCGATGGTGATCACATCCCCCACGCGAACTGGTTGTTCAAACAACAAAATCAAGCCTGAGACAAAATTCGCAAAGATCTCCTGGAGGCCAAAACCGAGACCGACGCCCAACGCTGCCACAAGCCATTGGATACTCGCCCAGCGAACTCCGAGGCTATTGAACGTCATCGCGATACCGAGAATCAGGATGGTGTATCTCGAGATCGAGGTGATGGCATAGCGAACCGCGTTCTCGATCGGCAAATGCTGGAGCAGCGCAATTTCGAGCAGGCCCGGCAGGTTCTTGGCAGCCACTACGGTCATAATGGCGGCGGGGATCGCCAGCAGCAAACTCGCAAGCGTCACCGGCAACTTCTCATCAGGTGTCGCACCGGCCACGGTCCACAAGGTTACGGAATCCAAAGCGCCCACCGCCGGCAACACCGACGACCAGATGAATGCAATCGCCATGGCGGCGGCCACGATCAAGGTGCTCGAAACCAGGCGGATGGTTTGTGCGTTGATTTGAGAAAGATCGCTCCCTGTCTCCAGGGTGACCGATGCCGAACCCGATGGAGTAGCGATCGCATTCGATGCGTCCGCATCGCGCCGCCTGGCTTCCTCGAGCCGCGCTCGAGCTTGGGCGATCACGATTTGCCGGCGCTGCAACAACAACCATCGCCAAATCGTAAAGTACAAAAGGAACAAGCCCAGGAGGGTCATGATGCTGGTATGCAAATGCATCGCGAGTCGACCTGCGGTGTAATGGTATCCCATCAGGCTCATGGCAATCATCACCAACGGTGAAAACGCCAAACCGAAGTACCAGATGAATCGCAATCGATCGATCCATCCCCCGCGATGCTGCGCGATGTATTCGCGAAATACGCCTCGATAAGGATGCAACACGCTCAGCAAGAACAGCGACGAGAGCAACATGAGGATGCAAAAAGCGATTCGCCCCAGCGAGTTCTCCCAGCGCGGCTCGGAGGCCTGGTTGATGATCCCGATCAAGATTACCGTCGGAATCCCCAAATCGATAAACCACCGCAGATGCTTCTGCAGCAACGACGTGGCATGGGTAGACCATTGAAAGTGATTCTCCGCCAACCCTCCTTTTCGAACGATTTGCCGGAAGAATTCCAACGGGAAAAAATATCTCGCTCCGACCAGAAGACCAAATCCAACCGATTCCACGAATTGGTTGCTCGCTGCCTGGGTCATCAATCTCCACCCGAGCAGCAAGTGAACGAGCGTCAGAGGCAAGCTCATCATGACACTCAGGGCGATCACCTTGAACGTCGGAGAAAAGGATGTCGTATTCGATTTGCTCGCCAACAACCCCAGGGCGTGAACCGCTTTTCGCATCGACTTGGTGTAGATCAGCAAGAGGACCATCGACGATGCGATCAAGCAATACAAGATGGGCTTGGCCAGGATATCCGCAAACAGGGTTTGGGAAACCTGTTTCCATTTGGCCAGATCGAGCAACTCCTGGACCGACCGCCACAGGTTCGCAAAGTCGCTTTTCCCGAACGGATCCGTCGAGCGAATCCAAAGGATATGCTCATCGATGAATGACTGATATTTGCGGACCTGACCGATCAGTTGCTGATTGAGATCCGCTAGAACAAACAACGTCTCCGAAAAATTCTTGGCGTCCAAGCGAAATTCGTCGACGACGCGGCGTTCGGTTTCCTCGAGAACCATCCGCTGCTGGCTCTTGCTGAGCCCCGGGTATTCCGAAATTGCGCTTTGAAGATCGATCGGTGGCTGGGATGGATCCGCGGATATCGGATTAGCCGCCTTCCAATCATCGAGCGACAGGATGATGGATTGAGCGGCCTGCCACTGCGATTGGTAGTCATCGAGCTGTCGATTCAATTGATCGATGTCCGGTAAATCGTTGCGCTGGCGTCGAAGAATTTCTCCCACCAAGCTTTTCATCCGTGACATCGAGAAGCCCCGCTCGCCCGGAGATTCCGAGGTGCGGTCTCGATACAGCTTCTCGGTCATGTTGCGATAGCGATCCGACCACCGCTTCTGCTCCTCCTTGGCTTGGTCGATCTTCATGCGCAAAGCCGCATGTTCCTTGACCAACTTCATCCACTCGTCGGTGCGCTGAACGATGCGAGCGGATTCCGTTTCCAATCCTTGCTTGGACTTGACCCGCAGATCCCCGGCCAGCTGTTTCTGCTTGGCGATCAGGTTCTCGCGCCGCTTGCCGAGTTCATCGTTGATCTCCTTGAGCTTGAGCTGGTAGAACTTTTCCTCAGCTACCAACAACTCCTTGCGGATCGGCAGCAACTCGCTCTCGGCATCGAACGTGCGTTGTTCGAGTTCCAACCTTCTCATGTGTGTGCTGGCGGTAGCGAGACGGGCGCGAATGAGGAGTTGATTCGCCTCGCGAATTCTCGGATCGATTCCCTCCGGTGCTGGCGCAGCGAGTTCCTCGCTCAGTTTCGCGATGAGCAGCTTGTCTTCATTGATGTAGCGCGGGATTTCCTTGCGTCGCGATTCCCGCGTCGTGATGATCGTTTCCAGATCGGAACGTCCCTTGGTTACCGCTTGCAATAGCGCCGTGGTCTCCAATTGCAACGTCTGCAAAATCTCAACGCGCGTGAAAGGAAGCGTACCCTCGCTGAAGGGTGAGGTGTACGAAGGAGACTCCTTGCGTCGTTTGGCCTCGGCGGTGGCATTGGATGCGTTCTCCAGTGCCGTGGTGAAGTCCTTGATCGCCTTCTCTTCCTCTTGCCGCTTTTTGGTTTCCGCGAGGATCGCTTCGTAGGCGGTGACCAACCCTTGCTTGAGATTCGTCTCGAGATCGGTTGCGGTCTGCAGCAATTGCAACTGGGCTGCGATCGCTTCCGGCGCGATCGCACCCGCGTCCGGAGCTTGTCCGCCGGTACTTGATCCACCCGAATCCTGGGGCGTGTTCGGCGATGTTGGCGCAGGATCCTGCCCCTTGGCAGTGGAACGCGTCGCCAGACGAGCCTGGGCAGGGGACAATCGCTGCGTTGGTTGCGACGGAACTCCGGACGACGCTCCTGATGACCCATTGCTCGGGATCAGGTTCAGTTGGGCGCATGCGTCATGCGCCGGGAGCCCCCAGAAAAGGATGAGCCCGGCAATGGCTAGCAATAATCGATCTGTTTTTCCAATGGCGACTCGCCCGAACATTCCCTCGTCCCTGAAATGCGATCCGGTTCTTGTCCCGGCGACTGTAGTGGATTTGGACGCGACGGCACAAGGTGCGAAATTCATCGAATGATCTGGCAATGCGGTCCTCGTTCCTGGTACCCTCCCGACCTGCGGCCAAGGTGTTGGAATTTATCGAGGGACCCTAGATGTACAAACTCCTATTGTGCTTGCGTTATCTGCGAACACGCTGGATCGCGCTGGCTTCGATTGTCTCGGTAACCCTCGGTGTCGCGACCCTGATCGTGGTCAATAGCGTCATGGATGGCTTCACGGTCCAGATGCAAGATCGCATGCATGGGATCCTGAGCGATTTGGTGCTCGAAACGCGTTCAACCATGGGGATCGCTCAACCGCAATGGTACGAGGAGCGCATCCGCGCCCGGCTTGGCGAAAACGTGGAAGGGGTCACCACCATCGTGACGTTGCCAGCGATGTTGACATTTCAACACAACGGCAACAGCCACACGCAGCAGATCAACTTGATCGGCATCGATCAGAAAACGTATGCGAATGTCAGCGACTTCAGCAAATATCTGCTTCATCCCGAGAACCGGCAGCAGCTCAATTTCTTGCTCAAGCAAACGGGCTATGCTCCCGACCGAGAACACCTGCAACCCGCCGGCTGGGAGTATCGCAAGCCGATGGCCCGATACCGCAAAGCGACGGTCGACACCATTCGAGAGCAAGCAGAGCGCGAGCAACAACGATTCCAGGAACTGCAGCAGAAAATTCGGGAACAGAATCCGGATGAGGGATCGGAGTCCGCTTCGCCCGCATCGGACGCCGGGCTGGGAGAATTGATGGCCGGGCCGACGATGAAATTGGAGAACAAGGCTCAAGTCAAAGTTTTTGATGCCGAAGTCGAACAGAGGACCGGCATTGTTCTGGGCATTGGAATCGGCAGCATTCGAGGTCGCGACACGGATGGCAAAGTTGAGGATTTCTTCTTCTTGCGACCGGGGGACGATGTACAAGTCACCTTCCCGAACGCTGGAACTCCTCCGCGAGGGATCGATGAATCGTTCACGGTTGTCGATTTCTACGAGAGCAAGATGAGCGAATACGACTCCACGTTCGCGTTCGTGCCGATCGAGAAACTGCAGCATTCGCGGGGGATGATCAATCCGCAAACGGGAATCGGCTCGGTGACATCGATTCAGATCAAGCTCAAGCCGGGAGTGGATCTCAATGCCGCCCGCGATGCGCTGCGCGATGAATTTCCGCCCAGCCACGATTTGGTCGAGGTCCGTTCGTGGCGCGACACGCAAGGTCCGCTGTTGGCCGCGGTGCAGATGGAAACAACGATCCTGAACATCCTGTTGTTCATGATCATCGCGGTTGCCGGGTTCGGAATCCTGGCGACGTTCTTCATGATTGTGGTGGAGAAGACGCGCGACATCGGCGTATTGAAATCGTTGGGGGCATCGAGCCGAGGCGTCGCGGCCATTTTCTTGGGCTACGGCGTGCTGCTCGGAACGGTAGGTGCGAGCGTCGGTTTGATGTGCGGCCTGCTGTTCGTTTGGAAAATCAATGACATCGCTAAGGTGATCGAGTGGATAACCGGACGCGAAGTCTTTGATCCGACGGTGTACTATTTCGATTCCATCCCGACGATGATCCAGCCGTTCATGCTCGTTTGGGTCATGCTGGGCTCGATCGCAATCGCAGTCCTCGCAAGTGTCCTCCCCAGTATCCGAGCCGCCCGCATGCATCCCGTAGAGGCCTTACGCTATGAGTAATTCGACGACCATGAAGCCGCACTTTGATCACGCGAAACGATCTCCAGCGTGGCGAGTCGTTCGCCCAGAGGACCCTGCGCCGGAATCGTCGACGCGCGTGCAGCCCGACAGTGCTCGCGATCTGATTTACGCATGCGGCCTGACGAAATCCTATCGACGACACAAGACCACGGTCCCTGTGCTCAAAGGGGTCGACTTTGCAGCCCAGCGAGGCAAGATCACCGCCATCATCGGTCAAAGCGGCTCGGGCAAGAGCACGCTCCTGCATCTGCTCGGGACGCTCGATCGACCGGACTCCGGCGAGATTCATTTCGAAAGCCAACGCATCGACACGCTGCCGGTTCAAAAACGGGATCGATTCCGAAATCAACAACTCGGAATGATCTTTCAGTTTTATCATCTCCTTCCCGAGCTCACCGTCCTTGAGAACATCCTCGCTC
>JBKDPB010000198.1:0-8679 GCA_046342615.1 Planctomycetota bacterium | reverse complement strand
CGGCCAAGGGGTTGTCGCACCTTCAATTTCGCATCCATCCGCGCCGACCGACCGAGGGACGCGATCTCGCGGAGGAGATCCATGCGCGTGTTGAGCAGCGCGTCGGCTTGGGCAAAGCTGCCGTCGGGGTAATCGCAGAAGTGGACGCTCTCGCGCACTCCCTTCAGCCCTGCCGTCAGATGTCTCCAAAGGTTCTCTGCCATGAAGGGAGTAAAGGGTGCGATCAGCTTGGCGAGGACGACCAGCGATTCGTAGAGGGTCCAATAGGCATCGAGTTTGTCAGGCGATGTTTTCTCGGCCGCCCAGTACCGGGAACGACTGCGGCGCACATACCAGTTGCTCAGCGCATCGACGACTTGGTGGAGCGCCTGGCAAGCGCCATAACTGTCGTAGCGGTCCATTCGCTCGATCGCGACTCGGCAAGTCGCCGCCAAGTCGCTGAGCATCCATCGATCGAGTTCGCTGCGTTCTGGAACCGGACGATAGGATGGGGCCTTGGATAGTTCGTCGCCGGTCAATTGATCGAGACCCGATTGGATTTCCGCCGGTCCTTGGAAGCCGTCGATCTCTGCGTAGATCGTGAAGAAACTGAAGACATTCCATAGGCGGAGGAGGAACTCGGGAATGGAATCCCGGATCGCTCGCTCGGAGTAGAGGATCGAGTTCCATGGGGCTTGGTTGGCGAACAGGTACCACCGGAGCGCGTCGGCACCGTAGCGGTCGAAGATCTCTTGGGGGCTGCGGTAGTTTCGCAGTTGCTTGGACATCTTCCCGGTCTTCTGGACGTAGTCGTTCCCGAGTGCCTCGCGCGCTTCCTCTTCGGTCAGGAATCGCTGTTTGCCGTCTTTGCTCTCATACCATTCCGCCAGCATCAATCCGAGAACGATGCAATTCTTGAACGGATGGGGATAGGGCATGTCGCCGTTGGGAGCGATTTGACCAGGCTGGTTGCCGAAGAGCATCGTGCTGATCGCCAGTTGGCTGTAGAACCAACCGCGCGTCTGATCGATTGCTTCGCTGATAAAATCGGCGGGGAATTGCGATTCGAACAAATCGGTGCCCCGAAGTGGGTATCCCCATTGGGCAAAGGGCATGGCTCCGCTGTCGTACCAGCAGTCGATCACTTCGCTGACGCGTCGCATGCGCGAACCGGCATGGAACGGCGAGTCGTAGGTCACGGCATCGATGTAAGGTTTGTGGACCTTCAGATCGTCGGCGAGCGCGGGGTTTTTCTTTTTGGCTTGATCCCAGATTTCGATTCCGCGAACGCCGGGTTTGGAGCGGAGGGCGTCGTAGCTGGCGACCGCCTCCATCTTGCCGGTCGATTCGCAGACCCAGATCGGCAGAGGCGTTCCCCAGTAGCGTTCGCGGGACAGGGCCCAGTCGACGTTGGACTCGAGGAAGTTGCCGAACCGTCCCGGGCCGATGTGTTCCGGGTGCCATCCGATGGCTCGGTTGTTTTCGAGCATGGCATCTCGGAATGCGGTGGTCCGGATGAACCAGCTTTCGCGAGGGTATTGGATCAGCGGATCATCGCTGGCTCGCCAACAGAACGGATAATCGTGGACGTATTGTTCCTGGTGCCACAACAAGCCTCGATCGCGAAGCGAGCGGGTGATGGGGCGATCGGCATCTTTGACCCACATACCGCGATACTCGGGCGCCTCGGGCGTGAATTTTCCATCGGGCCCCACGGCGCAGAGCAAACCGGGACCTTGTTCCTCTTGGAACCGGGCGCGCTCGGAGACCAGCACCTCGTAGTCCACTTCGCCGAAGGCGGGAGCCAGGTGGACGATCCCGGTACCCGAATCGAGCGTCACGAAATCGGCATGCACGATTCGCCATTGCCGAATCATTTCGCCACCTTCGCGGAGCATTCCTTTTTGTTCGCCGAGTTTCGATTCGTAATAGTCGAAGGGAGGGCGGTAGCGCTTGCCGACCAGTTCGCGCCCAGATACGGTCTTGTCGATCGTCAGCGATCGTTTGATTTTTTCAGCGAGCCATTCCACCAATGGAGCGGCGACGATGACGGTATTTCCGGATTCGTTATCGCGGCAGTAGGCATATTCGGTCCCTTCGTGCACGGCAGCGAACTGGTTGGACGGGAGAGTCCAAGGTGTGGTTGTCCAGACAACGAGGCTGGTTTGCGGTTCGCCGACGAGAGGAAAGCAGACATAGACGCTCGGGTCGGCGACTTCGCGATAGCCTTGGCCGACTTCGCCGCTGCTCAGAGCGGTTCCGCCCTGGGCCCACCACCAGACGATCTTGTGGCCGCGGTACAGGAGTCCTCGATCGAAGAGATTTTTGAGCGACCACCAAACGCTTTCGACGTAGCTTTGGTGGTAGGTCACATAGGCTTGGGACAGGTCGATCCAGAAGCCCAGGCGTTCCGTGACCCGCTCCCACTCTTGCATGTAGCGCCAAACGCTTTGTTGGCACTTGGCGATAAAGGGTTCGACGCCGAACGCTTCGATTTCCTCCTTGCTGTGGATGCCGAGTTCCTTGCAGACTTCGACTTCGACGGGCAGGCCATGCGTATCCCAGCCGGCTTTGCGTTGGCACCAGTAGCCTCTCATGGTGCGATAACGCGGAAACAGATCCTTGATGGCTCGCGTCAAGCAGTGGCCTGGGTGGGGCAACCCATTGGCAGTGGGAGGACCTTCGAAGAATACAAACGGTTGTCCTCCAGCTCGTTGTTCGAGCGACCGTTGATAGATTTCCCGTTCCTTCCAGAACTGGAGGATGGCTTCCTCCTGATCCGGGAATCGGACATCGGTCTTGACAGCGCGGAACATCGTTGGGGGGATGGGCCTATCCTGGGAAGCTATTCTTCGTCCGTGAATTCGATGGGGGGATCCTCGCCTTCGACTTCCTCGTCGTCGATGTCCTCCGCGTCGGGATGTCCCTCGAGCATTCCATCGTCGGCGGGTTCGATTTCATACTCGTCCTCCAACTCTTCTTCGAAGTCATCGTCGAAGTCGTCGTCGAAGTCTTCCTCGTCGAAATCCTCGAAGGGATCGGGGTCGTCTTCTTCGACATCGTCGTCTTCTTCGGGGGCCTCTTCTTCCGCATCGTCGTCGTCACCCCACGAGCTCCGCACTGGGGATGGAGAGGGTAGGCCGGTTGCCAGCGCCGCCTCGTACCAATCCTCTGGCAGGGCGACGAGCGCGTCGGTCGATTCGGTATGGGGTTCCAGTTCCATCATAGGGGCAGCGACCCGATCCTCAGGAGGTGAAAAAGGGCAAAACGATGGCATATTAGCGTCGTCTCTGCTCCCAAAACTGTCAACCACGAATCGTCATTCCGATCGTCCGTCGCTAGGAAATTCCAGGGTGGTGGAAAATCGAGTTTTTTTTCAAGATCCTTCAGCCCCTCCCGAATGCTTCCTTGTGGGTTGTCGGTAAGTTTCATCCATTCTTGGGGGTTGGACCAATGATCAAGAAAGTGTTGTTAGGCTCAGCGTTGGCTGTCGGGTGCGGTGGATTGTTGTTGGGCACCTCCTCGATCAGCTACATCAAGACCGGTTACACGAGTTTGCGGGATTCGATCAAGGAGCAGATTCCTATCGAAGTTGAAATCAAGCGAGCGCGGGACATGATTTCCGATTTGAAGCCGGAAATCGCGGACAATTTGAAATTGATCGCTCGCGAAGAAGTCGAGGTTGCCAAGCTGCAGCGGGAAGTCAACAGCAAGCAGGCGTCCCTCGCCAAATCCAAGGACGCGATTCTGAAGCTCAAGGAGGATGTCGAGAGCGGCGTGAAGTACGTCGTCTACCGAGGCAAGAAGTTTGACATCGACCAGGTGCGACAGGACTTAGGGGAACGTTTCAAGCACCATCAGACGCTGGAAGCGACTTCCGACAAGCTGACCAAGATCCTCGAGGCGCGCGAAAAGAATCTCATGGGGGCGCGGCGCAAGTTGGATGAGATGCTCGCCGCCAAACGCGAGTTGGAAGTCCAGGTCGAGAACTTGCAGGCTCGGCTGACGATGGTTGAAGTCGCTCAGGCGGGAAGCCATTTCGTCGTGGACGACAGCGCTTTGGGGAATGTTCGCCAGGTGTTGGATGAGATCTCCACGCGTATCGATGTGGCCGAAAAGCTGGTTCAGTGCTACGACGAATGCGGCTCGGTCCCGGTGGGCGAAGAGACGGCTCGAGAGAATCTCGTCGAGCAGATCACCGAATATTTCTCTCGAGGTGACGCCGAGGTGTCGGTCGACCAGTTCGCGGGCGGTTCTCTGTAGGCCGCGTCGGACAAGGCGGACGGAAGATCCAGGGGGAGCGGCAGTTGGTCGATTCGATGGCTGCCGCTCTCGTTGCATCGAATCGCAACATCCGAATTTCCTCCCGGAGGGGAGGGAGGATAGTTATGATAAGACGTGTCGCTGCACAAAGTATCGCTGATCGCGTCGAGAGCCCTATGCCCAAACCTCATGTCTTGTGGATTGATGGTGTAGGGAGTTTTGCTATCTGCGATCGCAATGAGGTCTCCCTTGGCCAAGCGTTTCCGGGGAATGATGTCGATCTGGCCATCCGAGGGGATTTAAGCCGCCGAGCGGTCATTTTCCGTCGCCATGGCGAAGATCACCTGGTCCAACCGTTGCAGGCGGTCAAGCTCGACGGCCAGGTCTTGGAGAGGGCCGCGATTCTCGTCGACGGAGTCACCCTGACCCTGGGTGACCAAATCCGACTCCGATACATCCGCCCGACCAAGTTGAGCGGCACAGCTCGTTTGGAACTCCTTGGAACGCAGCGTTGGCAGCCTTTCCTCACCGCGCCACTGCTGATGGGGGAATCGTGTGTTTTGGGCCCGGATTCCAACGCGCACATTGTTTGTCCTGGTTGGAGCGAGCGCCTGGTGTTATTTCGGCATCAGGGGAGCTGGATGTGCCGATTCAGCGGAGAGGAGCCGCTGCAGGTAGCAGGAAAAGCGGTCAGCGCCCCGTTTCCCCTGCTTCCCGGCCAGAGAGTTCACAATGATGAGTTTTCCATGACGCTCGAATGAATCAACCAGCCCGATTTTTCTTCCAAGCAACGATCTTCACCATCGAAAAAAGAGACAGGCGGCTGTCCGGTAGAACTCGACATACCATGGCGATCTATCACAATAAATTAGAATCGGAGCGGAGAGCGGCTCATGTTTGCGATACTCCCACGTCAAAACAAGAAACCTTCGAAAACTTCGGGTGACTCCATGAAATTCCAATACGGCAACGGTGACCAGCCGCTCGACGGCTACACCATCAAGCGGGGAATTGGGGTCGGCGGCTTCGGCGAGGTTTATTTCGCCGAAAGCGATTCGGGCAAGGAAGTCGCTCTGAAACGGATCCAAAAGAACCTGGATGTGGAAATGCGGGGGGTGCGGCACTGCTTGAACCTGCGCCACCCCAATCTGGTCGGCATCTACGACATCCGGTTCGACAAGAACGAGCAGGGATGGATCGTGATGGAGTTCATCGAAGGGGAATCGCTTCGGGATTCCCTCGATCGGGCTCCGCAGGGCCTGCCGCCCGAGCAGGCTCTCCCCGTGTTCGCGCAAATTGTGGCGGGCTGCACCTACCTCCATGATCAAGGGATCGTTCACCGGGATCTCAAGCCCGCGAATATCTTCATCGAGAACTCGATGGCGAAGATCGGCGACTACGGACTCTCGAAATACATCAGCGCCTCGCGCCGCGCCGGCCAAACGGAAAGCGTCGGGACCTTCCACTACATGGCCCCCGAAATCGGCAAAGGGGAATACGGCAAGGAGATCGATATCTACTCGCTCGGGATCATCCTTTACGAGATGCTCACGGGCAATGTCCCCTTCGACGGCGAGAGCACCCAGGAGATCATCCTCAAGCATCTGACGGCCGACCCGGATTTGTCGATGCTCCCGCTCTCATTTGCTCGAGTGGTTCAAAGAGCGCTCGCCAAGAATCCGAACAGCCGCTACCGCGATGGCCGAGAGATGCTCGCGGACCTGGGCTACGTCATCGATCCAAGCGGGCTTGCGATCCGCGGCAGCGGGCCGCTGCCGACGCTTGAGCCAATGCCAGCCCCGCGGCCAGCGCAGTCAGCGGCTCGTCCCGCGATGGTCTACACCAAGGGACAAGCAGCGGTCGCTTATGCCGGAACGGCGCCGTCTATGTCGGAACGCATGCAGATGTTCTTCCGGGTGGGGCTGCAAGGGCACGCGGAAGCGTTGAAGCACGAGCCGCTTGCCGTATGGTATATGCAGCTTCTCTACGATATGAAGATCTATGCCCGCGAATCGCAAGAGGGCTCGACCGACAAGAAGGGGTGGTGGCGCGGGCTGGCAGCCGTCCTCGTGGCCGTCTTCATTCTCATCAACAGTGGTTGGATCACTCCATCCCTGGTGGCGATCGGTTGGGGATACATCATCTACTACGTGATCTGGTTTTTGAACGTCGGCTACACCAAGTGCGGTGCATCGACGCGTTCATCCCGTCTAGCCCCTGCGCGCGCCGTCTCCGCACCAAGTCCTGCATTCCAGGAAACGGTGCACTTCGAGCGCTCCGGCAATGTTGCTCCCGAGTCCGCTGCCACGGCGAGAGTTGCATCGCCTGCCAAGCCGATTACCAGCAAAGAAGCACTCCGTCTCTGGCAACAACAACAACGCGACGCCATGGGCCGAGAAGGTGGGTGGACGCGACTCTACGCTGCCACGCGAGCGATGACCTTCGCGGGATTCATCGCGGGAATCCTCACGTTTGGAGGAGGGTTTCTGACGATGTCCCACGGGCAGATCGACAGCAGCCACTGGCTTGGCGGTATCGCATGGCTCGGGCTCATGACCACGTTGACGAGTTGGGTCGTGATCATTTTCAGTCGGCGTTGGGAATCGAGAACGGAGGATTCCATCGTCTTCCGATTCGCGCTCATGACCGCTGGATTGTTCCTGGGAGCAGCCAGTTTCCAACTCAGCGAATACCTGATGATTCCGTGGGAGCAGCTTTCGAGCTTGGAGCATGCCGAAGCGGAGATTGAGGTGTTCGACGGCGCCATCAATCGAGGATGGAAAGGATTCTACGACGCCGATGGAGTTCCGGTCCTGGCGGGGCACATGGCCTACTTCGCTAGCCTGATGTGGATCCTCCGATGGTGGCGACAATCCGATATCCTGCGAAAGAAGCGTTTTTCGATCTGGACTGTTTTGTGGAGTGTTACGCTGGCTGCCCTGGTTCAAGGTATCTTCTACTTCCCAGGGCCCTGGCACGTGCTGCTGGCGGCAGCGACCTCCTTCGTCGTACAGATGGCGTCCCCCTGGAAGGAACCGTCGGCCTCGGAAGCTTATGTGGAGCGGTATGCATCATGAGTGAGAATCGCCAAGGATCTCGTTTTTCGAAAACCCTGTTTTTGTGGATTTTCGTTGCAATAGCCGTCCTCTCGTTCGTCATCAACGAGCAGAGCGAGGAGGTTTCCGATGGCGATGAGGCAAGCCTCTCCCAGACCAAGACGGCACAAAAATTCTCGATCGAGTTCGATAGCAAGAGCATCGACGAGCGAATCGATAAGCTCACGGATAGAACTTCTCGCATCAAGGATGCCTCCAGCAAACTGTCCGGGGACGTGAATCAGTCGATTTCAAAGTCGATGAAGTGGCTCAATCAGTCGATGGATTCCCTGCAGGAGAAGCTGAATGATATTTCCGACAAATGGGAGAACACGCGAGACGAAAAAGTGGTCGAAGCGGAAATCAAGAAAGCCTTTCGAGAAGCCTTCGTGGTGGATTCGAGGGCGGTCGAAACAGCCGAGGTCACCGGCGAGCCCAAGGAATTTGAAGGCCTCGCGACCGAGGACGCCCCCATCGCTTCCGGTATCGATCTGCCTGTTCTCGGGGACGGTACCCCGGCATGGATCCGCCAACGGTTGATCTCCGACAACCGCGTTCAGGTCCCCATCGAGAGTTCCATGCACGGAACGCTCGAGGAGTGCCGGGAGGAACTGGCGGCAAAGCTCCCGGGCGAAGTCAAGAAGATCATTGACGAGTATGTACTGAAAAACGTTTCGGCCAACTCCATCCCCAACTTGACATCCCAGTACATCAAGGACATGTTGATTGACGATTCCGTGGAGTTTGACAACTACCAGGAACGCCCCAGCGGCAATTTCCATCAGTTGTGGGTGCGATTGGATATCGACAAGGACGAAATCCATCAAATCCGCGACTGGGAACGCGAGGCAACAACGACGTCCCGCGTTTGGGTCTTGAGCGGGTTGTCCCTGGCGTTCTTGGGGTCCTTTGCAGGACTCTCCGAAGTTTTCAAGTTTCTGTCCTCCCGAGAACGAAACCGCAACCGATCGCGACAGACCGCATGAGCGATACGACATCCGAACAAGTTTTGGTGGACAGCATCCGCGCGGGTAATCCCGATGCATGGCAGCAATTCATCGATCGATTCGAAGGAAGGCTGCTCGCGTTCGTCGGCGCGCGTCTCGCCGACCGTTCGCACGCCGAGGATATTGTTCAGGAAACGCTCATCGGCTTCGTCAATAGCCTGCCCAACTACGATTGCTCCCGTCCCTTGGAGGGCTATCTCTTTTCCATCGCGGCTTACAAATTGACCGATCACCTGCGGCGAGAAGGTCGACGGCCTTCGACCCAGTTTCCTACCCTCGGGGATACGAGCGATGGGGCCAAGCACGTTCCCGCCGTCGCCCGTGCGGTCAGTAGC
>JBKDPB010000197.1:0-38150 GCA_046342615.1 Planctomycetota bacterium | reverse complement strand
TCAGTATGACGGACGCCCGGGCTCGTGAATGCCAACCTGCTTGTCAGTAACTATCAACTGGAGAGCCGGATGCGGGAGATCCGCCAGTCCGGTTCGGTGGGAGGGGAGCCGCAATCCAATGCGGCTTCCCTACCCCTATTGATTGCCGGGGCGACGCAGTCCCGCGGTTGCAGGCCCCAGGCTGCGGATCTATCGATTAAAATCGGTACCATGCCGAAACGCAAAGAACCCTCGAAACCCGTGAAACTCCTTTCCGGTGGCAATCCTCAGATTGCCAAGGCCGATGGCGATGCGCCGGTTCAAGCGTACATCGCCGCCATGCCGGATTGGAAACGGGCGGTCGGCGAGCAACTCGATGCCCTGATCGTAAAAGCGGTCCCCAAGGTAACCAAAGCGGTCAAATGGAACTCCCCGTTCTACGGTGTCGACGGCCAAGGCTGGTTTGTGACATTCCATGTCTTTACACGCTACGTGAAGGTTTCCTTCTTTAAGGGGACATCGCTCGATCCCATTCCTCCCGGCGGAACGCCCAAGAGCGGCGAATGCCGCTGGCTCGACATCTACGAAGATCAACCCATCGACGAAAAGCAATTCCTGTCCTGGGTCCGTCAAGCAGCCGCTATCCCCGGTTGGATCCCATAATCGGATTCTTCAGTCCTTCGAACATGCTCGACGAAAATCCCTCTCAACGATCGGTACCTCTCATGAACAAAGCAACGGGTTTTGTGTGTCGATGGCGGTGGACTGGCATCGCGATCGGATGGATCCTGTGGCTTGCATCGACTACCTTTGCCGCCGAACCGATCCGTGTGATGTGCTTCAATATTCGATACGGCACCGCAAACGATGGGGTCAACCGTTGGGAAAACCGTCGCACGGCTTTGATGGAGACTATCCAGCGCTTCGATCCCGATCTGCTCGGAACCCAAGAAACCCTCGCCTTCCAACGCGATTACTTGTTGGAACAACTATCTGGCTTTGCGACGGTCGCCGTGGGACGAGACGATGGCAAAGAGAAGGGGGAGATGGCTGCGCTGTTCTATCGCAAGGACCGATTCGAAGCGATCGATGCGGGTCATTTTTGGCTGAGCGAAATGCCGAGCGCCGTCGGCAGCAAGGGCTGGGACGCCGCGCTTCCGCGGATCGCATCCTGGGTCATGTTGCGCGATCGGAAAGATCCCGCCGCTGTTCCAATCCTATTTTTGAATACGCATTTCGATCATCAGGGTCGCAAAGCGCGCGCAGAAAGTGCTCGGCTCATCGCATCGAAACTCCATGAACTCGGCCCCCAATGCCGCTGGATCGTTACAGGGGATTTCAACGCGGATCCGAGCGAGCCTCCCTACACCAACCTTTTTGCAACCGATCCTACATCGTCGCGCCGCTTGTTCGACACCTTGCGAGTTTGCCATCCAACGCCTCAGCCCGATGAAGGGACCTTTACGGGATTCGACGTGAAACAGACCTCGGGTTCGCGGATCGATTGGATTGGATGCACGGAGGAGTTCTCGGTCCAATCGGCTGAGATTGTGCGGGACGCCACCGACGGGCGCACCCCCTCGGATCACTTTCCAGTGACTTCGGTTCTACGGCCCCGCTGACGCGGACGCTCGAGCCGCGAACCTCTTTCCCGGTCGAACTTCCCTTTTTTGGAAAAAGGGATTGAAGCCAGGAGATGATTGAGCGAAAGTTCTCTCTCCTGGCTTCGGCCTGGATTGATTTCCCGCTTCCTCATTTGATTCGAACTGAGTTTGCATGATTGATGATTCCTATTGGAGACTAATACACTACCGCGGCAAATGGGAGTTGCAGGTGATGGTGGTGCAATGGGAGGGCCCTCATCAACCAATCGTCCTGTGGCGGCCGATACAAACCTGGGATGCGGAGCCGGAACCTTCCGTGCTGAACGAAGCAAAAAAGGAAGCCTGCTGTTCGGACAAATACATTCGGTACTGCACACGATGCGGAAGGTATCAGCTCAGGGGACACATGCACAACGAAGACACCTGTCAGGGTTGTGCCGAACGTTACTTGGGCATTGTGCATTGAGTGACTTCCGATCCGACCTGCCGAATCCGTCAGCAATTTCACTCCGGGGTACTTGCTGGAATCGCGTTGGGTGACCCCTTGGACCGTCGCCAGATCCAAAGCACTCCGCCGACGATGACCAGGACACCACCCGATCCGATGATACCAAAGGCAAGATCGAGGTTGGATTGGAGATAGTTTTGGGCTTGCTGTTGTTCGGTCGTCGTATTGGATTGCGATGAAGTGATCGTCACGCCTGTGCGTTCAGCAAGCCTATAGAGAACACGAGAGGCAAGGGGTGAATGGGGTAGAGAAGGTGATTGCCACACCGAACGCCGTACTTTATTCGGCCCCACCGCGTCGGGAGACACTGCAAGTTGCTCGCTTGATGGTGATGTCAGTACACCCATCTGGATTCGAACCAGAAACCTTCGGTTCCGTAGACCGATGCTCTATCCAATTGAGCTATGGGTGCAAAGAGCTCGATTCTAGCGTCTCTCGCCGATTTTTAAAGGGCTCTCCCGCCGCGGTTTGGCGGGAGAAGTTTCGATCGATTTACCGGACCCCGTTAGAGCATGCTTGCCAGGCGGGCGCACAGGTCCGCCGTTCGGCAGCTGTAACCCCATTCGTTGTCGTACCACGAGACAACCTTCACCAGCTTGCCCTTGTCTCCAAGAACCTGCGTAAAGTCGGCTGCGAAAATGCTCGAGTGCGGGTCGTCGATGATGTCGCTCGACACGATCGGATCCTCCGTATAGCACAAGATCCCCTTCAGCGGGCCTTCAGCCGCCTTCTTCATCGCCGCATTAATGTCCGCGACGGTCGCTTCCTTCTGCAAATTGGCTGTCAAGTCGACAACCGAGCCGGTTGCAACCGGTACTCGCATCGCAATCCCCGTCAGCTTGCCCTTCAACTCCGGGATCACCAATCCGACCGCCGATGCGGCTCCCGTCGTCGTCGGGATGATATTCAATGCAGCAGCCCTGGCGCGGTACGGATCGGAGTGAGGCAGGTCCTGGACTCGTTGATCGTTGGTGTAGGCATGCACCGTTGTCATCAAACCCGTTTCGATCCCAAACGTTTCATGCAGTACCTTCGCCACCGGAGCTAGGCAGTTCGTGGTGCACGAGGCATTCGAGATGCACTTCAGGTCTCGCGTCAGCTTGTGGTCGTTGACCCCGAGAACGCAAGTTAAATCCGCTCCATCCTTGGCAGGAGCGCTCAAGACCACTTTCTTGCAGCCGGCCGTCAAGTGCGTGTCGTAGCCAGGCTTTCCATCCTTGGCTCGGCCTGTGAAGAATCCAGTGCTCTCGATCACGATATCGACCTTGTGCTCGGCCCATGGCAGCTTGGCCGGATCCTTTTCCGCGAGCGCCAAAATCTTTTTTCCGTTGACGATCAAATGATTCTCGTCGTAGCCGACGTGGCCATCGTAGCGGCCGTGCACGCTGTCGTACTTGAGCAGCGTCGCGAGCATCTGATTGTCGGTCAGATCGTTCACTGCCACGACCTCAAACTCCGACGAACGGGACATCAAGTTCCGAAACGTCAAGCGGCCGATACGTCCAAAACCATTGATCGCGATGCGAATAGCCACAGGTCAGAGTCTCCGACGGGAAAGGATAAGCGAAAAACCATGGTTACGTTCACAAGCCCAAGGAACGGCTCGATTTCGGGTGAAAATATAACGGTGTCCCATATCCTCATCAATGACAATCACCGTCGCTCCCGCGAGTCCTCGGGGTCGCCGGCATGCCGAGCTTCTTTTAAGGCAATCCGAGGGACCTTAGAGGGGGTTAACGCCGGTCAACGATCCGTCGCGACTTGCCCTCGCTTTTTGGCAGCGACCCTTCCGGAACGTCGATGACCTCGACTCGGAGCTGAAGGCGGTTGAGCAGTCGCTCGGCGATCCGTTGGGGTTGGTGCCATCGGTCCTCGACCTCGAGCTGGAGTTCGTCCAGGGCGCCTTCGCGCTGGAGCGTCAATCGATATTCGCCCACCTCGGGGAATTCGCGAACGAGAGCATCGATACTCGAAGGGAAAACGTTGACGCCACGGACGACGAACATGTCGTCGGCGCGACCGACGATGCCTCCTTGAAGCCGTACAAAGATCGTTGCATCGGGCTGGCTCGCCCGTGCATCGCTTGCAAAAATCGGTCGGACGAGATCGCCGGTCCGGTAGCGTACGGCGGGAGCTCCGGTTCGGCCGAGGCATGTCAGGACCAATTCCCGCAACTCGGTTGCGTCCCTATCTTCACCGGTTGCAAGGGCAGGGTTGGCAGGGGGCAGGAACTCAGCGATGAACTCGGTTTCGATGATATGCAGCGCGTCGCCATCTCGGCTCCCGAAACCCCACGGGCCGATCTCCGTCGCTCCGGCGTGGTCCATGACTTGGGCTCCGTACAGATTCTCGATTGCAGCGCGAACACTGGGGACGCTTCCTCCCGGTTCGCCGGCTACGAAGACGCATCGCAAGTTCGCGTCGCGCAGCGATTGGCCTTGGCGTTCCGCTTGCTGTCCCAAGTGGATGGCGTAGGTCGGGGTGCTGAACAGAACCGTAGGTCGCGCGGTCCGAATCAACTCGATGCGAGCTGCGGTCGACATGCCTCCTGAAGGGATGACCATGCAGCGGCGTCGAAGGCATGCATCGTGGGCGCTCCAGAAACCGATAAACGGTCCAAAAGAAAACGCCATCAAGACTCGGTCTGCTTCTTCGATCTGGCATGCATCGAGCACATACTGCCACGTTCCCAGCCACCAATTCCAATCCTCATCTGTATCGAGGACCACCATCGGTCGGCCTTTCGTACCGCTGGTCCGATGGTAACGGCGATAATGATCTGCCGGATAGGAATGATGGATCGCAACCCCGCCGGGGTCGTCGTTGATCCAATCCATCTTGGTCGAGAGCGGAAAGTGTGCCAGATCGGATAGCGAGGTCAGCTGGCGCGGTGCATCGGCGAATTTCTTGCGGTAAAACGCGTTGTCACGATACACGACATCCAACAGGCTGTTGAGGCGCCGGAGTTGATACTGCTCCAATTGTTGCCGCGTCCAATGCTGACATGCATCGCGTGATTCGCGGTCGAGCATCATGTTGGATCGCATGGGTTATTGTCGTCGAATTCGCTTGGAGAACTCGGGGCTGTCGGCGTACAGCTGCGCGAGGTCGTTGATCTTGGCATAGTTACGAGCATATTCGAAAGGACCCTCGATTTCGAGTAGGCCAAGGTCATAGGCCATTCGATCGGAATGCCCGGGAAACAAGACTCGCATGTCGTGAGGGATGCGGCCGGGGCGCAGCTGATTCACATGCCGGACCAGATTGGTGGTGCAGTTATTGGTGAGCGTGTCGTAGAATTCGGGTTCTCGATAGAGTTTGTTCGCTCGCTTGAGCATGTCGACCAGCAGATTCTGGACTTGCTGCGGTGCCGCTTTCCCTTTGTAGAGATAGACCTCTACATCGCGGATGGAGGTCCGCAACAAGATCAGATCGCGTTCGTCCCCAATCACATACATCAAGGGATATCGACGTCCCGCACCGGCCACGGCGGTGTAGGTTTCGTCTGCTCCCAACCTCGCTTCGACCGAAATCACAAAGTGTCGGCCGTCGGCGAGACCAAAGCTGAGCATCGTGTGGGCGAGAAATTGGGTTTCTTTGAAGGGAACGATGATAAAGTCGACCGACTTGACATCCTCCAGCCGAAAATTCAGATCGTAGTAGCGGACATCGTAATCGTCTTCGGTGCGATAGCGACAATCGCGAACGTAGCGAATCGTGATCCGATCTTCGTCCATTTCCGCAAAGGGCATCACCGCCAGATCGGAACGAAAGACTTTGAGCTGGGTCTCAGGCTTTTTCTTGCCGGGTACGATGGAGCGGATCGGCCCGTTCTGAACCAACGGAGACGAACATCCGGCTGCGAACCATCCGAGGCTTGCCAGACCGACAACCTGAAGCGCGAGGGAAATCGAACGAATGCAACTGCTGGGGGCCAACTCCATTCCCCTTTCCGCAATGACCAGTGCCGAGAGCGGAGCATCCCATAAAACCAGGGTCGGGCACAATGCGAGATTAGGCGGAGAGAACCGCGAGCTTTTTTGCAAGTATTCCCACGGCCGTTTCCCATGCTCCTTCCATTGGCATGGCGTCCTGCCACCACTGGAACAAATCGGACGCCAATTCGCCCTGGGCGCGGTCCAGATCGGGAAGGGGAGGTTTCCAATGCTCCAGCGCGAGTGCCACTCGAGCCGGATCACAGCGCGTCAGTTCGATCTCTTCGCCTGCGGCCAGGACCGAGGGGATCATCGCCAGGGGCAACAGGTAGTCGGGAATCTTCGAGGGGAATGCGGCGCGGAGCTCAGGGGCGTCACCGTGCAGTTGCGCGATCAGCCAAGCCAGGCGAACGACCTCGGGCAGGTCCGGACTTGCGTTCGTCAGCACCGCTTCGATTCGGATCCGTTTGCGATCGGGATAGGGTTTGCCATAGCCTCCGAGAACGGGCTGCACGCCGATTACCTGGACCGCATCGATCAACGTCGCGATGCCCGAGCGTCGCTTCCACTGCCCCATCAGCCCTCGACCGTAACCAAGCCACTGCTCGTGCAAAGGGCGAAGTCTGAGCGGGCATTCCGAGGCATACCTGGGAAACAGTGCCGCGAATGCGGCCTTGATCTCCGCAATCCATCCGCTGAGTCGCGGCGCGTGCGACGGATCGATTTGGGTGGAGGGGTGGGCATTCAAGCTCGCCGATGCCAGGTCGCGGTCGGAATCGATGACGGATCCTGTGGAGATCAAAGTGTCCCAAAACGCGTTGGCATGGGCTGGGAATGTCACGGATATCCACGTCCCGATTTGGAGGGCGAGAGGCCCCATGATTTGCGTGACCTCTGGGTCGGTGACGCGACCGGGGTACTTCCAGCACGCTTCGGCCACGTGAAGGGCGCTGACGGACGAATTCGGGTTCCACTGCAAGTGCATCGGGTGGGGTGCCTAGTCTTTCGGCTTGGCCATTTGTTCCGTGATCCACGATTCCAGCTCTCGCCAATCGACCGGGGGCAAGCGGCACAGGTCTGGGCGCAGGGAGACCGCATCGTGGATGTAGACATGATGGATGTCCTTTTGGTCCCGGTCGGTATTCCAGTGGACCAGGATCCGAACACAGGACATCAGTCCGCCGGGGACTTCGATTTCGTAGCCGCACAGGAGGGGTACGTCCAGCCAGCCCATCTGGCGAGCGGCCAGGGCCGGAAACTCGGCATTGAGGTCGCGAGTTACGGTGAAAATCGCGCTGGCCACGTCCTTGGGATCAATTTGATTGCGTCGAATCAGCAGGGCCAATAATTGCCGCGTTGCCTTGAGAATTGCATCTCGAGTATTGGCTTCGACGGTTGTGGCGCCGCGGACGCCCCGGCACAGCTTCCCTTCCGCCATGGTCAATGGTCCTTTTCAAATCGTCGGGATTATCGAAAATCAACGGTTTCCAATCCGGACCGAGTATACTTCAAACCATGCAGAACGACGACGCCAATACCGCTCCTCCGATCCCCTCGGAATCTGGGCTACCTCCGGACTGGGATCCGCGTCAATTCGCCTTTCTCGTCGTCGATAACGATCCTGCCCATGCTCGAGCCATGACCGAGAGTCTGGAACGGGTCGGCTACCGTTGCGATGTCGCGACCGCCGGGCCGGATGGCAAGCGGATGCTGGAGCAAAACACCTACGACGTCATCATCACCGACCTGGTCATGAATGATGTTGACGGGATGCAGATCTTGGCGATTGCCAAGCAGATGCTGCCCGAGGCGCAAGTGATTATGGTCACTGGCCACGCTACCGTCACGAAGGCGGTCGAGGCGATGCAGTTGGGGGCGTTCAATTTTCTGGAGAAACCGATCACACCTGCCCGGTTGCGAGCTATCGCGGCCAAGGCGGTCGAAGCGGTTCAGCTGAAGCAGACCAACCTGGAGCTGCGCCGGCGTCTCGACGAGAAATTTGGATTTGAAGGAATTGTTTTTGCCAGTTCCGCAATGCAGCATGTGATCGATCGTTTGAAGCGGATCGCGCCGACCGATGCGACGGTCTTGATCACCGGGGAAAGCGGAACGGGCAAGGAGATGATCGCCCGTGCCATCCATCAGAACAGTCCCCGCAAGAACAAACGCATGGTCGCGCTCAACGTGCGAGCGGTCTCCGAGAATCTCGTCGAAAGCGAATTGTTCGGGCATATTCGAGGATCGTTCACCGACGCCGTCACCGATCGCGAAGGAGCGTTCCAATACGCTGACGGGGGCACTTTGTTCCTGGACGAAGTCGGCGATATGCCGATGAGCACGCAAATCAAATTGCTGCGAGTCCTCGAAGAACATCAGATCACGCGCGTCGGGGACAACAAGCCGATCAAGGTCAATGTGCGTCTGGTTTCCGCGACCAATCGACCGCTGGAGCAATTGATTGAGGATGGCCACTTCCGCAACGATCTCTACTTTCGATTGAAGGTCGTGACGGTCCATTTGCCACCCTTGCGGGATCGGCGAGACGACATCGTGCCTCTGATGGATCACTTCCGCAAGCAGTTTATTCGCCGGCACAACCGGGGGCCGTGCAATTTCACTCCGTCGGTCACTCGCAAGTTTTATTCGTACGCCTGGCCGGGGAATATCCGCCAACTCAGGAACTTTGTCGAGACGATGGTTGTGCTCGATACCGATGGCAAGCTCGATGTGGACGATCTGCCGCCCGAACTGACGGATGAAGTCGGGTTGGGCGGGCCGCGTACCCAGCACGACGTGCCGCCAAGCGTCGACGGCTCTGAAAGCTCGGCTCCGCAAGTGCCGAGCGAACTCATCGGCAAGTCGATGGATGAAATCGAACGATGGGCTATCGAGGAAACACTCAAAATGACGGCGGGTAACCGCGAAGAAGCGGCGAAGATCCTCGATATAGGGGCGCGAACGCTCTATCGAAAATTGGACAAATACCGACAAGAGCCGAGTTGAGTCGAGCGATGAAGGCGGATGATGAACTGTGCTTGTGTTTTCATGTTTCTTGGCGCAAGGTTCTGAATTACATTCGCATTCATCGCGTGCAGGTCGCAAGCCAATTGCACGATTGCGGCGGGGCAGGCACAGGTTGCGGATGGTGTCGTAAACAATTGGAGCGATTGACCACCGTGTGCGGCGAATCCCCCCCTGCTGCCGAGGATGTCGACACCTGGCTGAGTGAGTGGACTCCGAGCAAGGAGCAATATGCGAGGGGTCGAGCCGTCTACCGCGAGCGCATCGGCGATCTTCCCCGGGAGGAACCGGCTCGGGACGATCCGGCCGGGGAGCAATCCCCCTAAACCTAGCCCGATTCGGGAGGCGCCCCTGTGGAAGCAAAGTACGGGCACTGGCGAACCGGTTGACGAGGGTATTTGGGCCAGTTGGCCGGGGTGTCGTCCGACTGGCACAGCAGGAACACGGACCCTTTCCCGGAGACGACGGTTCGATGGCTGCGGCAATCGAGGCAGATCGACGACCGCAGCAAGGGATTCTCGCGCGCCAAGGCATCCTCGGCCGCCGCGCTTGGGCGCGCGGCTCCCCGATTTGGGTCGGACGAATCCGACGAGGGACAATCGGAAGCGATTCGATCGTGCATGGTGATAACGGCGCGAGACAACGGATCTCCACTATTATCCGCACGAGGAAAGCCCTCGCTACTTCAATTTGCCCACCATGCGGGTGTTGTAGATCGTGTAAGTCTCGAAGGTTTGAAGTGAACCGCCATCGGAAATCGAAATGATGACATCAACCGATTCCTCTCGAAATTCGCGAGGAACGTCCCAGGTCACTTTACCTTTTGGAGAGATCTTCATTTTGTCGGGTCCGGTTGCAATCTCAAACTTAAAGTTCTTGCGATTGGATTCCACGTTGACTTGGTATGCGTAAGGCTTGCCAGGTGTAAACGTCCGGTTAGGGGTCGACGAGACGAAGAAATAGTCGACATCCGACTCGCGAAGGGCACGTTGAACATCAAACTCTTGAATGACCACGCGGTCATTCGTGAACGGAATCGAGATCAATGCGTGGCCTTCGAGGTCCAGAAAAACACGTTTGTCGAAGGTGAAGTCATTCTGCATCCATTCGGGATTCAGCCTGTCGAGCTCGCCGATCTGCAGGTCGGGCAATTCGAACAGCGGCGTCTCGGATCCGATCTCGCGGATCGTCGCCACCAGGGGACTGGATTGATTCACGACGGACGACTGAACGGCCAAGATGAATCGAGGATGGGAAGTCGGAAGAATTGCATTTTGGGTCCATCCCTCGTTGCCTCGCCCGCCGATGCGCCGAAGACCGGCATTGAATACGCCTGCGGAGGTCAGTATGTGGCTGCCGTCTGCGTTCGGAACCACATGTCCGACCGAATCGTGTTCGTACTTTGTGATCATGCGAGAATCGGTTAAGACCATGCTTTGCATGCCGGACGGCGAGTGGCTCGTAGCCCACATGCCAAATACCCGTCCGTTGGGCGCAGCCCTGATGTGCACTTCATCCCGGTAAGCGGAATAGTGTCCTGTCTGCTTCGTGGTAACGGGAAGTTCTTTGAGTTTCATGAGGTCAACCACGGCCAGGGACGCATTGGACAGCGAGTCGGTCCCAGAGGACCGCTGCATCACGATCGGTCCATCCGAAGCGCTTCCCGCAACCATGTTTTTCACGACGCCAGAGAAGGGGGGCTTTACTGCGACTTGCCGACCGAAGTTGTCGAGCCCATACCGCTCGATCACATTCTTCTTTCGATCGAATATCACGATATGATTCATCGTTCCGGCAACGAGCACATCATCCGAGGACAGGGGCAAGATCTTTTCGATCGTCCCCTTGCCCGTTTGAATCACAACCAGTTTCTTTTCTACACCCAAGACGGCCAGGAGATATTTCCCGCCTCGCGCAAAGACCGCATCGGATAGGGTGCCCGGGACCGGGATCGATTTGGCCGGCCCCTTGAAAACGATGGCGGGTGAATTGTCTACAGACGCACCTCCGAGCCCACCCCGATCCTCGCTTGGAGATGCCTCAAGAGTTTTTTCCATCTCCTCGGAGGAATTCGCTTTCCCATCGGTATTGGTCGCCTTGGCGATTTCACCGTTGATCGAACGATAGATTTCTTTACCGCCACTCTTAACGATCACGATATAGGCAATCTTGCTTTCCGAATCATCGGCGTCAAATGCGATTTCCCCCACATTCGCCAGGTCGACGTTGACTTCGAAGCCGCCCAAGTCGACTTTCATGGATGGTAAATCCTGGACACCGATCTTTCGGGAGGAGCCATCGCGCATAGAAACCTCAATCTTTTGCGATGATGGGTTTGGGGTCAGGGACGCGACCTGCGCGAGCTGGATTTCTTTACCGTCCGTCTTGATGGTCGCGTCGCGGATCTTCCCTTCGATTTTCCCCTGCTTGAAGAGGAGTCGTCCATGGAGCAACTTCTTCGCAGGCTCCGGTTTTACCACCACGTTTGCCTGGAATTTGTTGGGAGCCGTGGCATTGAGCAGAAATTTCTGAGACGCTTCATCTCCGCGCTTGATCCAGAACTCGACGCTCGGTTCAACAATTTCCTCGACGAGAGGTGTCAGGGTTACCTCCACTGTTTTCGGAGTATAGAAATTCTCGTCAGTGATTTCAGGAACCTGCAAATCCATATCAGGCTTGGTCAGGATCCTTCTCAACTTCTCGGAAGGAATCGCGAAATTGACACCCGCACCAGCGACCCCAAAACTGACAACACCCACCACTTGACCCTTGCTGTCGATCACGGGCCCGCCAGAGTTACCTGGATTGAGGGTCGCGTCGAGTTGCAGGAGTTGGGTTTCGGTCTTGTCCTTCCGAACCGAAGTGATCTTGCCTGTGTTGACACTGATGGTGGGAAAAGCCTCTTCTTCCAAGGCGAGGCTCTTGCCAAACGGAAACCCGAAGGCGACTATCTGCTGGGTTTCGTAGAACTCGGGGTCCTTGGCTATCTCAATCGACTTGAATTCACCGCTTTCCGTTATCTTCAAAACCGCCAAGTCGCTGGGTTCGTCCGTTCTCAATAGCCTGGCTTGATAGGCTTTCTGATTTTCCAACCCTGCGTTCGCAATGAGGTTGATGGTGTCGCCGATCTGCATTTGGTCGACAACATGGTGATTGGTGACAACGATGCCGGACGGATGGATACAAAAGGCCGTCGCGTAGCGGCGTTCCTCACCGGATATTTCCGCGAGGAAACAAGACGACTTGACGGACTCAATCATCTGCCGATCCTGGGCACTGGCTCGATTCACCTCGCAAAGCTGCAGCAACAGAACAGATACACAACTGAGGGCAAATCCGGCTCGGGACATGGACGCACCGTAAGAGAATAGGTCGTTAAGTGATTCGACAACAGACGAGTGGGTTGCAAGGGGATCGCAATGACCAGCGGCGACTTCGAAATGGATGTGACTCACCATCTCCGACGACAACCGCGTCTTCATTTGTAGCTAACCAAAAATACCCAAGCAACCTTGCGATTGCGAAAATCGCTCAAAAGACCGGAGGATTATCCGGTTGCGTCGCCAGAAACAAACAGAGCCGCACATGTGCGAAACCATGGGCTACGACAGGCAACGCTGTCGCCGAGACGCACCGACGCGGAGGGAGACCAGTCTGGAAAAAACGTTTCTTGGAACGATTATCTGAGTATGGCGGACAACAACGCAATAGGAATGACAATTCCCAAAATCGCTCCGAATAGTAGCAGGCCCGCGAGGATGAGATTGCCGAGTCCCTTCCATGCAGATCGATAATTTTGCACCTCCGCAATCATGTTGCATAACAATACGAGCGTCCAGATTCCCAAAGTGAGCTCCAGGACTCCAATCACCATGAGGGCTACCAGCAGACCGGGTTGCGAATCGATCTGAGGAGTATCCGTGGTAAAGTTTTCGCTGCCGAAGAGAGCTAACTGGGGAATCCATAAGAACAGCGCCAAGACATTCGGCAACGAAGCCCATGCCAACGCGGTTCGAATCGCTTCGCTGTCGGCGATACCGCCGATCCAGGCGCCGGAGATTCGGATCAGATGCGAGCCTATCCACCATCCCAGCAGTCCCCCCAGTGGTCCCAGGATCACGGCGATCGTCAGGATCGCGGGAAGGGATGTTTGGTCACCTAAATTGCGTAAGGATGCTCGGTCCAAGGCCGAGCCGATGCCAGCGAGGCAGACGAAGGGAAGCACATAGAGGGTGGGGTTCACCGATACGATCCGTCGAACCGTTGCTCGGGGAGCGAACCAGACCGTTCGTAAAGGCCGAAACTCCCCCTCAATGACCTCGCTGCTTGGAGTGGACGGTGTCTCCCAGACGCGATCCTGCGGAGCGGCATAGGGATTGGTGTTGTTGGGATTCCGGTCGATTGGATTCATGGTTTGCCCCGGTGCGGTAGGGAATCTTATTTTCAGTTCGACGCGTCCTACAGGTCTCGATGGCCGTGTTGGCTTATTTGCCTGTCGCGGGAGTTCGAGCCAATTTGCCTTGGAGTTGAAACAGCCATGCGAGGGCTGTGTTCATCATCTCTTCGCCTGCGCCGACTTGGGCCGGGGCCACTTGTTCATCCGCCCCATAGCCGCCCTCGGCAGCCCCTTCGATCGTCGGGAAGTATTGGTGATACCCGTTGCAGTATCCGAAAAAGAAAAGGGATTTGACCCTCGCACGCTCGCGCAGACGAATCGCATGCTGGCAGAAGAATTCGCCCGAAACGCCGACCAATGCAATGTCTCCATTGAGCAAGGCCATGGTCATGCGGGGCCGGATCCCATCGGAGTACTCGTCGACGAAAGTCGCAACCAGTTCGGGAAAGAAAGCGACCGAGTAGACTCCCTGGACAATCGGATTTCTGAAATCCGTTCTCGATGCGAATTGGAACCGCTCTTCGCGAATCTTGATCGAGGGCGAAGCCACTTTCTCGGGCGTCACGTCCTTGGCGAGTTGGATGACAGCTCGGCCCAGCGCTTGGCCGTAGGCGACGTGATCGCCGTGCGGTCCGCGATGGGTGGAGATGTCGCCGGACGCTCCCTGCATGAAAACGGCCTGCCCGCCCAGTTCCTGCTCGATCACTCCGCGCATCGCGCCGACATAATCCGAAGAGAACTGCATGCTGTCCGAGGGGATGCTGGTGGGATGGGCAGTAAAGTTCACGAGGGTTGCAATCGATTTGCCATCATCGGCTCGGGTCAGTCGCATCAAGCTTAGCAGCCGGTCGCATGGGATCGGCTCGATCTTGCTGTGACGGTTTCGGTTGAAGTTCTCGAGCGTGACGGTTCCCGTACCCAGCATCGCGTCGGTGAGGTTCGCATCGGCAGCGAGAATTGCATCGATGATCCCCTCTTCCAATTGCTGGGCGTATCGTATGGCTGCATCGAATCGTCCGCGTCCTCGCCCTGGTTTATCCGAGAGTTCGACCACGGGACCGTTGTGCGTGTGCGAACCGGCGATGAACGACACGCCGATCCCGGCTTTGGCTGCAATCGTCTCCTTGATGCGTTGCAGCGATTCCTCGACCGGCGATCGGCCAACGTCGAGTCCGACGATCGCCATTTTGTTCTTCCCGGCTTGGATAACGACCGCCGTGGCCAACAGCGGATCCAACGTTCCATTGGAAAGCTTGGCATGCCGATCGCCGTATCCCCACATCGGCACCGGTTCGCGCGGCGTGATATCGGTCTGAGCAGCACCGGCTTGAAAAACACGCTGAGCCATTGCGGAGGTTGCCCCGATGCCGAGGGATACGATCGCCACACTTCCAAGCAGAATGGTTTGAATCGACCGATTGAAGGCCATGGATCGTCTCTTGTTGCAGGGGATTGCTGTGCGCGAATGCGCGTGGACTCCCAGGATAACGCATTCCCTCGCCGGTTGCTAATCCGCCGCGCGGGTGAGAAATGCTAAATCGAATTTTTGCTCGTGGACAGTCCACCCATGTCGCGTGGCTTCCTCAAGAACGCGCTTCGTTTCCTCGGGGGTTTGCTGAAACGATTCGGTGAAGTCGAGCAGCAGGACATCGTAGCGGAGAATGGGGCTCGAAAGCTTCGGGTCGAGTGCCTTCAAGGCTTCATAGCGCTGCCAGAATTGGCCGACGGTTTCCACATCGCGCGCACCGATGCAATGCGCTGCGATTCGGCCGGTCGCCAGTACTCGCAGCTGTCCCCAGTCGGGAATCGGTGGCCCGCTGTTGAGTTGCCTGTCGCCTCGCATCGAACGAATCCATTTCGTCAGGAGCTGGGCGTCCTCCTCTCGGTGGGTACGGTTCCACTTGGGCTGAACGCCATAGGTTCGGGCCTTTACGTCGACGAGCGATTCATTGCTCCAGGGCATTTGACCGATCGAGATCGACAGAATCCAGCCAATCGCCAAAAGAGAGCAGGCACGCGATTCCGAACTTCCCGGCCGCTTGGAGTCGTTCTCGATCCCACCCGCAAACAGAATCGGGATCAGGCAACTTGTGTACTGAAACGCAAGACACTGCGCCGGCATGTGCTCCCAGATCATCAGAACGAACCACGGCGGGAGGACCGCGAGCAATGCCCACAACCATGCTCGGGTCGCGACCACGGCAAACGGAGCGATCACCAGGCAAGTGAACGCCAGGTTGCGAGGTCGCAGAAGCAATCCCCAGAACTCGTGCGGGCGAAGGAACGGTGACCCGATGATTTCCAGAGCGCTGCCACCGAGCCGTGCGAAGCGAGCTGTCTGGAACGGTGCGAGCCCGCTGAACCTGTAGACGCATGCAAACCCGATCAAGGAAACGAGCAGGACAACCAGCCAGTTCCTGATCGCATGTTCGTTTTTCGACGCAGGTTTGGCAGAAGCGTCCGTTGCCGTTGGCTCGCCTTCGGCTCGATGGGTCCACCAGGATCGGATCGCTTCGGACGCGGCGTAGCAGGCAACGACAACAAAGACGCCTTCCTCGAACGAGGCGGCGAGAAGTCCAAAGGCGACGGCGGTGGCGGGGCGATCGCGCACCAGGAAAAGGTGTGCCGCCAAGAGGCACGGTATCGCCAGGGTGATGGGATGCCATCCGTACGTGTACGCCAGATTCATTTGCCCAATGGATGGAAACAGGAGCCATGCGCATCCCCAGCCGCAGGCGGACGCGGCCGATTGTTTTCGCGCCAGGGCAATTGCCGCGACCAGCCACGCGGACCCCGCCATACAACTAGCCTGGAGGGCAAAGATCCCTTCCACGTGAGGAATGAAATGCCACAGGGGGACGAGAAGGAGCAAGCCGGGGTTGAAATGATCCCAGAAGGGAGGGAGCACGGGTGATTCCAAGAGAAATCCATTGCCGTTCGCGGTGTTGCTGATCCGTTGTGAAAAATGCGCGAAGTCGTTGAATCCTAACTGGAAGTCCTGGTAGTACATCAACGATTGCGAGTACCACCATCCGCCGCACGAGAGCACGGCCGCGCTCAATAATCCGAGCCACACCGCCGAGTGGTTGCCCAGAGGCAGGCGTTGATTCCGGCATATCCCGCGAACCGCGATGCCGGTCCCCAGGGCGAAACAAAACAATTCCATCCAACTGGGCTGCGGGACACCTGCCCCACCCAATCGCAGCCCCAGCAGTCCGAGCGGGAGGCATGCTGCCAGCAGCGCGATCCCGATTCCTAAATGTTGCGATGGTGAAAATTTGCTTGTTGGAACAAGTGTTTGGGAGAGCACCCGATTCGAGCCCAACAAGCCGCAGGCCATGAGCAGCGCTAGGGCTGCGAGAGCTGAAAACGCACCTGCGGAGGCAGCGATCCATTCAAATTGTGGCGGAACGAGGGGCAGGGTTGTATAGTCGAAGACCAACTGCATTCGCGAAGCCACAATCGCGCCGCTGGCAAACCAAGCGCCGAGTGCAAGTCCGAAAAAAATCTTTACCCACGAGTTCATAAATTCCATCATAACCCTCACCGACGATTCCTGCGATTGCAGTACACTAGGCCGTTCTGTTCCTTGCTTATCTGCTGATTACCTATCCTCGCACCAACGAACTGATTCATGGACGAGACGCCAAGCACTTCGCCCGCCGCCCCTCAGTGGAAACCGTTGTCCGCCAAGCAGCGGCGAGTCTTGGGCACTCTCATGGAGAAATCCAAGACCACACCGGACGCCTATCCGATGTCGTACAGCGGCTTGATGACGGGTTGCAATCAGAAGAGCAATCGCGCCCCGATCAGCAACTACTCTCTGGAGCAAGTCGAAGCCATCGTGGACGAACTGCGTGCCATGGGTGCGGCGACGATCGTTCAGGGAAGCGGACGGGTCACGAAAGTGAGACACAATGCCTATGCATGGCTCGGGATCCAGAAAGTCGAGGGGGCGATCATGACCGAGCTGTTGTTGCGCGGGGAGCAAACGCTGGGAGAGCTCCGCACGCGGGCGTCGCGGATGGAACCGATCGCCGACCTTGACGAACTGAAACGGATTCTCGATTCCCTCAAGCAACGGGATTTGGTGGTCGACTTGACTCCGCCAGGGCGCGGTCAGATGATCACGCACAACCTGTATCCCGAATGGGAATTGGAAACGGTGCGCAAGAGTGTGGCGGCGGGCGTTGCCACGTCCGTCTCCGGTGACGACGATGCCGACGGGGGTGCTGCGGCAAACCCGGCCGAGGCCATGCGTTTGCAACAGGAGCTGGAAGCGTTGCGTGCAGCGTTCGAAGCCTTGGCTGGACGCGTTCAAAAGATTGAATCCGAGCTTGGGCTCTGAGTCACGGAAGCGATGGCGGTGACATGAAACGCTTTGGAATCGTCGGAGCGGGAATCAGCGGTTTGACCGCCGCCTGGTACCTTCGACGTTTGGTGCCGGACGCGAAGATCGAGATATTCGAAGCCGAGCCGCGTTTAGGAGGTGTGATCCAGACCCAGGAATCCCCGTACCTGATCGAAACTGGAGCGGACAATTTTGCGACGCTGATTCCCGATGCGTTGAAGTTGGTGCGCGACATGGGCCTCGAGCCTGAATTCATATCGCCTCAACGCGATTTCCGGATTGCTCAAGTGGTCCATCGGGGCCGATTGGTTCCGATCCCTAACGGATTCTCGCTGATGCAGCCGACGCGATTGCGTTCGATACTGTCGACGCCGATTCTGAGTTGGCGAGGCAAGCTGCGCGTGCTGGCGGAGTACTTGATCCCGGCTCGTCGGAGTCAAGAGGATGAAAGCGTTGCTTCCTTTGCAACCCGCCGCTTGGGTCGCGAGTGTTACGAGCGGCTCGTGGAACCGATTGTCGGCGGCATCTTTACGGCTCGCGGGGAAACCCTGAGTATGCAAGCCGCGATGCCTCAGTTCGTGGCCATGGAGCAAACCTACGGCGGTTTGATCCGCGCAGCGAGGGCGAAGCGAAAGGAGGCGACGGCGGAAAACAGGGCCGCCCGCGAAGCCTCGGGCGCCCGATACGATCAGTTCATGGCGCCGCGGCGTGGAATGACATGGTGGCTTGAACAAATCGCTGCACCGATGCGGACCTCGCTGCATCTGCACACGCGGGTCCGGTCCATGCGTCGCGTGCCCGATGGAGCATGGGAACTGATCGCGGTTGACGCGGAGACGGGGCTGGAGCGTACGTGCAGGATGGACCAAATCTGCGTTGCGGTCCCCAGCTACATCGCTGCGGAGTTGCTCGGCGAGGTGTCTCCCGAGATGCGGCGCGTATTGACGTCGATTCCGTATGCATCCTCAGCCATCGCCGTCTTGGCTGTCAACAAGCGAGAGATTCGGTCCGATGCGTTTTGCTTTGGATCGATCGCGCCATCGATCGAGAATCGCGATTGTCTGGCGATTAGTTTAACGAGCGAGAAGTATGCGGGCCGTTGTCCGCCCGACGTCGTCTTGGCTCGAGTATTTATGGGAGGTGCAGTCCGCCCGGATCTCTACGAGCAATCCGACGAAGACTTGATCGCGAGGGCTAAGCGGGAGTTGGCGGGATTGTTCGGCCCGGCTTCCTCTCCCTTGTACGAGAGAATAGTGCGATGGCCTCGGTCCATGCCGCAGTATTTGGTTGGGCATGCGGAGCGGGTCCGCAAGATACGCGATTTGGCATCGCATCTGACAGGTCTGGAGTTGATAGGAAACGCCTACGATGGCGTTGGAATTCCGCAGTGTGTTCGAGGTGCAAAAATCGCCGCGCAGCGTATGGCGGATCGCTGTTTTGCGGACATGCCCAACTGATCCATCGAACGATCGGAGGGCTGCTGTTTCGCAGGAATCCATCCGCGCTTCACCTTGCTGCGGCGGATGAGCGCGTCGGTGCCTCGTTGCCGGGCGAAGCCTAAGAAAAGAACACTCGCTCTGCGGTGTTGCGGAGCAGGTTTTGGCGATCGTCGGGAGTGATCTTGTCCAGGTGATCCCGCACCAGCGCGATCGAGGCTTCGTAGGTGTGCGGCGATTGAACTTGATAGGGGCAATCCGATGCCCACATGAGCCGACTCGATCCGAACGATTCCAAGAGTCGGTGGATCATCGGTACCAGATCGATGTAGGGCGGTTTCTTTCGGCCCAGAGCGTAGAAGGCGGAGGTTTTTACATAGACCTTGGGGAAGCGAGCCAAGCGGCAGAGGGCGTTGAGTTCCTCCTCGGAGGGCAGCTTCCGCATTCCGATTCTTGAGAAATGGTCGATGACAACGGTGGTCTCTGGATTGCGGCTGCAAAGCAGCTCGATCCCTGCGAGCGATTCCGGATCGGACAGCATGCACATGGCTTGGCCGAGGTCGGCGCCGTTTCGAAACATTGCCGCGATCGCGGGGGAGGATTGCCACGCCTCGACCTGATCGGCGGTCGCATAGAGGCGGTAACCGCGAACGCCTTGCTCGCGCAGTTTCGTCATCGTGTTGCGCAGCGAAGGCTGTTCATGATCGATGACCGCCACCCCCGAGAACACGCCCGGATCACGTTGGATCGCATCGAGCATGTATCGATTATCGAAACCGAAGAAATTCATTTGGATCAAAACGATGCGTTCGACGCCGCAGGGGCGGCAATGTCGAAAAAGCTGGTCGGGCGTGAACGATTCGGGTTGGACCGCATCGGCGTTGAAATCGGGCGCGAGCGGGTAATCGTTGGTGACCGCTGGCCATACATGCACGTGGGCATCGATCCAGGACGGGAGCGGCTCCTCGAGTCCCCCGGCGCTGAAGGCAGGTTTTGGTAGCGCGACCGCGGCAGCGACACAAGCGGATGTTCGGATCCAGGATCTGCGATTTGACGGAAGCGACGAGCGTTCCTCGGACATCATTCGAATTCCCTCAGCATGGAATAATAGAACTCATGGGCGACTTGAACCTCCTCGAGCTCGACGTACTCGTCCGCCGTGTGGGCGCGATCGATGCTCCCCGGCCCGTAAAGAATCGACGGTACCTTGGCCTCTTGAAGTCGACCAGCATCGCTTCCGTAGGCGACACCTCGGAGTGAAGAATCGAGCCCCATTTTCTGGAGGACCGCTTGAGCGCACAAGACCAGGGGTTGATCGGGTTGGGTATCGAGGCAGGGTTCTTGGGTGGTCGGCGGTTCGATCTCGAAGGAAGCCGAGGGGATCTCGGCTTCGATGCGGCGGATCACTTGTTGATAACCTTCGAGGATCCCCTGTTGCGATTCCCCAGGCAGGACACGGCGGTCGATTTCGATGCTGCAGCGATCCGGGACGAAGTTGACTTGAACGCCTCCCGAGATCAATCCGACGTTGGCGGTCGCGCGACCGAGCAGAGGATGGACGATTGTTTCTGTGTCGCGATGGTGCTCTTCCAGCGCAACGATGAGTCTCGCCATATGATGGATTGCGTTCACGCCCAGTTCAATTCGCGAGCTGTGTGCGGCGCGACCGCGAGCGAGGATTCGCCATCGAAGAACACCCTTGCTGGCAATGACCAACCCGAGTTCGGTGGGTTCCGCGACGATCGCCCCATCGCACGAGAAGTGATTGCACAGGTGGCGAATCCCCAAGCATGAATGTTCTTCATCCATGACGGCAGCCATGAACACATCGCAATTAGGAACGAAGCCTTCCTGTTTGGCGCGCCGGAGCGCTATCATCATGCCGGCGAGCCCGGCTTTGGTGTCGCACGAACCTCGACCGTAGAGCCGACCGAGTTTGACTTCGGGCACGAAGGGAGGAATGGTCATGCCATCGACGGAGACCGTATCCATGTGGGCTTCCAGCAAGAATCGCCGATTGGGGTTTCGACCGGGGAGATGTGCGAGCACATTCGGTCTCCCGGGCAAGACATCATCGACGCGATATTCGATTGCGGCGTCCCGCCAGAATTCGGAAACGGCGGCGGCGCAGCCCGCTTCACCGGGACCACCGGGATAGAATGCATTGACGCTGTTGATTCTGACCAAATGTTTGAGCAGTTCGACAACATCCATATTTGCACTTAGAGATCCTGGCGGTAGAGGTGCCAGCAACCCAGGCCCAACATCACCGCGATAAAGATGGCATTTGACCAAATCGGTTGCCAGGGATCTTGTTCGATCCGAGGGATATCCAGGTCCGCATTGTCGATGGTTGGCATTTTGTTGTCAGGGTTTTGGACAACGTATTGGATCGTTTCGTTGATCGCGGCCGGTTTTGGGAACACCAGGTAAAAAGGGTTGATCAGGTATTTGAACAACCATTCGGGGGTGGTAGGTACCGGGCGCAAGGACTGCACGGAGTTGGTCCATTCGGCGGACCACACGTCCATATTCTTTACATGGTGGGCCACCCAGAGTCTTCCCTGCTCGTCGAATGCGATGGCGCTTGCGTCACCTTGGCCTGTCAGCTGAGGCAGTTTGCTGTCCCAGGTGGTTTGTGACCCTTCGCGGCTGAGGATCCAAACGTTGCCCTCGGTGGTCAGCAGGGCGATATGCCCCTGGTTGTCGACCGCAGAGCGTTTCACGGTCGATTTTCCGAGAGAATCGAGTTGTTGTGCGATGGTGTTGTTGGATAGGTCGACGACCCGAGGAACCCATCCTGCTGGGCAAACGATCGCGGCTTGACCCTGAACGGCCACATGCGTGACGGTTTCCGGGGGAAAGTCAAACTCGACGACGCCGGATTTGACGAGTTTCCCCTCGTCGGAGCGAAACACGAACAGCTTGGACCGCGAGCAGACCACGGCGAATTGATCATCCGGAGAGATCGCGAAACTGATTGGGCGGCGAAACTCGATGTCGGTATCGGTCATTCGCTTGTACGCTTCCTCGGCCTGGGGGATTTTCATGTCGAAACCGAAGAGAGAAATTTTGGATTTCTCCGCTTTGGCTACCGCATCGGGGTCGAAGCGATAAACCCCGTTGGATGCGATCGCGAGGAAGGTATCTCGAAAGGGGACGAGCCGGAGCGTATCGACCGGTAGATCGGGTCCAGAATCGAGTCGGCTGTCATCCCACCACTTCTTTCCCTTCACGCTCGCGGCCGCGTCTGCATCCTCGATGTCCTGGCTGCTCCATTCGGGGAGTCTCGCCATTTCCAATCGGGTTGTCTCACCGAATCTCATTCCAAAGGGGGCGAATCGGGACCGGCCAAAATAGAGAGCGCCGGTCTTCGGCAGGTAGACCATGCCCAGTAGTCGTTGGCCGTCGACGTCCCCGAAGCCGGTTTGCCATTGTCGACTTTCTTCGTTCCAAAACTGAATTCGTCCTTGTTGATTTCCTACGACCGGCTTGTCGTTGACGACCGCGACGTGTTGCAGAGTTGGCGCGCCCTTGAGAAATGATTCCGACAAGTTGCGTATGATGCCGACCGTAAAGCAAACTCCCCAAAACAATGCCGTCACGACAACACAGATGATCGGGTTCTTCCAAATCAGGCCGGCGAGTGCTGACACCGAGTAGTAAACCATGAAGTAAAAGATAAACAGCGGAATGCACCAAAGAATCCCATTGTTCCAGATCTTCAGCTGTATGCCGCAATAGAGGTAAAGCCCGACGACGAGAAATGCGATGTTCATGGAGACGAAAATGCAACCGCCCAAGTATTTGCTCAAGTAGAGGAGGTTCCTCGAAAGAGGCTTGCTCAACAGCAGGTGCAGGGACCCGGTTTGAAACATATCGGGGATCATGGAGCTGGTGATCACGATCGAAACCATCATCGCCACCATTCCCAGTCCGATCCACAGGACGGTTGGGATCAGGATCGATTCCACGACCGGGCGAATTTGACGCACGGTGTACGGCAAGGGATCGGTAAACTTGAGTCCAGCGTAGGTGACCCAAGTTGCCTGGCCGAGCGAGGAATTGATCGAGTTGGGGAACGCGAGGTCCACCAATCGTCGATTGAACCGCTGAAGTTCTTTGGGCGTCTTGGTTTCTTTGGCGATCAATTCCTTGAGATCTTCGCGGCGTTCCGCGGTCGGCCATGCATTTTTGTCGTAAAGATCCGGCGATTCAAGGACATGGTTGAGGGCAGAGGCAAGGCGGCCGACGAAGATGCGGCGCCCGTTCTTTTGCCGCTCTTTCATGGAGCTTTGAAAGTCTTCGGGAAGCTTGGAGTAAACGAGCCGTTGGGCGCGCGTCCCTTTTCCGGAAGACGCCGCAGCCAATTGGTCCATGACCACCTTGGGTGACGCGATATCCGATGTCCCAATCAGGTAGCTTTCCCCCTCGGTGATCGCGAGCGGAAACAGCGCTCCGAGGATCAGAAGCCAGCAAACGAGCAGGACCCACAGCACGCGGGAGCTGATCGATTCGATGAAGCTGTCGTAGAGGACCGCAAGGTATGGTTTCACGACGTGCTCCCGGTCGCAGTTGAGGCGACGATGTTCATAAAGACCTGCTCCAGAGAGGGTCTCGCGCGTTCCATTCGCAGAATGCTGATCCGGTTTTCTCTAAGGCGGTCGACAAGGCGATCCACGCCATCTTGATCGATGGCTTGGATATCGATCCGAGTCGTATTGCTCTCCGCCGTGGCCTTGGACGGTAGGGTGGTGCATTCCGCATTCCAGTCGCCATGGATCAGGGCGCGAAGTTTGGGTTCGTCGGCCAAGACCTCGATGCGCAGGGCCCCGCGCGTTTCGTCGACGTGTTGGGAGATGAGATCGTCGATGGTTCCCAGTCCCCGCAATTCTCCTTTTGCCATGATCGCGACACGGTCGCAGATCAATTCGACCTCCTGCAGGATATGGCTGTTCAGGAAGACGGTCTTGCCTCGTTTTTTCAATCGATCGAGGACATCTCGGATCTGAGACCTGCCCATCGGATCCAGGCCGTCGGTGGGTTCGTCGAGAATGAGCAAGTCGGGATCGTGGAGCATGGCTTGAGCGAGACCCAACCGCTGGCGCATTCCTTTGGAGTACCGCCTGACCGCTTCGTTTTGTCTTCCCTTCAAGTCGACCAGTTCAAAGAGTTCGTTCTCGCGCTTGGCGATTTCTGTGTCCGACATCTCGCTGAGACGCCCATAGAAGTAGAGCGCGCTTCGGCCGGTATGATGCCGGGGGAAAACCAAATTCTCGGGGAGATACCCAATCCTTCGCCGGGCTGCTTTGCTGCCCGCCGGGAGCCGCAGCACGGATGCTTGACCACGGCTCGGATGGAGAATTCCCAACAGGATCTTGATCAGGGTTGTTTTGCCGGCGCCGTTGGGGCCCAAGAGGCCAAACACCTCTCCCGCATGAACTTGCAGCGATACATGGTGCAGGGCGGGGTGGATTTTGGGAAACAGTACCCCTTCGCGATAGGTTTTTGACAGCTGATGGACATCGATCGCCAAACCCACATCAGAGGACGATCCTGTGTCACTCGATGCTCGCGTATCGGATGCTGAGTTCATGCAGATTTCTTGTTCCTGAGGGGGGGAACAACACGGGTACCCCGACCCGCCCCTAATATATCGATTTGCACCGACCGCGGGCAGCACCCCGGCCCGACTTCCTTGTTTTTCGTTCGCAAGTCTCTTTTCTTGGTTCTCACACGCCGGCGCGAAACGGGTTAAACTAGGACGCGATTGAAGGCACCGGGTCTCCATGCCTGAATCGGCTCATTCGATTTGCCTAGCCCCTCCCTTACTCCCACCTACGATGCATTGAGGCGTTCCTCCATGACCAAGTTATCCTTTGTATTGAATTGCATTCCCCATTGGATTCGGGTTTCCTCGCTTCTCGGTCTCCATGTTGCGATGGCGACCCTGGGCATGGGCGGTGAGCCGAAGCCGTTGTTCAACGGCACCGACTTTTCCGGATGGCATGGCCGACCAACCGTGGATCCGCGTAAATGGAACGAAACCTCGGAGCAGGACAAAGCCAAGTGGAATCAGGAGATCGCTGATCACTGGAAGGTCGAGGGGGGCGAGATCGTCAACGATGGCAACGGCGCCTATTTGACGACCAACGCCGAGTTCGGCGACTTTGAATTGGCGCTCCAATACAAGATCGTACCCGGCTGCGATTCCGGTATTTACCTGCGAGGGATTCCTCAAGTTCAGATCTGGGATCCCGATGCCGAGAACAACCGACCAAATGGAAACGAGAAGGGAAGCGGAGGACTGTGGAACAATCCAGCCGGTTGGGCTGGCAAGGATCCCTTGGTTCGCGCCGACAACCCGATCGGCGAATGGAACACGATGCGAATACGACTCGTTGGCGAACACTGTTGGGTGTGGCTCAACGACAAGGCGGTTGTCATCGATGCGCGGCTGCACGATTACTTTGCCAAGGGGATGCCGCTCATCAAAAAAGGACCGATCCAATTGCAAACGCACGGCGCTGAAATCCGTTTCCGAAACCTCGCGTTGACGGAATACTCTGCGGACGAAGCGAACAAAATCCTCACGGCAGCCGAAGATACCCACCTCGCACAATCCAAGACCAAGTTTGACCCGCTCTTCAACGGCAGCGACTTGACCGGCTGGACGGGAGCCAAAGACAACTACACGGTCTCCGACGGTGCCATCCAATGCATGGCGGGAAAAGGTGGGGTTCTCCACACCGAGAAGACCTACAGCGATTTCGTCGCTCGGCTTGATTTCCAGCTTCCTCCTGCTGGAAACAACGGGCTGGCCATCCGCTACCCATCCGTCAAGGAGTTGGCTGAAATGGGCAAGAACGCGATGAACGGCGATGCAGCCTACATCGGAATGACCGAACTGCAGGTGCTCGACGACGGGCATCCGAATTATGCAACCATCGATCCCCGCCAAGCTCACGGGAGCGCCTATGGCATGGCGGCTGCCCATCGCGGATACCTGCGGCCTGCGGGTGAGTGGAATCATCAAGTCGTGACCGTGGATGGATCCAAGATCCAAGTCGAGTTGAACGGAACACGAATCTTGGAGACCGATCTATCCACCATCTCCGAATACATGAGCAATACGCCCCATCCCGGCAAGGAAAGAACCCAAGGCCATTTCGGCTTTGCTGGACACTCGGATCCGGTCAAGTTCCGGAACATCCATATGCGGGAACTGAACCATCCCGAGACGGAAGGAAAGAAGCCGCGGTTCGCTTCCCCGAGCGATAAAGATCCATCATGAAATCGAATGAACCTGTGATCCCACGGATGCAAGACGCATTGAAATGCATTGCGTCAGCCGTCGCGTTAGGAAGCATGTTGCAGCTTGTTTGCCAGGCTTCCGATGACGATAAGGTCTTGAAGATCCCCAACTCGGATGCCTTGTCCGAAACAGAGATGAAGACGTATGTCGAACGCATCGAGCATACGCAAGCCAAGATCGAAATGATTCCGATTCGAGGAGGCAGCTTCCGGATGGGGAGCCCCGATTCCGAGGAAGGACGCAATGCGGATGAGGGACCGGTGCATGAGGTGACCGTTGCGCCCTTTTGGATGGCCAAGACCGAAATCTCATGGGATGCGTACGATGTCTGGATGTCGGACTTGGATGTGTTCAACCGCACCGTCAACAAGATCGAGGCGACGGTACGCGATAATTTGGCAGAGGAATACCAAAAGAGTCAACCGACCAAGCCGTACACGGACATGACGTTCGGCATGGGAAAGAATGGATATCCAGCGATTTGCATGACGCAGCACGCAGCGAGAACCTATTGCAAATGGCTGACGAAAAAAACCGGGCGCTATTACCGACTGCCGACCGAGGCCGAATGGGAATATGCCTGTCGCGCGGGTACCGACACCGCGTATTCCTTCGGCAATGACCCTGCCGCGCTGGAGGAGTACGCCTGGTTCGATGCCAATGCGGGCGAGGGGTACCACAAAGTCGGACAGAAGAAGCCCAACCCATGGGGGTTGCACGATATGCATGGCAATGTCGCCGAGTGGGTGCTCGACCAGCACACTCCTGATGGGTACTCGCTCGAACTTTCAGCAACGAATCCGCTGGGGCTTCCCAAGACTCTTTATCCTCGCGTCGTGCGAGGAGGGGGATGGGACAAGCCTGCCGAAGCGTGTCGCAGCGCGGCCCGCGAAGGATCGACAGAGGACTGGATCGCTCAGGATCCCAACGTCCCTGTCAGCATCTGGTATCTGACGGACGCCCTGCACGTCGGCTTCCGCGTTGTTCGCCCGTTGACGGAACCGAGCGACGAGGAAAAGCAAAAGCTGTGGGATTACTCGGAGCCCGTCCAGACCGAGCGGCCCGTTCCCCTTGAACGCTGATCATTCCCCCCCAACCTCCACCGATTTTCGTATCGCACTTCATTCACCGACCTTCACGCAAGCAAGGAATAACCCACCATGACCTCTCCAAAGAACTCGACCTCGCAACCGACCAACCGCCGCTCCTTTATCCAGACAACGACCACGTTGGCAGCCGCGGCGGGCGTCACTTCCACATTGGCTCGAAGCGTCCATGCCGCGGAAGACAACAAGATCCGGGTCGCCCTCATCGGATGCGGTGGCCGAGGAACGGGAGCAACCGAGAACGCCTTGCAGGTCAACAACGGCGAGATCGAGCTGACGGCTATGGCCGCCGTGTTCGAGGAACGTCTGTCGAGCAGCTACACCAAACTCAAGGAAGCATTTCCTAACAGAGTCGATGTGCCCAAAGATCGACAATTCGTCAGCTTCGATGGATATAAAAAAGCGATGGATACGCTGCGACCTGGCGACGTTGCGATCCTCACCTCGCCGCCGGCCTTTCGTTGGGTCATGTTCAAGTATGCGATTGAAAAAGGTCTCAACGTCTTCATGGAGAAGCCGGTGACGGTCGACGGGCCGAGCAGCAGGAAAATGTTCGAGCTGGGCAAGCTGTCGCAAGAACGCAACCTCAAGGTGGGCGTCGGACTCATGTGCCGACATTGCGTTGTGAGAAAAGAGTTGCTCGATCGCATCCGCAACGGCGAGATCGGTGACCTTTTGATGCTGAGAGCCTATCGCATGGCTGGCCCGACGGGATCAGCGGCCGTCACCAAGCAAGTCAGCAATATGAGCGAACTGCTGTACCAGATCAGGAATTTCCACGGATTCCTGTGGGCCAGCGGCGGCGCCGTGAGCGACTTCTTGATTCACAACATCGACGAATGCTGCTGGATGAAAGAAGATTGGCCTGTTCGAGCGCAGGCCTCAGGAGGTCGCCACTACCGCAACGACTGTGTCGACCAAAATTTCGATACCTACTCCATCGAGTACACGTTCGGTGACGGAACCAAGATGTTCATCAATGGCCGCACCATTCCCGGCTGCAGGAACGAGTTTGCGAGCTACGCGCATGGAACAAAGGGCGCTGCAATCATCTCCGCCGCAGGGCACGCTCCTGCCAAGTGCCGAATTTTCAAGGGGCACAATATGACGAAGGCCAACGTACTCTGGGAGGGACCGCGTTCGGAACCCAATCCTTACCAGCTCGAATGGGACGATTTGATCAACGCCATTCGCAAGGATCTGCCGTACAACGAAGTCGAGCGGGGAGTCAAAGCCAGCCTCGTTACCAGCATGGGCCGCATGGCGGCCCACACCGGTGTTGAGGTGACCTATGATGAAATGCTCAACTGCGAGCATGAATTCGCGCCGGAACTCGAAACGATGACGTTTGACAGTCCTGCACCGGTGCGAGCAAACGCAAATGGACAATATCCCGTCCCTCAGCCTGGCTTAATCACGACCCGCGAATACGGGGACGCGTGAGATTCCAACCAGGGTAGGGAGACGACTTTGTGCATGCCGAGCTCGTCGCCGTCAGTCTTTGATGGCGACCTGCTCCCTCGCATAGGGATTCACAATCACCCTTACCGAACCGCGTCGTTCCTCCGCGGCAACGGTGACCTTGGCCGGGGCGTCGGCATCCTTGTCGTCACAGCAGGGGGCGTGGGGATTTCGGATCGTCGTGGGAATTGAACCTCGCGATTCCGCCGGAACCGGCGCATAACCCGGGGTCTGACCTAGCAACGGAAACGATGCGTACGGGCTTTCTCCATAAGGCCGCATATAACGCTTCCCGTAGTAAACGGGCGGATAGATGGAGAAATAGGGTGGCGCTGGCAATCGATTGCGAAGCGAAAACTGGGCACCCAACGTATAACCGAAAGGAAACCCGTAAATAGGGTCGATACCTTGGGCCTGCGATGCCTCGCAAGCTCCAAAAGCAATCATCACGGCAACAACAAGAGATCGGATTCGGTTCATTCTGGCCTCACTAGAGTTAGTCCCCCTAGTCCAGAATAATCACCATCCACGATAACTCAATCCCGATCGGACCGAGTTTGCAAAGTCTAACGCGATGCGTTTGGGGAATGAGTCGAGTCCCCAAACCCCGAAGTGGGTGATCTCACGCCAAGTCGCTCTTGTTTCCGGGCACAATCAATACAAGTCGTCGCATAGGGAACCGCTTGGAGTCGAGCCAAAGGGATCGGCTTGTCGCAAATCTCGCAATTTCCGTAGACTCCCTCTCGAAAACGGCTGAGCGCCTCATCGATTTGATTCAGTTCGCGGCTTTCCACCTCAACCAATTGGCTGCTGATCTCGTCCTGGGCGGTATCCATCGCCGCATCCATGACATCGCCGCCATCTTGCGAGAGAGTTTGCAGCAGGCTCATGTCTCCGTCGAGGGCTTTTCGCAGCGCCTCGCGACGTAAAATGAGCACATCCCGTAATTTCGTCAGAGCTTCTTTCCTCGACATCACCCTCTCCTAAGTGCCTCGCTCTCCCCCGACTGAGGGAGAGATTCGAGATAACTATAGTACGCGTCCTTTAGGAAAACGTTCAGATTTGCGAATCTGTTATGGATTTTTCGTAATGTAGTTGCAACGGCAATGCGAAATGTTGTCGCAAATCATTGCCATGTAGGGTTTTACGTTCATTCGTTCGCTCGAGGTCGAGTTGTCCGGATTTTGTTCGCAATCGACGATTTTAATGCGAATAACTAGCCACTCGGTAATTCCTAGGGGCCAAGGGGAATTTTCGAGGAAGTCCACGAGGAGTTGCGGACGATAGGCTCTTTGATACGAGCGGTTACAGGATTTTTCCCATTCCTCACCTTTCAATCCATCTATGTCCACTTCTTCCATCACTTCCACTGGGGCGGCCGAGAGGGAGCCGGTTTCCGGTCCCGCCATAGGCCAACTGGTGCTCCTTGGGTCGATGGGCGTGATCGAACAGTCTTGGGATATCCCCTTGGGACGCTGGACTTTGGGGTCGGATCCACAAAGCCATCTTCATGTAGCTGATAGCGCGAATATTCAGCCCCTCCATATCACTCTCAACGTCGGCGAGAAATACACGTTTCTGAAGGCGTTCGGGCCGCTCAAGGTCGCTGGGCGAGCGGTGCGGGAATGCCTGCTCGATAAGAGTTCATCCTTTGAATGTGGTGATCGCAAGTTCACGCTCTACCTGCATGAGCGGTCGCCCTCGCCATCCGTGCTCCTGGATCGAATTCTGGACGTCGCATCGGATTCCCCTTCGTCGGAAATCATCGAGGCGGCGGAAACCGTGACGGATTCCCAGTTAATGGATGCGCGAGTTGCGCAGCTGATTATTGCCAATCGAGTTGCCGCTCAGGCCGTTGCCGCTCAGCCCGTTGCCGCTCAGCCCGTTGCCACTCAGCCCGTTGCCACTCAGCCCGTTGCCACTCAGCCTGTTGCCACTCAGCCTGTTGCCACTCAGCCCGTTGCCCCTCAGCCCGTTGCCCCTCAGCCTGTTGCCCCTCAGCCCGTTGCCGCTCAGCCTGTTGCCGCTCAGCCTGTTGCCGCTCAGCCTGTTGCCGCTCAGCCTGTTGCCGCTCAGCTTGTTGCCGCTCAGCCTGTTACCGCAGAAGCGGTGGATGTTCAAGCGGTGGTTTCGAGTCCGGTGGAGTACCAAGCCGAGGCCGAACTTGTTGCTATGGATTCCGGCGAGGCGGAGGCCGACGCTGCGCAGTCGATCGTTGCCCCATTGTGGGATGAGATGAATGAGTTGCGGGATGCGATCCATACGATCCAGGAACGATTTGCCGCATTTCCGGAACCGGAGGCCTTGGATCAGCGTATCGAGGAATATACCGACAAAGCCATTAACGCGATCGAAGAAGATCTCAGTCAGCGAATTCGGGAGCCATTGCGAAATGAACTGACAACGTGGTATCACGTCCAGCGACAGCAGTCGGAAGCCGCTGTGCAAAAGCGGATTGATTCCTTGGAATTGCGTCTTCGTCAGTTAGCCGAGCAATGGGCAATCGAGGTGGAGGCGACAAAGAGCGAGATCGTCCATTTTCGTCGGCAGATCCAAGGGTTATTTGAAGCCCAAACTTCGTTTCGGGGACCGGGCGACGGGTACATTGCCGAGCAACAAGAAAACCCGATTCCATTTTCTGAGGATGGAGAAGCTCCGATCGCGTTTGAAGCGGAACCGGTCCCTCAGGATTTCGAAGAAATCGCCCCGTCGGAATGGAATGATTCCGAACTCGAACCTCCCTCCGCCAAGGCGTATTCCGAGGAACCCCAGCAAGAATCTTCGTCGCTGCCGGACGACGCGATCGAATTCGAAGTTGATGACGAGTCGATCAGCCTTCGTTTGTCGCGAATGCTGGGCAGCCCTGTCGATCGACGTTCACCCCATGAAGAGGAGGCTGAACCGCAAGCTCGGGAGGTCGGCTTGGACTTAGATCCCTATGCGGGGATGAATGATGAGTTGCCGGCCGATCTCTTGGATGAGCCCGACGCCATCCGGCTTCGGATGGAGTCCGAGGAAAACGCGATCGAGGTCGTGGATCGTGACATCGACGACCCGTCAGATGCGATTGAAATCCCTGCATCTGAGTGGAAGATCAAGCGTGATGAGGATTACTCTTCTGAACTCGAGGCGGAGCATGTCGAGCCTCCATCCAAATCCGGAAGCGAGTCGGGAGACGAACCCGAGGAGGGCTCCGAGGAGGGCTCCGCAGAGGAATCGATTGAGGATTACATGCAGCGACTGTTGCAGCGAGTTCGCACGGGGCCTGGGAACGAATCCGCGATCGTCCCCAAGTCGCAGTCGCCAAGAACCTCGGATGGCGTGACCGATGGCGTCCGAAAGTCTTCGGTTAGCGGTCCGAAAACGTCGACGGTGCCTCGCAAGCCGACTCGAGAATCCGCGCCTCTCCCTCCACCTAAACCGATCAGCGAGGCGAAGACAGAACTCCAAGCTCTTCGGGAACTTGCGAATTCCAATGCACGACGCGCGATCGATCGAAGCATGAATCGCCGACAAGGGAGCAACGTATTCGGCAAGGCTTCTGTGGCAGGCATTGGCGCCATCAGCGCAATCGTCTTGTTCTTCCTCAGCGATGTCGCAACCGGTCTTCGGTTCGGCGGTATTGCCATCTGCTTACTCGTGGCCATTGTTTGGGGGATTGACGCCGTTCGCGAGAACCGGTCGATGAGAAAGCGACGCGGTAGTCGTGATTCCGACGGCGATGAATGAGTCCATCCGGCACACGGGTGATGGAAGCTTGCCAGGTTGCGACCGGTTCAATCGTGGTGTGTGTTTTGTCGGCGGATTCGGACCAGGACGCTTTCTCGATGCGCGGTGAGCCCTTCTCGATTTGCGAGTTCCGTCACGGCCGGCTCGATGGCGCGAAGCGATTCCAAATCGAATTGAACCTGTGAATACGATCGCAGAAAGTGATTGGAGGTGAGGCCGGATGCCCAACGGGCGGTGGCTCCGGTGGGGAGAACGTGCGAAGGTCCTGCGGCGTAATCTCCGAGGGCGACGGGGGTGTAATGGCCGAGAAACTGGGCACCCGCATTGTGGATCGCGTTGGCAAATCGTTCGGGAGTGTCGACGGAAATCTGAAGATGTTCCGGAGCAAGTTGGTTGGTGAGAGCGATTACCTCGGCTTCATCGCGGCACAGAATGCTGGCGCCAAAGTCTCTTAAAGAATCCGCTGCGAGAGCGGATCTCTCGAGGTGCCGAAGCTGCTCGGCGATGGCGGCGTCGATCTCATCGAGGACACGTTGGTTAGCTGCCAGGACGATACTGCATCCGGGTGAATGTTCCGCCTGAGCGATGAGATCCGATGCCGCGAATGTGGGATCTGTGGACTCGTCGGCGATGACGACGACTTCGCTAGGACCTGCGATCGAGTCGATATCGGCGACGCCAAAAATATGTTTTTTGGCCAAGGCAACGAAGAGATTTCCAGGTCCAACAATCTTATCGACCGGTTGGATGCCATCGACACCGTACGCAAGGGCCGCCACACCGTGGGCTCCGCCCACTGCATAAACCTCCTTCACACCTAATTCATAGCACGTTGCCAAGACTTCTGCGTTGTAAGCGCCATAAGGGGTGGGGGGAGATACGACGACGATCTCTTTGACTCCGGCGCAAAGGGCAGGTATGGCCGTCATGAGAACGGTGGACGGATAGGCTGCGGCTCCGCCGGGAACGCAGATTCCGATCCGTCTCAGAGGCGTATAGCAATGCCGCAACCTCGATCCATGCGTGCCTGGAATCTCGACATCGCGATGTAGGATCGCGGATTGGAACCGGGCCACATTATCTCGGATGGCGCGAATGCACTGGAGAAACGCCGGGCTGGCCTGCCGGTGGGCGTCCTGCATGCGGTCGAGGGGAACGCGCAGCGAGAGCGAGTCCGCGTTGGAGTTGTCGAGGGCTCGCGTGTAGTGCAGAACGGCATCGATGCCCTGTGTTCGAACGTCGGCGCAGATTCGCTCTACGACTTGTTGGGGAGTCAACAGCGTTCCGAACAACTTCATTGTCAACTCGCGACTCCGTCGAGTCACGATGGAGCCATCTGGGCTAAGACGTCGCTGCAGATCCTGAAGTTGGCTGGAGAAATTCGGATCGAGGGTGCGCAGTCGTGGGAGCATCATGCACTGAGTTTTAAGGGGGCATCACCGTATCGGTTTTCGCAAACCAGCATCGTATCAACCCATCGATGCCAACTGGTCGGCGGTAAAATTCACGTTCGTTGCAACCGACTGCACATCGTCGTGATCTTCCAGTTTTTCCAGGAGTTTCATGAGTGTGGTGGCTGTCTCGGCATCGACTTCGACCGTCAAATTTGGAATCCGGGTAACCTGCTTGGATTCCATGGCGATCCCCTGCGTTTCCAAGACTTCCACGAGGCCGGAGTAGGCGTCGGTCGGACAAACGATCTCGATTAACTCCCCGGATTCCGTCACATCCTCGGCGCCGTGATCGAGGGCCAACTCCATAACTTGCTCCAGATTCGCGGCTGCATTTTTGACGGCGATCAAGCCTTTTCGTTCGAAGAGATACGCGACGCAGTTGGTGGACCCGAGGTTTCCGCCCGAGGAGTCAAAAATCTTGCGGATTTCGGGAGCCGTACGATTTCGATTGTCGGTCATGATGTCGACCAGCACGGCGACGCCACCGGGGCCATATCCTTCGTACAGAATCTCTTCGACGTCCCCCCCGTCGATTTCACCGATTCCTTTTTTGATCGCTCGTTCGATGTTATCCTTCGGGAGAGACACGGCTTTGGCATCGAGGATCGCTGTTCTTAGCCGGGCGTTGCTACTGGGGTCGCCTCCACCGAGTTTCGCCGCCACGATGATGGCTTTGGAAAGCTTGCTCCAAAGCTTGCTTCGACGGCTATCGACGAGAGCCTTTCGGTGCTTGATGTTGGCCCACTGGGAATGTCCGGCCATGCAAATACTCCTGCTCGAGGTTTTCGAGGCGTTCGCCTATTTGGGTTTCTTCTTGGTTAGATTCGAGGAGATTGACCCGGTGGTCGATTTTCCTGCCCCACTTGGTTTTGCCCCTTTGCTGCCATCGGTTTTCTTGGCTGGGGTATCCGAGGACTTGGACTTGGTTGCCGGCTTGGACTTGGTGTCCTTCTTGTCGGGCTTGGCAGGAATTCGTTTTTGGGTGGTTTCTTCGGCGCCCGTCTTATTCTTTTTGGCCGGGGTGGAGTTGGACGCGGGATGTTTCTCTTTTGATACCGGCGGAGGTGCCATCTTCTTGGTTACGACCGGTTTGGCGGCTGGTTTCGGGGCCGGTTCGTTTTTGTCGCTACCTTTCTTGGCGGGTTTCTCGGGTTTGCGTTGTTCATCGACCGGTTTTTTGAGATCTCCCTTTTTGGAGGGGGCAACCGCTTCCGATACGGGGGTTCCTTTGGACTTCGAATCCGGCACAGATTTGGATTTTGTGGGTGGAGCCACCGACTTGGAGGATGGCTTTGCTGCCTGTTCGGGCGCTTTGGGTTCTGTTTTGGGTTTGGCTTTGTAGGTGACACCGAGATCCTTCAGCACGCTCTGAACGGGATTGCTTTTGGGGTGGGCATGCATTTCCATCGCAAACTGTTGGAGGAGCGAGCCGAATTCGGCTCCTTTGTTCTTTGGGATGGCGCGTTCCAAGCCGGGTACCGATTTCTTTTCGGCTTCGGCGGGGGTGATGATCTCGCACTGCAGCAATGCTTGTAGCACCATGTAGCTGACGGGAATGGAGTGTCCCCCGAGAGCTTGTTGGGACACGTAGCTGACCACGAATGGGGACATTCCTTTCCAGGCTTCGAGTTCAGCGACGGCTTTCCCTAAGTTCGCTTTTTTCAAATCGTCGATATCGTATTGATATCGCGATTCGAACAGCGCCTGCAGGCATTGTTTGATCCGCGCGGCGGCTTGAGCAGCGAATGGCAAGCTCTGCAGCGACTCGCCTAATTCGGAGGTAGTCGTGACGCGAACTTCATTCCAATCGAAGTAGGCTTGTTGCAGTTTCGCGAACGCTTCATCTGCCTGATCGAATCGAGCGTCTTCGAGGCAACATGCGTAGAGCAGATGCTCCAGGACTGACCGTTCCGGCACTTCAGAAGCAGGTTTGAAGTGTTTCTTCAAGGACTTGTAAAGCGCGTCGAATTTGGATGCACGATTGCTGGTTGTCATGAATACACGCTAAGGTTGTGAGCTCAATCGGATTCGTGAATTTCACGCGGCTCGGGTTCGTGAGATGGTTGCGTTTGCCCGGTATCCGCTTCGCGTTCGCGAGCGATTTGTTCGAGAATCTGCTGGACAGCGATCGACTTTTTGACCCCTTCATCCATGACGAACGAGAGTCGGGGCGTATAACGCATGTCGATTCGATCGGCGATCCTGGTCTGCAGAAAGCCAGACGCGTTTTGAAGTCCTTTCAGGGTGGTTCGCTGCTGGCTCTCGTTCCCCAGGATACTGACAGCGACTTTTGCTTCGCGCATGTCAGGGGACACCTCGACTCCGAGCACGGTCACATTTTGGACTCGAGGGTCTCGGAGTTCGGTGAGGATTGCCATCGAGACAACTTCTCGGATTGCCTCGGCTGCCTTGAGCAGTCGACGGGAACTCATGATTTGGAGGGACCCAGCGTGCGTGCAACTTCTTCGATGCGGTAGGCTTCGAGGACATCGTCCACTTTGACGTCGTTGAAGCCAGCCAGCTTGATGCCGCACTCCATGCCGCGACTGACCTCTTTTACGTCGTCCTTGACCCGTTTGAGGGTATCGAGAACGTAGTCGCCGATCTTCCTTCCCTCGCGGTTGACGCGAACGCGGCATCCCCTTTCGACGGTCCCTTGAGCGACGTAGCAACCAGCGATGGTACCGACGCGAGAGACGGTGAAGACTTGTTTGACCAAAGCGCGTCCGAGCTCGACGACTTTCTCTTCGGGTTTGAGCCGGCCTTCGATGAGTGCTCGGATATCTTGCGCGAGGTTGTAAATGATGTCGTAGCGTCGGATCTCGACGTTCTTCGCATCGGCCGTGGCGCGAGCCGCTTCGTCGGGAATCACGTTGAATCCGACGATCACCGCTTGCGAAGCGCTGGCCAGGGTGACGTCAGCGACCGAGATGCCGCCGACCGACTTCTGAAGGATTCGGATATCGACCTCGGGGTGGTCGAGTTTGCCGAGTTCCTTTTCGATGGCTTCCAGCGATCCGCGGGCATCGGCTCGGATGATCAAATTCAACGTTACCTTCTCTTCTTTGACTCCCAGTTTGCCGGACTGGAGGAGTTCCTGGAAGGTTTCGAAGGAAACCTTGGGCGACGTTCCCGAGAGGGACTGTTTGCGAATCAGCTGCTCGCGATCCGCAGCGAGTTGTCGCGCTTGTCCGATATCGTCGATCACGTAGAACTTTTCGCCCGCTTCGGGCGGTTTCTCGAGACCGGTAATGTTCACAGGGGTGGATGGGCCAGCCTCGGTCAGTTGCTTGTTCCGTTTCAGCGTGTCGTAGAGTGCTTTGACACGTCCGAACGTCGAACCGCACACCACGATATCGCCGACGCGCAGCGTTCCGGTGCGGACGATGACCTTGGCGATGACTCCTCGGTCGGCGGCTTGCTCGCTTTCCAAGCAGACGCCCAAGGCAGCCCGTTTGGGGTTGGCTTTGTAATCGTGGAGTTCGGCGACCGTGAGGATGGTGTCGAGGAGTTCGTTCATCCCTTGCCCGGTGATGGCGCTGGTTTGGACGACTTCCACATCGCCGCCCCATGCGCTGGGGGTAAGTCCGTGTTCGGTCATTTGGGTCATGACGCGTTGGACATCCGCGCCAGGCAGGTCGCATTTGTTCGCGGCGACAATGATCGGAACGCCCGCCGCTTTCGCGTGCGAGATGGCTTCTTCCGTCTGGGGCATAATCCCGTCGTCGGCGGCCACCACGAGGATGGCGATGTCGGTCACGTTCGCGCCGCGGGCTCGCATTTCGGTGAAGGCCTCGTGGCCGGGAGTGTCGACAAACGATACCGCGCGTCCATCCTTCTTGACTTGGTAGGCCC
>JBKDPB010000196.1:0-12889 GCA_046342615.1 Planctomycetota bacterium | reverse complement strand
GAATATAGTAGCCATCGTAGCGAAAACAGGGATTACCATTGAGCAGAAAGGTACCGATCGTGCATGTAATCCAAGCGCCGGCTCCGAGTGTCCGCCACAATTCGTGATCGGAATTGAGATACACCAACCCACCCAGGATTGCCAGCCAGAGTTCGACGTAGATACCGCCGGCCGAAATAGCGGCTCGGGCCCATCGCGATTGCAGTTTCCAAGCATTGGTCGTATCGCAGTACAGGCACGGCGAAAAGCACAGCAGCATCACTCCCATCTCTTGGCAGTCCACTTTCCATCGTGCACAGGCGAGGTAGTGCCCCAATTCATGGAAGGTCTTGATTGCGATGAGCATCAGGAAAAGTGCCAGCCATCGATCCCCACGCAAACTCGCCACATCAAAAAAGAGGGATTCAGGCCGAGCCAACCATTGGGCCATGATCAGAAAACTCACCAAGGCCATCGCGATACAACCCAGCCCGGCGAGCCAGGGATGGAAAAGAACCGCAGCGAGCGATTGGGCGGCACGAGAGTAGCCCGATGGTCGCACGACCGGGATTCGAATAGCGAGCGGATTGGCCATGATTTGGAAAAGGAAGTGTTTCCAGGATCCGGCGCCTCGTCCGGATCGTTTCGTTCGACCCGTCGGCATGAGAAGTCCGGCGGAGGCGAGCCGATTGGCCAGCGATTCAACCCACATTGTTGGTGGGACCTTGGAAATGGGTGAACGGGTAAGATCATCGGCCACCTGCGCCATGGTTCTCGAGCCGTCGAGGAGTTGCGCCGCGCGTCGCTCGAGATCATTGAAATAGTAGAATACGTTGGAAATCGGATCATGCAGAACCCAGCGATGATTTCTCGCGTATGGGATCCAGTTGAGGTCTTGGCGCAGCGCGGGACGAAGCGAGTGTTGGATATTTTGAATCGTCTCCGTCGCTGCGCTCATGGTTGGCCCTGGAGATGGACGGACGGCCGAAGCCCTGGACGGAGCTTCTGTTCTCGATTGTCAACTTCGATATAAACTCGGACCTGTCCGTTGACCGGATTGGCATCCGGACTGATGAAAACCAATTCTCCCTCGGTTTCGTGCGCCTTCCCGGCGACCTCGACACGAACGCTTGCCTTGCTGCCGACACGACTCGGATGGGCGTCCGCGGCGTTGATGAAGCCTTCGATTCGCAATCGATCGATCTCTACAATCTTGACAACCACTGTGCCGGGCTCCACCCATTCTCCGACACGCTTCTCCACGGCCACAACCATGCCGGCGCAAGGAGCGGTGATCCGGTGCCGTATCAGCAACTCCTGAGTTTGTTGGACTTCGACCTCCGCGAGCGACGTCTCGAGCGTGGCGATCTCGCGCTGGTAGGCAGCCCGGCGTACTTCCAAAACGGATCGGTCGAGAATGAGCTTGAGTCGATCCATTTCGCTGGGGGGATAAACGTTGTTGACCCGAGCATTTGCATCTTGAGCGCGCTGATGCTCATTGGCAGCGACCGCTTGGCTCTTCTGTGCGATCTGTTCATCGATGTCGTTTTCCTGCTTCTTTCGAGCAACCTCCAGAGCGGTTTGGGTGCGTTCCAGTTGCAGGCGGACGGTCACGTCTCGGATGCGAGCAAGCTCCTCGCCCTGTTGAACGCGCGATCCCTCCCGAATATTCATGTTTTGCAACACCCCAGCCACCTGGGATGCGATCGCGGTTGACTCGATCGTCTTGAGTATCGCTCCTTCGACAGGAACTTGCCCGCCAGTCTGCCCCTGGAGAAACGGGCTGAAGGAACCCAAAAATACAGCAGCGATGGATCCGCACAGAATTGTCCGTGCCAGGCACCTGGTAAGTGTCCGACGGATCATCGCCGGCCGAGCTTGGATAGAATGCATCATGAGGAATTTGCTGGCGATTGAGAAAGTGGTTTGTGCGTACGAGTGAATAGACGAAATCTCGTCTGAAGAAACTCGATCAAGGGGCGACTCCATACGAATGCAAACGACTCGCGGCCACAGGAAAACCGAACCCGAGCGGTTGCTCCCATATGCACTTTCGCTGCATCCTCGCGCGATACACTCGCCACGACTTCCTGATAGCCCCCGGTGCCATCCCTGTTCTCAATCACCGAAGCCATCTGTGTGACCTGGGCCGCGAATTGCTCGCTTGGCAGGCTGTCGAAGGTGTAATGAACGATCCTATCGGCGGGTTGTTCACGGGGATGACCCGAGCGGGAATCGCCGTAGAACCTGCCAACATAATCCGAGTCCCGGTCCGCGACTTGTATCCTCAAATGCCATGCTCCCGATAAATCGACTACCTGGAGAAGAGGATCGCCGCGGCGAATCGGACGATTCTCCAACTCCTGCCGCAAACGTCGCGCCACCACAATTCCGTCGATCGGAGAACGCAAAACAAGTCGTGATTTCTCTGTCTGGTAGAATTCAAGCATCTCTCGAGCGTGCGCTTCGTTGGAATCCAGCATCAACAATTCCGTTGACAAACGGGTTTGGTTCGCCAACGCATCTGGCGCATTGGGAGACAATTGATTAATCGCAACCTTGAGACCATTGCGTTTTTCAGCGATCGCACGGAGTTGCCCCACCGCCTCTTCGATCTGCAATTCGAGGCTTGGAGACCTCAGGCGAGCAAGCTCCTGCTGAGAGACGACCCGGTCTCCGTCTTCGACGAATAGTTCATCGATATATCCATCCGCAGAAGCATGGATCAAACGGCGAGAAATCGGCTCGAGGATCGCCTTGGACTCAACCATCATGGGGATTGGCCAACACAGTCCACACAACAAGCCGACCGAGAGGGCCAACCCTGTAAACCTCCAAAACCGCTTGCGAATCAGCGACTTCCCGTCGCTAGGCGCTGCTGCCAGGCGCTGCTGGACGCTCTTCGGGAGCCTGGTCCATCGTTCTTGTTGCAACCAAATGTGGTACATCGAATTGCACCAGGACGAAAGCAGCGGGAGCGCTTTGTCCATGGAAGCGGAATCCGGCCACTCGACGATTAACCAAGAGTGAACGGTGCCATGATCGCCTCGATCCCAAGCCAAGGCGATACCATTTTTGAAGACGCCATCATCATCGCGACGCGTGTCGGAGCTTTTCTCCCCGTTGTGCTGCGAGTCCAACGCGAGAGCACCCGTTCGATCACTCCAAGGAAGCACGTTCCCCTGCTTCGACGCGAGCACAGCGAGTTGTTCAAGCCTCTTGACCGTCGGACTGGTCCGATCGATTCCCGAGACTCCGCTGCAACACAATAAGCGAAAGCGATCCTCGGAATCAGAGGTACCCGTCAGGAACGACGCGCGAATTCCGCCCATCGCTTGCACCAGTTGATCCACCAGCGCCTGCTTCAGATCCTGTGGAGAATCGGGTTGAGTCAGGCAGCGGATACTCTCCTCCATGCGACCAAACCATCCGGATCCAAACTTGGACCTCGCAGAAGCCTGACGGGCACGAAGGATCTCGCAAAACGGCTCCAAAAGAAGTCGGCCGCTGTCGATCAGCGGCTCCGGATCGTCGCTGCGATATCCTATCCACAGGATCCCGCTCCCCGCCTTGGCTGTTTCCACACGTGAAGCGATCCAACGGCCATGCTCATCCCCCCCTTGGAGCGTAGGGCTGGAAGGATCTCTCCAAGCCAATTCGCCAACCGACAGGATCTGGTTCGAAGGGACATCTCCGCATTTTGCGACCGTTATCCATTCCACACCCATGGGAAAGAGGATCGCAACTCCCGATCCACCTGCCATCCCTCGCACGACGGTCAAGAATTGCTGCCAAAACTCACCTTCGGTAACATCGCTCTGGGAGAGTTGGTCCAAGCCATCGAGCAATCGATCTGCTTCCGCGAGACTCGGAATGGGGCCTGCGAGTGACGGTGACACAAGGCGCTCGCTTTCGAGGAATGAATGGCAATTCAGGCAAGATAACGGGTTTAGTCGATCAAAACCCTTTATTCAAACTGCTGGAAGGTTGGTGCGTCAAGCGATTTGGTTCGGAAGTGTGTAGGAATCGATAGCCCCGGTTGCATATGTATCAAGTATAGGGGGTGTAACGGCCGACAACCTACCCAGCGGGAGCGTTGCGCCCTCGAGATGTTTAGCAACTTCGCGAAATGTGGCTTAGCTATGAGAGCCCGACTCACTTCCACCCTTTGGACCGGTAACGGAGCTCTTCGAGTCGTCCTGTGGGTTGCTATTGCCAGCTTTTTCCTCAATGGTTGTTCCCTCTCCAACGCAAGACCCAAATTTCAAGCGAGCAAGGCTGCCTCGGGCCCTTGGACGCAGCTTCATGTATCGGACGCCGTGGAAACGGCCAACATGGATCGGTACGCGGAACCGCTGTCTCCGCTCGATATTGTCGAGGCCGATTTAACCCCTGAACGCCTTCGGGGCATGACGCTGGAAGAGTGCCTTGCTGAGGCACTTGGAAACTCGCGTTTGATGCGGGACTTGGGTGTCAGCGTGATTCGATCCACAGCATTGGTTCAAACCAATTTGGATCCAGCGATTGTCTATTCGGATCCTAGACAGGGCGAAGAGGCGGCGCTGAGTGCCTTTGACGCGAATTTCTTTGCCTCCAGTTTTTTTGAGAATAACAACCGAGGGTTCAATAACAGCTTTTTCGGCAAGGGTGGTATCCTGAAGCAGGATTTGAGCACCACTCAAGCAGGGTTCAACAAGCGTTCGGCGACAGGAGCCCTCTTCACGGTCCGCGAGGTCTCGATCTTCGACCGGAACAACCAGTCCGGCAACCGATTTGGTCCCCCGAATGCCCTCAACTCTTACAGTTGGGACAACTACATTGAAGCCCAGGCCAGACAGCCCTTATTGCTGGGCGCGGGGACAGAATTCAACCGCATCGCGGGTCCTGGCGCGACTCCCGGTCAACTGAATGGCGTTCTCCTGGCCCGTGTACGAACGGACATCAGTTTGGTCGACTTTGAGCGAGGGGTCCGTGATTTCGTAGCGGATGTTGAGAACGCATACTGGGATCTGTATTATGCTTACCGGGACCTGGAAGCTCGCATCGATGCTCGCAATATCGCGAAAGCAACCTATGAGATTTACAAGAATCGGCAAGGCCGCGAGCAGGATATCCAACAAGCTCTCGAGCAGGAAATCCGATTTCAAGCCGATGTCGTGGATGCCTTGAATGGTCGTCCGCTGGATGGAACGCGCACCAATAATGGATCGACCGGTGGCACATTCCGAGGCATCGGTGGCGTTCGCATCTGCGAGCGAAAACTGCGATTGCTCATCGGACTGCCGATCAACGATGGGATTCTGATTCAACCGATCGACAACCCGACCACCGCTCCACTCGTCTTCGATTGGAGCACGTGTGTTGAGGAAGCCTTGCAATTCCGTGAGGAGTTGAGGCGTCAACGATGGGTTATCAAACAACATGAATTGGAATTGATCGCCAACCGAAACTTCCTAAAGCCGCAACTGGATGCGGTCTCCACCTACCGAATTCGCGGCTTTGGACAAGAATGGCGGTCGCCCTGGAATTCCGATTTCTCGGAATGGGGGTTGGGTCTCGATTATCAAATGCCGGTCGGGTTTCGCAGAGGAAATGCCGCCGTCCGCAACTCGCAATTGCAGTTGGTCCGCGCAACAGAACTTCTTCGCGAACAAGAGCGCGCGGTCCATCTCGGATTGAGCAATGCGATCAACGATGCAAAGCGTTCCTTCGACAATCTCGGTCTCCAGAAGGATCGTCTCGGGGCGATCACGAACTTGCTGAAGGCGATCCAGGTAAGAATCGAGGAAGAGGGGTTCCGGGAACTCGACGTGGTTCTGGATACCCATCGTCGACTTCTCGATGCTCGGCTTCGCTACTTCCAGTCCGAAGTGGAGTATGAACTATCGCTGAGGAACGTGAACGTCGAGAAGGGGACTTTGTTGCGATATTGCAACGTGTTCTTGAACGAGTCGGCCGCGACTGGCGAAGCGATCGCACAGGCAAGGACACGCATCGATGCTCAGGACTACTCGAAAGTTCCCCACCATCGAGACTTGATCATCGGCCGGCCTGCTGCTCGATGACCAACTCCGTCAGCTAAATCCCACCCGCGAGAAGGATTCCACTTTCTCGCGACGCGTGTATGCCAGAATCCTGTCGCCGCACGGAAAAACGAGAGCCTGGATCGATGTCCCGAACCATCGGCCGATCATGGCATCGGAGATAGACTCCAGGACACCATGAGCTCCGCTCGGCCAGCACCAGGGGACAAAGCCTCCTCGCTCGCTAAACCCCGGTACCCCTACGCGTCCCAAGGACTGTAGTGAGTCGTGGATATCGTCGGCGTTTGACTCACAAACCACCAACAGCAACCCATCGACGGCAAGGAGACGCTCTGCAAGTTCACCGTGCAATCGGAACATCCATTCGCTTTTTGCGATGGCGACCGGCAATACCGAGCCAGTAGGGTCAAGGTGTGGAAACAAGGGAATCCCAAGCCGAGATTCCTTGCTGTAGTCCGCTAGCTTCGCCAAATGCACAACCGCATAAAAGTCATGTTGCTTGCCTAGATCCTGCATGACTCGATGGAAGTCTGTCCAGCGCGAGGCGATCGGCATAACCAACCGCACGACGGGGTCGAAGTTCGGAAAACCCGCATTGAGCACTTCGAACGGGTCGCTCCCAGGAAACGGAGTGGGACTGGCATCGAACTCTTCTTCTTGTTCGGTCGGACGAAGTGGACTGGGTAGCGATCGCTCCTGAGCGACAGGACGCACTGGGGAGAATCCCGCGTTGCCGTCCGTTTTTTCTAAATCGGAAAAAGAATTGGGTTGGGAATCGATCACGCTCGATTCGATAGGAGAGTGATATCCGTTGGAAACACTTTCCGAGGGAAAAGAATCGAGATTCGGCATCAACGAACTGCCCTGTGTCGCTTCCACCAAAAGAGGGCTTGCCGTCGTATCGATGTCATCGGGCCGTTTTTCCCAACGAACCTGGAGTCGGGTACGCCCTGCCTGGAAAACCGTTCCCTCTTCAACGTTTTTCTCGGTTATCTTCTGACCATTAATCCACGTCCCATTCCTGCTTTGGCAGTCCGCTAGCACGATCGATCCTCCCAGATTGCTGATGCGGAAATGCTGCCCGGACATATGGGCATCTTGCAGTCGCGTGACATCGCTGCTCGGTTTGCGATGGGATCCACCAAAGACGCGTGTCGCTCCATTTTCAACAACGTAAGACATTAATTCCGCTCCCTCGGGACCGGAAATGACTTCAACAATGAGATTCTTTAACGGCGGGTTCAATGGTTTGCTATCGCGCAAGGTTGAGGTGGGTAAAACTCTCCTTTTCGATGATAGCCTAGCCGGACTCTCAGCGCCAAGTTATCGAATGCTTTCGTTCAAAAGCTTTTGATCGGAAACGAAATCCATCGGTTAGGAAAATTTTGCGTTTCCTTCTTGTCAAACTGGGCACGCAGTCGGTGAAATCGGAGGAAAATCGTAGCGGTTGAACCGACAAATCGACCGATATCCTTGAAGAGGTCCGACGTCGCTGTGAGGGCAGGTTCGATATGCAAACCCAGAAATCTTTCCGCGTTCCTTTTGACGGCCGCTGGATTTACGCACTGACAGCAATCCTCGTCCTTCCACTTCCGGCGGCTCTCGCTCAAAGTCAGGTTTCATTGAAGACTTTGAAGCTCGCTCCGAAGGCAAGCGCGGTGTCGCGAATCGAAACGCTATCCATGCCTGCCGCACCCGCATTTGTTCCTTTGCCAGGGCCTCAAGTCCCTGAACCAACCCCGCCGACCATCCCGCCCCCGCCGAAGAGCTTGGGAGGCCAGACGCTGCTGCTTAAGGAACTGCCAAAAGCCAATCAGCCAGCTTTCCAACCCAAGGAGATGCCACCCCAGACCGTCGAGCTGTCTTCTTCCGAAAGTGCACAACCAACGCCGGAACCGGGACCGACTGTCCTGCCACCGCCATCAGACTCGGACTCGGCCGTACCGCAACAGCCTTTCGACTCGGCCCCGACTCTGCCGGTTGCCATTTTTAGCTCATTTCAAGTGGAGCGGAAGGACAGCTTGACCGAGATGTCGAAACTCTTCCTTGACGTGAATAGCTTGATCGGCGGTTCCGCCAATTCGCAAAAGGTTTTCAGAGACCTTCAAACCGATCGAAGGTACATGGAGTCAGCGACGCTGGTAGAACCGGTACGTATGCAGAGGAATTCCGAGACGGTTCCCTATCTATGGAACGCTCACGGTTATGCTTGGGAATCCGCCACGTTCTGCTTCTCGCCGCTGTACTTCGAACAGCCGAATGTCGAGCGTTATGGTCAGGGAGTCGGCCGACCCTTCGCATCGACCATATCTGCGGTCAAGTTTGTTTCAGATGTAACCACCCTTCCGATAGCTGTGATTTGCACTCCCCCATGGTCTTGCTCGTGTTCCTTGGGACATCATCGCCCCGGCGACTGCGCACCGTACCAACGCAAGACCACCGACCATTGATCGCACGTTGTGTGTGACGATCTGATCAACGTGGTTGAGTCGAAGCCATTCGTATAAGGACACTTCCTCGCTTCGTCCCGCTCTCATCTCGGGCGAGTGTATCCTCACCCTCTTACGTATTGCAGTGAATGGGTACCGCGATGAACGAGGATATCAGTAAAAGCATCCTGAATCCGCAAGGGATCATCGACGGGTTCGGTGAATGGTTGGAAGTCACCCTTCCTGTCGGCGAAGTGCCGCTGAGCGATCGAGCGATCGCGTTTCTGGAGGAAGGACGCCGACGTATGCACGAGGTGGATTGCTTTGATTTTGTTCCCAGCAACTATGAAATGGCTTGGAAGGTCCTAGCCGCTTTGCCGCGAGGTCGCTTTTGCGAATGGGGAAGCGGTCTAGGAATCGCGGTCGGTCTGGCCGCGATTTTGGGACATGAATCCATGGGTATCGAACTCGACGCAGGCCTGGCAGAGGCTTCGCGGGGACTGCTACGTGCTCACGGCCTATGCGCAAACATTGAAACAGGAAGTTATCTGGATCGCATCGATCCCGCAGATTATTACTACGTGTACACTTGGCCGAGCCAGAGGCAAAAGGTCCTGGAGCATTTTCTCGCAACGACCCCTGCTCAATCCCATCTGCTCTTGTGGGAAGGGCAGGATGACTTGAGAGTGAGAACCCGACGAACAAATACAGCGACGATGTAGTTGGGGTCCCGCGTGGTTCACCGCCGCGGTGTTCCCGCCGCAATGTTGCTGCCAATGCTCTTGGACACATGGATGGTACCAAGCGTCATCCTTCGGAAACGTCGGCTCGATGATAGCCACCGTTGCGGGATCGCGCTAAAATACGCAGGAGATAGCGAACGCTGTGCACTTTACCCCTCCATGGAGAACACCATGACCCCACGACGCAATCAACCGTTTCCTACTTGCGGCCCAATCGCTGCGATACTGCTTGTCGCGGCGATGATCACGGCCCCCAGATCGCTCGGCGATGAGAAGATTCCCTTGTGGGCCGACGGCGCCCCGGGTGCTCTGGGCGACGAACCCAAAGATATTCCGACGCTGAGCGTCTCCATCATCGAATCCTCGGCGCCAACCGGTGTGTTGATCATTTGCCCTGGCGGCGGATATGGTGGACTGGCCATCGATCACGAAGGACACCAAATCGTGGAATGGGCGAAGTCGATGGGGCTCTCGGCAGCGATTTGCGAATATCGCCATCGCGGCCGAGGCTACGGCCATCCCGCGCCGCTCGACGATGCCCAGCGAGCCATTCGCCTGGTTCGAGCCAACGCGGAGCAATGGAACATCGATCCCAAGCGGGTGGGCATCATCGGCTTCTCCGCCGGCGGTCACTTGGTATCGACCGTCATCACCCGATTCGATAGCGGAGATCCGAATGCTGCCGACCCAATCGCTCGATGCAGTTCGCGACCCGATTTCGCAATCCTCTGCTATCCCGTGATCTCGATGGGCAGTTCGTTCACACACCGAGGGAGCGAAGTCAACCTGCTGGGCGATGATGCAACACCAGATCAGCTCCGCCAGTTCGCAAGCGAACGGAACGTCCGCGAGGATACTCCTCCGACGTTTGTATTTCACACGCTCGAAGATAAAGCAGTCCCCCCCGAAAATGGTCTGGTCTTCTATCAAGCGATGGTGGCCAAAAAAGTTCCCGGCGAACTCCACATCTACCAGAAAGGGGTGCATGGTGTGGGACTGGCTTGCAACATTCCCGGCACCTCCGATTGGCCCGCCACCTGCCAACGCTGGCTCGCAAACCTCGGAATGATCCCGAACCCATAGCAAACAAGTCTGCAGGCCTCATAACCCATCCCAACCCGAACATCCGTGAGGGATGGATGATCCAACCTCGATTACTTCGCGGGGAACTGTAGCCGAATATCTTTGGAACCCGCAGGAACATTCTGGGAGACCTGGCCGACGGCGTTCGCGTCGTACTGGCCAGGTGCAGCAGCCGACATATCGACCGCTTGAACCCGGTATTCCCCTTGCGGCAGGTACGAAAATCGGAACGAACCGTCCAGATTGGACTGGGTCCATTGCAAGGGGTTCGTATTCGAAGTTTCAGGCCACAAATAAATCCATCTCTTGGAAACGGGATTCCCCTCCGCATTCATCAGCTTTCCCGAGATCGATTCCTCTCCCAAACGCACAACGATCTGATCGCTGCGATTTGGATCAAAGGTAATCGGATAGAAGGCCACTGCTTGACCATCGATCGCGATGACTTGAACCGTCGCGTAACCGAACGGATTCAATCCAATTTCTATACTTCCTTCGACATCGGTGGTATACGTCTGAGCGAACGATGCCGGGGCCGGAGGAACACTCTGCGAAACAGTAAACTGAACTCGGGGTTTGTCGCGTGCCGTCGATTCCACGAGCAAACGGGCAGGGGAGTTGCGATTCAATTGAACCCTCAAAGGCGTCTCACGCTGACGATAGCTGGAATCCAACACAATCATCAACGAACCTGACCAACCCCATGGCGAATCCTCGTCACCGGGGATCGCAGCACTGAGAGCCAAATGGGTATGCTCTCCATCCCTCACACTCACGTTCCATACATTCTCCCTTCCGTTCTCAACCACCAGCGGAGACATCGCCAAGCGGTTGGTTCCGAAGTTGATAAGGCTCATCACCGACAATTGACCGCCAGCCATCGGCACGCCGGAACCATCGACCAATTCGATTGGCAATCGAATCGTGAACTGATCCTTAAGTTCCGCAAAGCGAAACAGGCTACCTGAGATCGTATCGGTCAACGCTGCGACCGTCACCAAACTCCCCGAGGAATAGTTATTGAGCAACATCTTTCCCTTTCCCGAGCAGGTGATGACCCAATAATCATCTCCGTATCCAAACGAAGGGAAGGATTGTATTGGCAACGCATCGTTGTTGAGCGCGACCATCCCAAACAACCTCGCCGACGGAGACTGAAAGCGGACGCTGCCGGTCACCAGTGTTGCAGGTTTCATCGGCACATCCAAATCGCCCGCTGACTTTGCATTCCAAGTGGTGGAACCGATCAAACTGGTCTCCGCCACGAAGGGCACACAGTTTTGATACACCGTTACCGCGGTGTCCGTGGACCGTTGCATCGAGGGGATTCGCATAGCGAAAACTCCCAATTTATCGGTTCGCGCCCGGTAGCCTTCGCTCGTCAAAACAATCGCACCTTCGCACGGTAGATCGTCGCGATGGACGCGTCCACGAATCAACATCCCCTCCTCCAATTCAATAACGAGCGGATCACTCAACGATCTCGTTGAATCGTAGCCCTTGGGTGCGTCCGGAATTGTAAACTTGACCTCCTCGGATTGCGGATCTTTGCCCTCAAAAAACTGGATCGTCAAGAACGTGGCTGGATGGTCGGGATGGCGAACCCGTATTTCGAATCGACCGGTCGTCGGGACGGCATCGAATCGAAATTCTCCGTTGCCGTTGGTGTGAGTCACCATATCGGATGCTCCGACAGACGTATCCTTTGCGGTGAACAAGTAGCTGAGCGAGATCCCTTGGCGCACGGCGAAGATCTTCTTGATGCAAACCTCAGCGCCGGCAATCGGGGCACCCTGGTACATCACTTGTCCGAAGAGCGGCTTGGTTGGCCTGAGGGTCAGTTGGATTCCTTCCCATGGCGGTATCTCAGCACCAGGAGACAGTTCCTTCGAGATCAGATTCTCGACGCCGAAACCAATTTTCGGATGAAAAGCCAGTACGCGGAAAATCGAGGAACGGGCCGAAGGGAGTTTCGGGACATCGAATCGAAATCGGCCGCCGGCATCAGTGATCTGCTTTGCAAGAACGTCGCGCATCCCTGCGAGATTCTCCGTCTCAAAAACCCGAATCCCGTTCGTGATCAGAAGGACGACAACGTTCGGCACGGGTCTCCCTTTCGCATCCACCACGGTTCCATCGATCGTCTTGCCACTGGTACCTGCGGGGAACTCGATGTCGGGATAATCGCGGGCGACAAGCTCTCCAAGGCTCGATGCCGCTGGCTCCCCAAAAACGAGCAACTGCGATTCGCGATTGTACGTCTCGATCGCTTCGCGATCCGAGTCGGACAACGCGTCCTGAGCACGGGACGCTGAAACGCCCAACCATGAGACGATGAGTGCGAAACCTAGGAAAAACCTTTGGTTGATCGGCATGATGCGAAGTTTATTCTCCGAAGCAGTAGAGATGGTTCTCGCCTCGAATCAAGATCCTATTTCCGATCGGCACAGGAGAGCCGATCACTGGTTCCCCCATCTCGGTTTCCGAAAGGGTCACGAACTTTCCGTTTGCGATGCTGGCAACGAAGACTGCTCCGTCCTCGCGAGCCGCGTAGAGTTTATCGCCGGCGATCAGGGGTGATGCATAAAAATTTGCGCGGCTCTTGCGGAAT
>JBKDPB010000195.1:0-33166 GCA_046342615.1 Planctomycetota bacterium | reverse complement strand
GACAATAAGACACTCAACGCGGATATCATCATTCCCTATATTCACTGGGGAAGCGAGATGGTGCCCACGCCCGGCGAACGCGAACGATCGGAATCCCGACGGATGATCGATGCGGGGGCGACCGCTGTCATCGGAGCGCATCCTCACGTTGTGCAAACCGTGGATAGCTATCGGGGGCGACCCATCGTGTACAGTCTCGGAAATTTCGTCTTCGATTATTTCCCCGTCGATCCCCCGGTTTGGTACGGTTGGGCGATCCGATTGAGTGTTCCGCCCGAGGGACCCATCGACTGGGAAACGATCACTGTCGAACTCGATCCTCGCGGCTTACCGCATCCCATCAAAGTCGAGTAACTCCAGAATGGATGTCGATGAGCCGACGGTTCAGTCCTTGGAGCAGAACGATCGCCGACGAGTCCAACGAAGCGGATCGGGTCTTGATCGGCACCACCGCGGTGCGCGGGCATGTAGATGGAAACGCATGGCCCGTCATGTTCGGCCAGCAAGGTTCGTAACTCAGAACGGGTCAACCAATCCATGGTTCAACCTTTCGAAAGAAGTGATCCATTTTCAGTTTCATGGCGCAGGGAGGAAAATGTGCGTAGCAATCCCATGGCTTCCTGATCCTCTACCTGGGTAAAGTCTTTGTAGAATTGCCCCACGGCCCAAAAATCATGGGGCACGAGAAGGCAAACCACCTCGTCGCACAGTTTGCTCACCTCCTTCAATCGATCGGGTGAGGAGACCGGAACCGCTACGAGGAGTTCCTCAGGCTTCTGTGACTTGACCGTCTGCAATGCAGCGATCATAGTCGATCCGGTGGCGATTCCGTCGTCGGTCACAATCACCGACCGACCGGCGATTTTTGCTGGAGGCCGGACTTGACGGAAAAGTTTCCGTCGGCGGCTGATCTCTGCCATTTGATGCCGGCATTCCATTACCAAGTAATCGTCGAGTGGATCGACGAGCCCCTTGGCGTAATCATTGAGGTGGACATGGCCATCTTCAGAAATGGCGCCGATCGCCAGTTCAGGTTGGCCGGGAGCGGGCAGTTTACGGGACAGCACGATATCCAGTTCAGCATCTAAACCTTGAGCCAGAGCGGCGCCGACGGTCACGCCACCGCGTGGGATCGCGAGCACCAGGGGATCATGAAGTTTTCGATCTTTCAATTGCTCGGCTAGCTGATGGCCTGCGTCTTCTCGATTCCGGAACATGGTTATTTCTTTACTCGGGCCCAACAGGAATGTCTCAATGCAAGCGAGAACTTGCACGGTGGTGACTCGAGATGGGGCGAATCGCCTCATTTGGCTCGGAGATGTGGGCGCTGAACCATTCTTGAGCCATGCGTGCTACCTCTTCGAGCGTCCCAGGTTCTTCGAACAAATGGGTTGCGCCTGGCACGATGGCTAAGTGTTTTTCACAGCGGAGCCATCGGAGCGCATGTTCGTTGAGTTCGAGAACGACTTTGTCATCGCCGCCGACAATCAAGAGGGTTGGCGCCAGGACGTATTCCAGGGAGTCCATGGCGAGATCCGGCCGTCCTCCACGACAAACAACCGCGCCGACATTTTTCGGCTTTTGGGCGGCAGCGAGGAGAGCCGCCGCGGCGCCCGTACTTGCACCATAGTAGCCTAAACGAAGATCGCGAGTCTCGGTCTGCTGGCCAAGCCAATCGGCAGCGCACTGAAGACGATTCGCCAGCAGCTCGATCTTGAATACCATTTCGCGGTCGTCGGCTTCGTCTTCCTCGAGAAGATCGAGAAGCAACGTCGCCATCCCGGCTTCTTCCAAGATCCTCGCGACGAACTGGTTTCGAGGGCTGAATCGTCCGCTGCCGCTACCATGAGCAAAGACAACGACTCCTAGAGCGAGCTTCGGTACTCTTAGGATTCCTCCCAGTCGGCGATAGCCTGCGGGAATTTCAACATGCCGTTCCAGGATCATGGGTGAAATCGTTTTCGACATCAGAAATCTCCTCGGTGTTTGGTCTTGGTGCCGGAAATGTCTCAAGCGTTCCACATGGCGTTTTCCATGCAGGGGATTGCATTAGCTACAGATTGTGCTTCCTTGATTCCGCCCGTGCATGCTTCGTCCTCGCTGAGGATGGAGAGGAACCTCAATTGGTTAGTCAGGTCTTCGAATTGAAATGGGCCACACGACGCCGATGCGACCATCGGATGGCGACGCAGACGAAGATCAAGACCATCATGCTGCAGCAACAGGACAGGCAAGTCGCGAAGTTGGTGATCGTCGTACATCACGGAGAGAACCCCTTCGCTTCCGCCCCACAGCAGATTGTTGCTAATCGCTAGAGCATCTGCGTCCAAATCGCGGATTGCGCTCAAGCAAGCGAGTCCATCGCTGACGATCTCCGCCTCATGTCCACGAGCTCGCAAAAACGATTGAAACGATTCCGAGAAAGAAGTGTCCTGGTCTGCGACTACGATTCTCATGGCGAATACTCCTCTGAACCCCTGGAATTCTCAAGGACTTCGAGCGGCTAGCTCGATCGATCACGAGACCAATTATTCACGGATGCATCGCGAATCCCATCGAGAGGTTCACCATTCTTCCATGGTGGATTCCGCCACACCCGGCGAGCTCATTCCCGATTTGTTGGTTAGAATAATGTTTGAAAAAATCAAACGATTGCTTTCCCTACCATCATGAGGTGAGGACGAGGTTCGTGCATGCCGACGGTTGTGGTGGTTGCTGTCACTTTTTAGCCTAGCGCAGCGGATAGGAAGGGGATCGCGATGAAACTCTCTGTGGATTTGCTGTCGAGTCGTTCGAGTCGGCCACCGGATTATGAAGGTGAGAATCGCGAGCTTGGTTCTTTGAATGACGTGATGGCTAACGCTCCGGAAACTCTGTGGCAACGGCTGGTTGGATCCGCGATGAAACTATGCCGCGCTCAATCCGCTGGTGTCGCTATCCTGGAGTCCGGTCCGAGGTCCGAGGTGTTTCGGTGGTGTGCGGTCGACGGTGAGCTTGCCGAGAAGAGGGGTTGCATCGTGCCTCGTGACGGGAGTCTTTGCGGGAAGGTGATCGAGCGCGATGCTCCGCTGCTGGCTGTCGATCCGAAGGGGACTCTTGATTTCGCGGCGAACGACGACCTTCGGATCGCTGAGGTATTGTTGGTGCCGTTCCATGTCTCAGGAGTACCGATCGGTACCGTTTGGGTAGCGGTGCACGAGGCGACACGACAATTTGATCTCGAGGACCAACGTCTCCTGGGGAGTTTATCGCGAGTCGCGGCGGCGGCTCATCAGATGACCAGGTCGATGAGCCAAATCCATACGGACATCGAGGCGATAAAGCGACTCCATGAATTAAACGCTCTGCGGTTGCGCGAAGAACAAGTCGATCGGTTGCTCAAGGAGATTCTGGATGCGGCGATTGCGATCGGCAGCGCTGACTTTGGCAATATTCAATGGGTGGATCCTGTGATCGGAGAACTCAGGATTGTTGCTCACCGTGGGTTTCCTTCTTGGTGGCTGGATTGCTGGGGGGCTATCGAGCCAGGGCATGGGACTTGCGGCACGGCTCTGGTGCAAGGAGAACGGATCGTCGTGGAGGACGTGGAGCTGAGTCCGATTTTCAGCAATCCGTCGGAACGGGAAGCTCTGCTACGTGCAGGCGTCCGCGCGGTTCAGTCTACTCCTCTCATCAGCCGATCCGGCAAGTTGATCGGCGTGTTCTCCACACATTACAAGTCCCCAAAATCCTTTGACCAACGCGCCCTTCGATTGCTTGATTTGTTGGCGTGGCAAGCTGCTGAGTTGATCGATCGAAACCAAAGCGAACTTGCCATGCAGCGGATCGAAGATCGATTCCGTCTTTTGGTTGAAACGAGCAGCGCGGTGACGTGGTCGCTCCCCGCGTCGGGGCGACACGCGGAGCTTCGTCCCTACTGGGCCGGATTCACGGGAGAATCCGAGGAGGCGATGCTCGAGGATGGATGGACCCAAGCCGTTCATCCAGACGATTTGGCGGAAGCTGTCCGGAGATGGGACGAATCGGTGAGGCGAGGGACACCCTATCTCAGCGAACACCGTATCCGACGACACGATGGGAAATGGTGTTGGATGAGCGTGCATGCCGCTCCGGTCCGAGATTCGAGCGGGAAAATCGTCGAGTGGGTCGGAATCAATATCGATATCTCGGAGCGCAAAGGCGCGGAACAAGAGCTCTAGGACCGCGAGGCACGCTTGCAGGCAATTCTCAAAACCGCGACCGATGCCATCATCTCGATCGATGAAAAGGGAACCATCATGGATGTGAATCCGGCAACGGAGCGCATGTTCGGATATTCGCACGCGGAAATGATTGGAAACAACATCAAGATGTTGATGCCGAGCCCTTTTCGCCAAGAACACGACGGGTACCTGCGGCGTTACAATGACACCGGGGAGCGGAGAATTATCGGCCGCAGTCGCGAAGCCTCCGGCAGACGGCGCGACGGCACGATCTTCCCTATCGAACTGTCCGTGGCGGAGATCGACCAAGAGCGGAAATTCACCGGGTTCATTCGGGATGTGACGGAACGCAAGAAACTGCAGAGGCACTTGCTCAACATCGTTGCCGAGGAGCAGCAGCGCATCAGTTGCGAGCTTCACGATGGTATCCAACAGGAGTTGACCGGCTTGTCGCTGTTCGCGGGAGTCCTGCGTCAAACTGCGAACGAACTCGTCAGACTTTGGGAACCCCTGGAATCAAAAGGAATGGATACTGATGGAAAGAAACCGTTGGACGCAATGCGTCTCCTGCAAGATGCTGCGGTCCGATTGACCCAGGGATTGGCGGATACCCATCGCCATGTTCAGGAATTAGCACATGGAATCATGCCTGTGCCGATTGACGCCGAAGGCTTGCGCAACGCTCTGGATTCGTTAGCTCGGGGGGTTGGGCCGAATATCGCATGTCGATTTGACCATGTTGGAGATGTTTCGATCGAAGACAACACCACAGCATCCCATATTTTTCGCATTGCTCAGGAATCGCTCAACAATGCCATTCGACACGGGAAGGCTACCTCAATCCATATCCGGTTGAAAGACAACGACGGCAAATTTCTCTTGGAGATCGAAGATAATGGGTGCGGTTTCGATCCCTTTACCACGACACACGGGATGGGTTTGCGGACGATGGAATACCGGGCCAATCTCATCGGAGGTGTCCTGCAACTCGAGCGTGCTCCATCGCAAGGAATGGTTGTCCGATGTGTTTTTCCACGTCACCTGGGACCTACGAACCACGATCCATTAACGGATCACTTTACCGCCATGGTCGGAAGATCATCGGAACGCACACCATGAGACGAACGAAGATCTTGATCGTGGATGACCATCCCCTCGTCCGTCAAGGCCTGGCCTTTAGCCTTTCAGCCCATGCGGAGTTCGAAGTTTGTGGCGAGGCTGCGACGGAATTCGAGGCGATGGCGATTGCGGATGAGAAACATCCGGATCTGATGATCGTGGACATAACGCTCAAGAGCGGCAACGGAATCGACTTGATCAAGCAAATCAAGGAGCGGCAACCTCGAATGAAAATACTGGTCGTATCAGCCTTTCAAGAATCTTTGTATGGGGAACGAGCTTTGCGGGCCGGCGCACTCGGATTTCTCAACAAGCAGGAGACCGAAACCAAACTCTTCGAGGCGATCGGGGTTGTGATGCAGGGAGATCGTTACGTAAGCCCCGAGTTGTCGCGGCGTCTGATCTCGCACGCGCTTACCAACCCCGGCGATGCCAGAGAGCCGACTCAGTTGCTTTCCAACCGTGAACTGGAGGTCTTCCGCATGATCGGGCAGGGGATGACCAGCGGTGCGATTGCGAGCCAGTTGCATTTGAGTCGCCACACAATCGATACACATCGCGAGAACATCAAACGAAAACTGGGTGCAAAGGATGCGGGGGAATTGAATCAAAAAGCGGTCCAGTGGCTTCTCGAAAACGGCTAGGTCCAGGAAAGCGATTCCTTCAGACCGCAGCGCCGAATACAGCACCCACTCCGGCGGTGATTGCCATGGCGAGAGCTCCCCAGAACGTAACGCGGACTGCGGCCTTCACCCAGGGCGCGCCTCCTGCGTATGCACCGAAACCGCCGAGCAGCGCAAGGAAAAGAATAGACGTCGCTACCACGATCGGAATCAAAACGCGCTGAGGGGTCAACATCGCAGTGAGCAATGGCATGGCGGCGCCAATCGCAAAGGTGCCTGCCGATGCGAAAGCGGCTTGCACCGGTCTCGCGCTGAGCATCTCCGAGATCCCTAGCTCGTCGCGCGCGTGGGCTGCGAGCGCGTCGTGCTTCATCAGTTGTTCGGCAACCTGGCTCGCGAGCGCCGGATCGAGCCCGCGACCGACGTAGATCGCGGTCAGTTCCTGCAGTTCATGGGTTGGATTGGCCGCGAGTTCGGCTCGTTCGCGTGCGATGTCCGCATTCTCGGTGTCGGCCTGCGAACTCACCGAGACGTATTCGCCAGCGGCCATTGACATCGCCCCAGCAACGAGTCCCGCGACACCTGCGACGAGAATATCGTTGCTGTTGGTATTGGCGGCAGCCACGCCGACAACCAGGCTGGCGGTGGAGACGATTCCGTCGTTGGCTCCGAGCACCGCGGCGCGAAGCCAACCGATCCGATCGGTACGATGAAGCTCAGGATGAGGAAGACGCATAGGAAGTTCCAGTCGTTCGGTGAAGGTCCATTGTGCCGGAACCAGGAGTGTCTAGCGCGACGATTGCCAGCTTTGCGTCGCGGCTTCCATGATCTTCTCTTGGGTCGCATCCTGGATGTTGAATTCCGCGGTTTTGCGTCCTTCGCTCAAGACCATGATTCGGTCGCTGAGCGTGAGCAATTCCGGGAGTTCGCTGCTGGTTACGATGACGCCCAGTCCTTCGCTGCACAAGCTGCGAATGACACGATACAACTCCGCCTTGGCTCCGACATCCACTCCGCGAGTCGGGTCGTCCAACAGCAGCACCTTGGGATGGGTCAGGAGCCAACGACCGACGATGCATTTCTGCTGATTTCCCCCGCTTAGACTTCCGATAGGAGGCGCGAGGCCTGCAGTCTTGATTCGAAGTTTGCCGACCATGGACTCGCTCAGCACGCGTTCCTTGCCGTTGTTGAGCACCCATCCCGCGACAGCATCGCGCATCGCGCAAATCGAGATGTTGCGTCCCACGTTCATATTGCCGAAGATGCCCAAGCGTTTGCGATCCTCAGTGACGAGCGCGAGGCCGGCTTTTTTGGCTTCCCAAGGATGCCTGGGCATGATCGGGACACCGTCGATGAGGATTTCTCCGGTCGGCGGCAGTGCGGAAGCGCCAAAAAGGCACTCGAGCAACTCGGTCCGGCCCGCTCCCATCAGGCCCGCGATACCGAGCACCTCGCCTCGATGGAGTTCCAGCGAGACATCTTTGAGGCGGTAGCCTCGGGCATGTCCAGGCCATTCGAGGGACAGGTTCTTGACTTCGAGCACCTTGGTGCCGCGGGAAGTTCGAGGTCCTAGATCGAGGGACTCGATATCTCGCCCTACCATCAACTTGGTGATTTCGGCGGGGTTGGTCTCCTTGGTGTTGCGCGTTGCGATGAACTGGCCGTCCCGCAACACCGTGATCCGATCGGAGAGATGGAATACTTCGTCCATCTTGTGTGAGATATAGAGGATCGTCGTTCCTTGACTACGGAGTTTGGCAATCACGCGGTAGAGTCGCTCCACTTCGGATTCGGTCAGCGCACTGGTCGGTTCATCCATGACCAGAATTCGGCTGTTGAGACTGAGCGCCTTGGCAATCTCGATCAGCTGTTGGTCGCCGACTCGCAGCGAGCCTGCGAGCCGATGGGTTGGAATATCGCAATCGAGGGACCGCAGCAAGTCCGTTGCGGCATGCTCCATCGCGCGATCGTTCCGGAAAATACCACCGATCCGCAGTTCGCGACCGAGAAAAATGTTGGCCGCAATCGAGAGTTGTTCCACCAGATTCAATTCCTGGTGAATGATGCTGATCCCCATCGATTCCGCGTCACGGGTTCCGGTGAAACGTACAGTCTGCCCGTCGATGACCAGGGCGCCATCGTAGTCGGTGATTACCCCGGAGAGGATCTTCATGAGCGTGCTTTTGCCGGCGCCGTTCTCGCCACAGATCGCATGCAGTTCCCCTGGCATGACATCGAACGAAACCTCATGCAGCGCACGGGTTCCTCCAAAATGCTTGCTGATTTTCTCGATCGAGATTATCGACGACGTCATGGTGAGATACCGCTTGACTTGGCGCGGGATTCCGATACCGCTCGCACCACCAGCGCCAGGACGACGACCATGCCGACCAGTATCGCTTGATACGGGGCGTACCATTCGCGTTTTCCAAAGAACAGCAAATAGGCCAAGCCGGAGAGCAGACCCAGTGCAGGAATGACACTCCACCCGATCTCATTGGAAAAGTAGCGTTTGCCGATCAATTTGCCGCCGCCGCGTTGGCTGAAGGTCACTGCAACGACCACCACGATTCCAACAATCATCCCTTCGAAAACATCCGCGCCAGCTCCGACGATTTTTTGCACCGCGTCGATGATCGTTCGCAGGAACAGGCACCCGAGAATGGTTCCGGGAATGGTTCCTATCCCACCCTGGAGCGAGCACCCACCGATGACCGATGCGGCAATTGCGTTGAGTTCATAGCCCCGCGCCATGATGTCGGGTTTGGCCGATCCGTTGTCGGCGAAGGAAATGATCCCAACCATCGATGCCGAAACAGCTCCGAGGACATAAGCCAGCCATTTCAAGCGATCGGTACGAATACCGCTTAGTTTCGCCGCCTGTTCATTTCCACCCATCGCCTGCAAATGCCTGCCCGTCACGGTACGGCTCATCAGAAACCATAGGAGGCATGCAAACAGGAGAAACACGATCGAAATCGAGGTGACATCCTTCAGTGCATCCCGAAGGTTCGCATCGGGGAAGTCGATTTGCGATTTTCCTCCGGTAAGAGTTGGGGTCAAACCGCGGCTGAAGCTGCGCAGTCCGACCAAGGTTGCTAGGGTTGCGACGAAAGGCGGCAAGCCGACGCTGGTGATCAACCACGCGTGGAGAGTCCCGACCATAACTCCCGACAGGAGGGTTCCGGCGATTCCCAGGATCACGGCGGTGGTGGAGACGTGCCCCGACTTGAACCCTTCCGGATCGAGAACAATCATCAGCGAGCCAAAGACGGTCGCGCTCATGGCGATGACCGAGCCGCTCGAGAGATCGATCCCTCCCGAGATGATGATGATCGCGCTGCCCAACGCGAAAAACCCGAGGAGCACCGTTTGACGCAGGACGAGTTGCGCCGAGTCCGCCTGCGCATTCCAATACGTATGGTTGGTGTCGAGGATCATCGTTGCGATCACGACCAGCAACCACGAAACGATCAGTTTGAATTCAACGCTCGTCCACAATCGCCCGAGCAGGCTCGGAGAATCGTTGCTCATGAACTCGTCAGATCGTATTTCTTGAGCCAGGTTTGGAAGGAGGGGAGGTCCAGGAACTCGACGCTCTTTCCAAACGGTTCAAACATCTCGGCTTTGAGGGGCGAGCCCGTGGGAGCCACCACCTTGAGGCCGGTATCGAGGATGTCGCCGCCTGGTTGCCCCATGTTGGGAAACATGTTCTTGAGTGTTTCCTGGTCTCCCTGCGATTTTGCAAACGCATAGCGCACCGACTCGTACCCCATCGCGAAGGGATTCTGGACGACCATTGCGTCGATCATCCCTTCCTGCATTTGCTGAATCGCGATCGCTTCGGCATCAAACGTTACGATCGTGAATTTGTCGCGGGCATTCTTTTCCTTGACGACATCGACGATTGCGGGCGCATTGTAGGACCATATTCCCACGAGCAGCGACAGATCCGGATACTTGGCGATCACATCGCGAACGTTGTCGCGTGCGCGATTGCGATCCGCGTCGTCCAGTTTGCGATCCCTTTGCGAGAATTTTTCGCCGACAGCCGATGTGAAGCCATCCATCCGTTCAATTGCGTTCTGTTGGCTATCGACGCCGACGAATTGAACGTAGGGTGCTCCTTCGGGTTTGAGCAGCTTGGCGGCCGTTCCCAGAACTTTTCCGCCGGCGATGTTGTTCGTGCCGACGTAGAACTCGCGATGCTGTTGGAATTTGGCATCGAGATCGCTGTCGAAACAACCGATGGTGACCCCCTTGGCTTTCAGCTTCTTCAGCTCATCGGCGATCGCAGGATTGGTGGAGGAGATCGGTGAGATGATGACCGCCGCGATATCGCTCTGAGTACCGTACTGACGCAGCTTTTCAATCTGGCCTGTCTCGGTCCCATCGTTCGAGTCCATGCTCGCCGAAAAACCAACGCCGGCAAGCTTCAGATCTTCCTGTGCCTTCTTGATCCCTGCTCTTGCAGCATCCCAAAAAGGAGAATCGGTATTGTTGAGCAGAATGATCCGTTTGGCCCCGCGTTTGGTGGTGGCGGATTCACCGCTCGATGCCACGCCAGCGTTGGGAGACCCCGTCTTCGGTTTCACTGACACGGTGCTCTCGTTGCCCGTACAGCCAGCGAAGAGCATCAGCATGGCAGGCAGGAACGGGAGCCACGCATGAACGCGATCGTTCCCCATGCTGCAGTTGAACTGGCGATGGGCAGGGCGGCGGGTTCGGCCGTGCGTGAATTCGAGCAGTGCGGAGAGACGCTTCATGGGAAACATTCCTGTGAGATAAAGGAGCGGTTTATCAGCCCCATAGTGTAGCCCGGGTTCGGTTATGTCGCCAAGCCAGGAACGAAAACACGGGCGAGCTGTGTCCGAGACTGCGGCGAGCATGTTTTCAAGGAGCCCGACAGAATACCCGTTGCGGAACAATCCAGCGAGGAAAAAGATGCGGTGGAGGGTATCCTTGACAGCTTCCCTCGCCCCGGTCGATCGATCAAAATGGCAAATTCATTTCGGTTTCCTATCCCCAAGCTGGTTTGAGCGCATGAGTTCTGCGATCCTATCCGAGCATCGGCGAGCGTCCCTTCGATGCCGGATTCGAGGAGCGATCGCCTGTTGTTTTGCGATGCACTTGGCGTTGCACCTGGGCTCGGCTCTGGGATGGGCAGCGGATCCAAGTCGCGAAATGCTCCAATTCAATCGCGATATTCGCCCTATCCTGTCCGAGTTCTGCTTTTCGTGCCACGGTCCGGATGGGAATCATCGCCAGGGTGACCTGAGGCTCGATCTTGCCGACGACGCCATGTCGAGACGCATTTTGGTCCCGGGCGATCCGCATGCGAGCGAATTGATCGCTCGTATCGAATCGATCGATGACTCGATCGCAATGCCTCCTCCGTCGACCAAGAAGTCGCTACGCGACGACCAAAAAAGGTTGCTTCGTCGATGGATTGAGCAAGGAGCGACTTACCAAAAGCATTGGGCCTACGAGCCCCCGGCCAAGCTGGCGGTGCCCGCATCGGAGCATCCCGTCGATTACTGGATCGGCCGCCGGCTCGAGCAACTCGGATGGTCGCCTGCCCCCGAGGCGGATCGACGCGCTTTGATTCGCCGTTTGTACAGCGATTTGATCGGCTTGCCACCCTCGCCCCACGATGTCGAAATCTTCATGGCCGATGCGTCGCCTGACGCGTATGAAAAGCTTGTCGAGAAGTTGTTGTCCAGCGAACACTACGGCGAACGCATGGCGATGGGGTGGCTCGACGCGGTGCGATACGCGGACACGATCGGTTATCACAGCGACAACCCTCGCAACGTGTGGCCGTACCGCGACTGGGTTATCCGCTCCTTCAACGGCAACAAGCGTTTTGACCGCTTTACGCTGGAGCAGATCGCTGGAGATTTGCTGCCCGATGCGGATCAGGAATCCCGGGTGGGCTCCGCGTTTAACCGCTTGATTCTGTCGACTGAGGAAGGTGGTGCGCAGCCCAAGGACTACGAAGCGAGGATGCTCGCGGATCGCGTGCGGGCCGTCGGCACGGTGTGGCTCGGCCAAACCACGGGCTGTGCCCAGTGTCACGACCACAAGTTCGACCCGATAACGATGCGAGATTTCTATGCTTTGGGGGCGTTCTTCGCGGACATCCAGGAGGGACTGGTTGCGCCTCGTGAGGAGGGGATGCCGGTACCGACCCACGAAGAGCGAGATAATCTCTTGGTTCTTGATCGCGAGGTGGAACTGGTCCGCGCTCGGTTCGAAACGCTGTCGAAGGAAATCGACGCGGCTCAGCGAGCCTGGGAAGACGCCGTCCGGGCGGAAACCTATGTCTTCGATTCCCTGCGTCCCGAATCGGAAGCGAACGACGCGGACAAGAAGGTTGCCCGCAGTGTTTCCCAAGCCATCAAAGGATCAAAACGAAGCGAAGCCCAACGGCGAGAGATCCAGAGATTCTTCCACCTCCACGTCGACCCGCAGCACCGCGAACCATGGCTCGCCTTGGAGCAAGCTGAAAAATCACGAGATGATTTCTATCGACGGATCCCCAAGTGCCTTGTGTCAACCGCCAACGGCGCGAAGCGAACCGTCCGAATCCTGCCGCGGGGCAATTGGATGGATGAGTCGGGAGAGATCATGCGACCGGGATTTCCAAGTTATCTACCGCAGCCCGCTTCCGAGGATCGCGAATGGACGAGGCTCGATCTCGCGCGTTGGCTCGTCGCACGTGAAAACCCGCTGACGGCCCGCGTGGTCGTCAATCGTCTCTGGAAGCACTTCTTTGGGACAGGCTTGAGCAAAACGCTGGATGACCTTGGGACTCAAGGGGAACCTCCGAGCCATCCTGAGTTGCTCGATCATTTGGCTTGCGAGTTCATGGATTCAGGTTGGGATTGGAAGCACATGGTGCGGCTCATCGTCCGCAGTCGCACGTATCGCCAATCATCGGTCGCCACGGCGGAGCTGCTGACGGCGGACCCCGCCAATCGAGAGCTTGCGCGGCAGTCCCCGTTTCGGCTCGACGCGGAGCTGATTCGGGACCAATCGCTTCGCATTTCAGGCTTGCTCGCGACCGAGATCGGCGGTCCGAGCGTCAAGCCGTATCAACCAGCGGGATACTGGGAGCACCTGAATTTCCCTGTACGCAGCTATCAAGAGGACCGCGGTTCAGGGCAACATCGCAGGGGCCTGTACACATGGTGGCAACGGACCTTTCTTCATCCGAGCCTGCTCGCCTTCGATGCCCCCAGTCGCGAGGAATGTTGCGCGGAGCGAACTCGGTCCAATATCCCGCAACAGGCGCTCGTTCTGCTCAACGACCCCACCTATGTCGAGGCTGCACGCGGATTCGCGATACGGATACTTCGCGAAGGTGGCGATTCCACCGAATCGCGAATCGGATGGGCGTATCGATGGGCATTGCAACGTATGCCCCGCGACGAAGAGATTCAAAGGCTCAGTTCCCTGGTGATTCGCCATCGGGAACGCTATGCAGCAGAACCCGCGGCTGCTTCGCAACTCCTGTCCGTCGGCATCGCAGCGGTCCCTGGGGATCTCGATCGGGGCGAACTCGCCGCGTGGACCCACGTAGCGCGTGTCCTGCTCAGCCTCCACGAAACCATCACTCGAAGTTGAACGCCATGAACTTGGATCCTGTCGCCAACCAGCTATGTCGACGCCGCATGCTCGGGCGAAGTACGATCGGGGCCGCCGCGCTGGGGATGTTGCTCCGCGGCAATGCATCTGCGGACCAGAATCCAGCCGCAGTTCGCACATTCACGTATCCCCGTCGAGCCAAACGAATCATCTGGCTGACCATGGCCGGAGGGCCATCACATCTCGAGCTGTTTGACCACAAACCGAAGCTGGCCCAAATGGATGGTCAGGCCATGCCTGAGAGTGTAACGCGCGGACAGCAGCTCGCGCAGTTGCAAGATCAGCCCCTCTATTGCCTGGGCCCGATGTTCCCGTTTGCCAAGTATGGCCAAAATGGAACCGAGATCAGCTCTTTGTTGCCGCACATCGGTAGCGCCATCGATGACATCTGCTTGATTCGCTCGATGACCACCGACGCGATCAATCACGATCCGGCGCACATGTTCATGAACTCCGGGTCGCAGATCGCAGGGCGTCCGAGCATGGGTGCCTGGATCCAGTATGGACTCGGATGTGAAGCCGACGACTTGCCTGGTTTTGTCGTTCTGGTTTCGACCGGTCCCGGCCGCTCGCCGCAACCGATCGCTGCCCGCCAATGGAGCAGCGGATTTCTTCCAAGCCGATACCAGGGCGTACAGCTTCGCAGCAAAGGGGACGCGGTGTTGTACCTCGGCAATCCGCCCGGAATCACGCGGGAGCAGCAAGGAATGGATATCGCCGCGGTCAACGAAATCAATCGGCTCCAGCAGCCGCTGACGAATGATCCGGAGATAGCAACCCGTATCGCGCAGTTCGAGTTGGCGTTCGAGATGCAAGCCAGCGTTCCCGAACTGATGGACATGCGAGACGAAACCGACGCGTCGTTGGCGATGTATGGTTGTCAGCCTGGAGATGGCAGCTTTGCCAGCAATTGCATCCTCGCCCGGAGACTGGCGGAACGCGGGGTGCGGTTTATCCAGCTCTATCACAGGGACTGGGATCATCACAGCCTGCTGCGCGAGGAATTGCCGCTTCGAGCCGCCGAGGTCGATCGCGCAAGCGCGGCCTTGGTGCGCGATCTGAAGCAGCGCGGCATGCTGGACGATACCCTCATTGTGTGGACCGGCGAATTCGGACGCACTCCCATGTCGCAAAGCAACAAGGGCCCCCTAGGACGCGATCACCATAATCGATCGATGTCGATGTGGTTGGCGGGCGCGGGAATCCGAGGCGGAATGGTGCTCGGCTCCACCGATGAGTTAGGCTATGCCGCGATCGAAAACGTATGCACCGTGCACGATCTGCACGCGACGATGCTCCACCAATTGGGGATCGATCACGAAGCATTCACCTATCGGTTTCAAGGATTGGATTTTCGTTTGAGCGGCGTCGAGGGAGCGAGGATTCTCTCGGAGATCGTCTCCTAGGTGAGTGTTCCCAGTGCACTCGCTATCCAAGTCGTGTTTTATCGGAGCTTTTCTTCCAGGAATCGATACGCTGCTTCGCGCGAGGTTTTGGGGAAATCGTGCGCGCAGTCGGGGTAGAGAACCTGCAATTGATCCGATGCATTGAGAAGCTGGAAGATTTCTCGAGCGGACGCCACCGATTCGCGGACTCCATCGCAATCGAAATTGTCGTCGTGCAGGGGCGAGTTACTGAAGAAGGCTCGTGGAGCGAGGGCGGCGAGCAGTTCAGGAAAATCGAATGGTACAAGGTCAGGATTGGATTCGTACTCGGTCGCGATGCGAGGCATGTAGCGGGAACTGGTCCAGCCACGGAGATTGCCGCCATAGTACTTGGGGAATCGAGTGAATCCGCAACTCGACACCACCGCCTTGATCCGCTCATCGAATACCGCCGTGAAGATCGCGTTGTGGCCTCCCAAGGAATGACCGATGCATCCGATCTTGCTCGCATCCACATCCGTACGTTTCGAGAGCAAATCGATCCCTCGCATGTTGTCCCATATGGCCTTGAGCGAACCGCTTTGCCATTCCGGATGTTGGGCGAAGTTGTAGTCGTAATCTCCGAAGGAAGGATAATCGGGAACCAGAGCAATGAATCCTCGCTTCGCCAATTCGATGGCGTAATGAAGATTGGCGCTCCCTCCTAATCCCACGGGCTCACCTTTCCCGATCGGGATCGTCTGATGGAGGCATAGAATCGCGGGGCGTTGGCGATGGTCGGGTGCTTTCGGTGTCAGCAAATACGCAGGGACCCATTGGTCCTGTTCCGACTGAAATCGAATCGATTGCATGAGGATCTCAGGGTCTGTCTCAACCTCTGCAAGCACCTGGTAGGAGACCTCCGGTAGTTCCGTGCGGTCCGGTAACCTCCCCATCACTTTCTGCATTCCCTCGAGAATCGCGAGTCTGCGTTCGGGCCAGTCCGCCGCTCGCATCGACGGAAGCAAGGAGGGAACGGATTGGGCATACAGCGGAGGAGGCGCCATCATCACGGCGAATTCCAAGGCCACAAACCATTGCATCCATCGGGCAAGTAAGGTCGGGATCACGGAGAGTTCCTTGAGGTTCGTGTGCGGCGAGCTACGTTTCCGACTCGGCATTGGCTAGGCGACGGATTTCATCGACGCGATAGATCCTGCCTCGATTGCAACCCGGGCAGGTCGCGGCGGCGGCACCCCATGCTCGAGGGGACTCTAAGTTGCCTGGCCAAAAGGGCCATGTTCGGCATTGCGACGGTCGAACCTCGTAGATCATGCATCGCCTCGTTGGAGGATCGAGAAAGATGCAGTCCCCATCCGAGTATTCCACAAGGCTCTTACGATCGCGCACCTTCCGGACGAATTGGCGTTCGAAGGCATCCGCGTCGGGTGCTCCGAGATGGGCCGCGATGCGTTGGATATCCTCATCGTTCACCCAGACGTAACCCGTTTGGGGGCCGCTGCAACAATTCCCGCAACCGGTGCATTCGAACGCCAAGCCCCCTTGGTACCAAGGTTCGGCATCGCGAGGCTGGTTTTCATCCGGCATGGAAGCGGCGCTCACGGGGGAGAGGACGAATTGGCCAAACGTTTGAAATAGGCCTCGATCACTTCGCGGTAATGACTCGGCAAATCTTTGGTGATGCTTTGAAGTGCCTCCTGACGCTGTGCAGGTGGGAGATTCCCCCACCCCGAGGCGTCCCCGATGTCTTTGTCGTCGACATCGCCCTTGCCGTCGGCCCCGCCGGGCTGGCTCTGCTTCATGGGATCGCCTTGGTTGGGACGCGGCTGTTGGGATCCGCTGTTCCGTTTTCGCTGCTGCTGTTGTTGCTGTTGTTGTTGCTGCTGTTGCTGCTCCAACTGATCGATCATCTTTTCCAGCTTGTCGATGATCGCTTGTTCCTGATCTCGAACTTGCTTGCCCGTCCGGCCCAAAGCCAATCGGCGTTCCACGTCGTTCATCATGCGAGCGATTTCATCGAGCGAGTTTTCCTTGAGAGGCTCGAGATCGGTCAGCATCAATCGAGCGGTGATCGCATAACGCGAGGGGATCTCGGTTTCGCGTTCCAGGAGCTTGCCGAGGTTTTCTTCGCACGGTTGTTTCATCAGCAAATGATGTTGGCACACCGCGATGGTAAAGAGCCACGAGGAAGGATCGGAGGTTGAATCGATCGCGAGGGGCGTAAGGTGTCCCATCGCCTCGTCGATGAATTGGTGGTGCACGAGGGCCCGTGCGTAGGCCAGTTGCAGATCCGGCTTAATCCAACTCGGAATCGCGCCGTTGGCGATGAGGGAACTCAATTGCGCGTCGAGCGTCGCCAACGACTCCGATCCCCAAGGGCCCCGAAGCCCACCTAGAAAGGAGCGGATCGCCTCATCGCAGTCACTGGCCAGATCGAGCGCCGACTCATGCAGGGTGATTCCGCGCTTCGTCGCGAGTACGCCCGCCGCATCGCGGGCTTCTCGACGGGCATCCCCTTGAAGCCCGCGATCGATCCACTCCTCGAAGGACGCGCGAAGCTTATTGGCATCGGGCCAATTCCAACTCGCTTGCTTTCGGAGTTCCTGCGGGTCCGAAGCCAGAGCGAAGGGGCACAACGCCACCGCGATCCCTACGATCCACTGGAACCTGGCCCGGCGACATGGGGGTGGGTCAAACACGGGGACCTCGGCTTAGTATAAGTAATGCTGCTAATGAATGCCCGGCAATGTAAGTATACGTGATTGGATGGCGAAAGGCGATACGGCCGGAAGGTGTCGGGGAGAACTGTTTTGGGGGGGAGGAATCGCAACCTTTGGTTGGCGTTGGGTTTGGGACCGAGGTTATGGAGGGCTGCCATTGTCGCCCGCTGTTACCGCCTGAAAAATCCCCTCGCTGCATACGGAGCGAAGCTCGGGAACAACGGGAACGGCCAACCCCCCCGAATGGGGTGAGGTTTGGAATTTCCGGGGTTCGTCGTTGAAGGGAGGTCGAGTCCGAAGCAGACTGAAATAGGCAGGGAAGCGATGGTAGACGCGTACTGGAAGATTGAAGGGTTGTCGATTTCTCCAGTGTTTTTTCGATTCGCGGATTTGTTGCACGCTTTCCCCCATGGCCAACGTCGACCGAGCTTACAACCACGTACGCCAGGAGCTAGCCGAGATCGGCTTGCTGTCGGACGGGGTGTATTTGGATGTGGTGGAGTTGGTGGTATCGGGTGAGAAGAGTGAGGGGGAGCGTGGATATGTCTTTGAGCAGGTGGGGCATTACGCGAAGTGGGGCTACGAGCCTGGGGTGATTTACTTGCCTCGCGATTTGCCGCATCAGCCTCGCAAGCCTGGGATGACGTTGTGCGACACGATTCGGCATGAGTACGCCCACGCATGGTTTTTCCACGACCCTCGTTTTTTTCGGCACGATTGGTTCCCGCGAACGTTTGGGGCTTCGTACAGCAACTGCAACCCGACTCCCTACAACCGTTGGCGCTATCTTTTGAAGCGGAACCCGGAGTATTTGTCTGGGAAGTCCCGATGTCGTTCCGAGCGGGGTCGGTTGAGGCATTTCTACGGTTATTTGCTTGACGAATTCATCACGGATTACGCGACCACGAACGCGAGTGAGGATTTTGCGGAGACCTTCATGTTCTATTTGAAGTACCGCAGATCGCTCGATCGGTTTCGGCAACGGCAGGGGGTTTATCGCAAGTTGAAGCGGGTCGAGCGGGCCGTTTTGACGGCTCGGCGACGCATTGGCAGCGGAATCTCGCAGGGGGCGAACCGACGCTGGGCCTGATTGAGCCCGAACTCCGCTTGGGTTTCGGCCGGCACCGTTGCTGTGGGTTGGATTAGCGGGATTTTGCGGGACGGAGCGGTCGTAGTTGCTTTTTGGTTGCGGTGCGGCGACTTGTTCTTTTTCCCGCAAAAAACATCGATTTGGCTGGAACCTCTGCGGAGGGGAAACCGTTACAGCCTTGTGGAAGACGATAGCGATACACGATCGGTGGGTATGATGACAGCTTCTCAACTGAGCCAGGGCGACCGGCAGCACACGGTATTCTCGCGTCAGCGGTTGGTTGAATACTGCATGGGTAGGCATGAATTGGCGGAACGCTTGATCAAGATTCTCGCCGATGGGTTGCCCAATGATTTGACGGAGATGCGATCCGCGGTAGGGGCAGGGGATTTTTCGAGGGTAGCCAAGTTATCGCATCGCCTGAAGGGAGCGGCTGCCAGCATGTGTGCGGAGAAGCTTTCTTCGGCTGCGGCGATGCTGGAGCGGTCCGCTCGTTCATCGGATATCGAGCAGGTTTCTGAGTGGTGGGTGGTGGTTGAGCGGGAAATCGGTTCCCTGCAAGAAACGTTGCGGAGTCCATAGGCGGACTTGCATAGGGGCCGGAGGGAATCATGGAAAATCAGAGTGCATCGGGTTCGACAAAGACGCCACCCATGAGAATTCTCATCGTGGACGATGAACCGATTTCCTTGGAGATTCTCGGCAGCTTCTTGAAGGAGCTGGGGTACGAATATGAGGCGGCGACCGACGGTCGCGATGCGTTGGACAAGATTCGACGTTTCTCTCCATCGATGGTGATTTCGGATGTGGAGATGCCCAATATGGACGGCGTGTCATTGTGTCGGGAGATTCGCAGGCAGCGAACGTTTCAATACACCTATGTGAGTTTGGTGACTTGCCGATCGGTGCATGAATCCTTGCTGATGGGATTGGACGCTGGCGCGGACGACTACTTGAGCAAGCCGATCAGTCTGGAAGAGCTACGATTGCGAATCAATGTCGGGAAGCGTCTTTTGAGTTTGGAAGGACGCGAGATGATGATCTTTTCGTTGGCAAAGCTCGCCGAAAGCCGCGATGACGATACGGGAGAGCACTTGGAGCGGGTCCGCGAAATTTCCAAATTGATCGCCGCGGAGTTGGCCAAGAATCCCAAGTTCACCCATGTGATCGATGGTCAATTCATCCAACTCATTTACTTGACCTCTCCTTTGCACGACATCGGCAAGGTTGGGATTCCCGACAGTATTCTCCGAAAGCCGGGCAAACTGACATCGGAGGAGTTCGAGGCCATGAAGGAGCACACCAGGATTGGTGGCGAGACATTGAAGGCTTCGGCGCAGGCTTACTCGGAAGCCAGCTTTTTGTGGATGGCTTATGAAATTGCGATCAACCATCACGAGCGTTGGGATGGCAAAGGCTATCCCAACAAGCTGCAAGGCGAACAGATTCCTCTTTCGGCGAGAATTGTATCCGTAGCGGACGTCTACGATGCTCTTCGATCGAAACGGGTCTACAAACCCGCGTTCGACCACAAGAAATCGATGGCGATCATTTTGGAGGGGAAGGGGACACAATTCGATCCCGATGTCGTGGACGCATTTGTCGAGCTGGACGATCGGATTCAAGAAATCGCGGACAGCGGCGGGGACTTGCCAACGGCCGCCGGCCCTTTGCGACCGGGATCGACTCTATCCGATCACACCGCCGTCTCTTGAAATGCGGGAAGTTCGCCCCTGGCGAGCTGTTCGAGTGCGTTTTGCAGTTCGTTGAACTGGATCGGTTTGGTCAAGAAACCGTTCATGCCCGCCTCGAGGCATTGCGTTTGAACGCTGGAAAGAGCATGTGCGGTCATCGCCAGGATCGGGGTGGCGGCTGACGTGCCGGGCAAGAATCGGATTTGGCGGGAGGCCTCGAATCCGTCGAGGATTGGCATCTCGATATCCATGAACACGACATCGAATGTTGAGTTCCTCACCGCCTCAATCGCTTCCCGACCGTTCACCGCCATTTCGAAACGGTGTCCGAACAGCTCGAGGAATCCGGCCAAGATTTCTCGGTTCACTGGGGTATCGTCGACGATCAAAATGCGCAGGGATTGCGAATTCGAGAGAGGTAACCCCCTCGACGTTTCGACCGTTTGATCCCGTTCGAGGTATTGCTTGGCGTACCGGACGATCTCCAAGCCGCTCATCGGTTTGTGGAGGAACTGTTCGTTGTCGATGTCATGTTCCAAGAGGACGGGCATCGATCCGTTGTCGGCGGGTGGCGCCAAGACCAGCAGTGGATGAGCCCGCAGGCAAGCTCGCTTCTCGTCGGTATCGACTTGATCCCACCATGACTTGTCGAAATCGGTATCGATCAACACCAAGTGGGATCGGTCTTGATTGTGACTCTCCAAAGCCTGCAGTGTCGGCCATGCTTCGTTCAACGAGCCAAAACAATGGCAGGAAGCGCCCGCATTCATGAAAGCATTTGCCAAGCGATTGCGGCTGCTCGTCGATTCGCTGATCAGGGTAACATGAAGTGACCCCAAGCCTTCGGGCGACTCGAATTGGCACTCCGATTCGTCGATGGGAATCGTGAAGTGGAATGTGCTTCCCTTACCGACTTCGCTGTCAACCCAAATTCGACCGCCATAGAGTTCGACCAATTGGGAGGCGATGGCGAGGCCAAGTCCGGTTCCTCCATACTTTCTGGTGGTTGAGGAATCGCTTTGCTGGAATCTCTCAAAGATCAATTTCTGTCGATCCGGAGGGATTCCAGGTCCGGTATCGTGAATGGAGAAATGCAGTTGGGCAGGGCCGCCATCCTGCTTTTCGAATTGGCACTGAACGGCGACTTCTCCCGTGTCGGTGAACTTGATGGCGTTGCCGATCAGGTTGACAAGGATTTGCCTGAGTCTGCCAGGGTCGCCGTGGATGTGTGAAGGAACGTTATTGTCGACATCGAAGAGAAGCTCGATGTGTTTCTTGTAGGCGTAGACCGCCATCAATTTGACCGCATTGTTCACGGTTTCATGGAGGGAGAACGGGATATGTTCGAGTTCCATTTTTCCCGCCTCGACTTTGGAGAGATCCAGGATATCGTTGAGGATGGAGAGGAGCGCATCGCCCGACTGTTTCACGATCGTCAGGCAATTGCGTTGTTTGGGGTTGAGGTCGGACAGGAGAGCCAGTTCGGTCATCCCGAGGATGCCGTTCATGGGCGTGCGGATTTCGTGGCTCATGGTCGCCAGGAACCGGCTTTTGGCTGCATTGGCCGCCTCGGCTACTTCTTTGGCTTCCTTGAGATCCCGCTGTGCGTGCAGGAGTTCTAGCGCGGTGCGTTCCAGTTCACTGTTTGCGATCGCGAGTTCATTGGCGCGGATGGTGATCGCTTTGATGGCTTCGGAAACCCGTTGTTCGAGTGTTGAGTTCAGTTCGGCCAATTCGGCAAAGCCTGCTGCATTTTCGAGGGCGGCACCTGCGATGGTTGCGATGAAGTCGCCCAAACGCTCTTCGTCGTAACCGAATGGTTTTTTGATTTGGCTATTGATGGCGCACAGCCACGCAACCATCTGATCGCGTACTTTGATCGGCACGCACAAGCCGGAGCGGCGTGTTCCTATGTCGGCACCTTCGTGCAGTCCTTCCTCTTCAACCCAGACGATGGCTTTCCCTTTTTCGATCGCGTTCTTCACCAATCGCACGGTGAAGGGGTTCGTTTGCATTTTGCCCGATGAAGAGGAGTCCATCGGAATCTCCGAGAGATCTACCAGGTAGCATTCCTCAGCGCGCAGCAATCGCAGGGCGGCTTCTTGAGCGCGTTCGAAGATTTGTTTTGGCGACAGGGCGGAGGCGATCTGGCGCCCCGATTCGAGGACGCCATCGAATCGGTCGGCCAACGACAAAGTTGCGACCTCCGCGTTACCCTCGCGAACGTTTGCCGAGGAGGCGTTGATTTCCGCAAGGATGCGTTGGGATTCCTCGCGAGCGGCCTCGATATCCATGCCTTGGAGCAGCGTCCCGATTTCCGCGACCGCTTGGAGAGTTAGCGCAAGCTCGTACTTCGTTTGATGCTGGCGGGCTTTGTGGATACTTCGTTGGAGCCAGGATTTCGCATTGGTGTAATCGCCTTGCATGGCATACATCAATCCCAGTTCCCGTTGTGCGCGGGGCAGATCGTTTTCGCACAGCCGCGACAATCGGATATGTTGTCTGGCTGCACGGCGTGCCCGCTGCAAAAGCTTTTTTGCAATCTGCGGAGCATACTTCAGTTCACACTGCGCTTTCTCACGCAGTGCCGTGGCGAGCCACGCAGTGGTGGGTAAGGTGTAGGCGTTGACGATTCCGGATTCGGCAGCGATTTTTGCCCCTTTCTCCAAGTCATCGATCGCAGCATCGTATTCCTTGCGATAGAGAGCTGCGATCCCGGAAGCAATATGAATCTGGCAATGGCTTTGCACCCCTCGCTGGTTCCGAGATATTTCCTGAAGGATCAGTTCTTGCGGGGTCGCAGCGCGTGCCGCTCGAGCCCAGACGTCGAGGATTACGGTGGAAGCATGTACATCTCCCAGTTCGATTCCAGACTGGTGGCTCTCGCGCGCAACATTCAGCGCAGCCGCGAAATCTCCGAGGTGATACAAGGAGGCTGCGATTTGGTACTGACATATGTGAACTCCCCAGTAATCGCCGGTCCGCTTCAGAAGCCGGGCGGACTCACGTCCTTTCTCGATACACTCAGAGAAACGGGATGCGTAGTATAGGACGCAACTGTAGTAGTTGAGCGTCTGCCCTTCGCCCCAAACGTCGCGAAATTGCCTTCGCAGCGCCAGTGATTTCTCAACATATCTTATTGCACGCCCGAACAATGGGAGGAGGCTCATCCCAGGAGCGTGTTCTGAATAGACGTCGGCCAGCTCCGAGCTTGGCTGAAAACGCTCCGCGAGATTCAATCCGCGAAGATGGCTCCATAGGCACTGGGGTTTCGTCCGGCAAAACCAATATGTATGGGCAAGACGACTGCATAGCGTGATGACCAACCTTTCTTTCTCATTGGGCTCACGTTTGATCCGATGCACGAACAGCTTAGGGAAAAACGTGTGCAGGCATTGCACAAAGGCCTCGAGGAGCAGGAGTGGGACTACGGCAATGAACGTTGTCGGAACAGCCCATCCGAGCAATTTCAGGGTTTTCTCTAGTTCAATGGCAGCCTGTTCCATGTCGCCGCGTTTAAAACTTAGCGAAGACTGCTTTACTTGAACCTTCGCCTGGGTGAACTCGTCTCGGGCTAAAGCCGACGCTTCATCGAACAACCGTTCTGCCTCGGCGTATTTGCCGCGAAGCATCAATGTATCGCCTAGACCTTCCATGATTCGGAAGCGAACATCATCGGTAGTAGAACCAGCCCCGCGCTTCGCGATGCGAAACTGCTCCTCCGCGATTTCGAGCGAGAATTGTTGTCGAGCTTGTTCCGCAGCCAAGAGCGCATACTTTGCCGCTTTCGAGGTTTCATCTGCCTGGTCATAGTGGTATGCGATGACCGAAATCTGACCGGGCTGCTCACGCTCATAATATTCGGCAGCAAGGCGATGCAATCCTCGCAACAAGTCCTCGGCAGCTCGTTGGATCAATGCGGCTCGGATTTGATCGTGGATGAAGGTGAAATGAGCGCCGTCGGCCCGCGCCCAAATCAGATTCCTTTCTCGAGCTTGGTCCAGACATCGCACGGCGGTTGCAGTATCGCAATTCGCAAGGCGCGTTATGGCATCCAGATTGAATTCCTTCCCCAGGATAGCACCGATTGTCAGCAAAAGGATGGTCTCGTCTGGCAATAGTTCGATACGGCGAGTCAGGATCTCGGCTGCTTTGCGAGAGGATTGAAGATCCTGCAATGCTGCTTCATCTATTCTCCATCCATTGGATGTCGGCACCAAGGCGTTGGACTCCACGAGCCCGCGCAAAACGGCGGAAGCCATAAAAGGGCTTCCCCCCGACAGCTTTTGCACGGCAGCAATCGCAGGCTCGGGAAGAGTTCCTGCCATGGATGCGACGAGCTTCGCGATTTGCTTGTCCGTGAATTCCCTCAGCGAAATATGGCATGCAGGCTGGAGTTTGCGCAGGGAATGCTCCTCGCCAACTTCCTCCGAGCGAAAGGTTGTCAACAAGCAAGTGTGGCGGTCCGAGTTGCGTGCGTTTCCTGACCAGTTTCGCAACAGTCGATACGTTACTTCATCCGCCCATTGGCAATCATCCAGAACGACCAAGACCGGATGATGGGCCGTGCCCAGGCAGTCCAGTAATTGCGAGAGGGCTTCGATGGTGGTGTTTTCGCGGAAATCCTCGGGAACCGTCTTGGCTACGTGGGTCGAGCCTAGGAAGTCCGACAACTGTGGGAGGGCCATCACGAGCGGTACACAAAGCTCTCCGAGCGAATCCCGGATATGCTGTTTCAGTTCGGGAGTTTCCTCTCCTGCGTGGATCAGGCCGTCGACGATGCCGTGAAACATCTCGAAAGGATGCTGCCCCACTTGGTCGGTCCCTTGGCCGCGCAACACCCAGAAGCCTTTCGCGCGAGCGACTTTGATGGTTTCCAAGATGAGCCGGCTCTTGCCACTGCCCGACTTGCCTTCGACAAAAATCAGATCCCCTTTTCCCTCCATCGTTCGTTTGATTTCGCTCTCGACGAGTTGCATTTCATCGGCGCGTGCGACAAACGAAGATTCGGTAATGCTGTTGCGGCGATCGGATTCCCCGACAACCAGGCGGATTGGTTCGCCACAGCGCAACGCCATTGCAACGATCTCGAGGTCGTGTGCGACAGCTGCCGCGGTCTGATACCGATCCGGCGGATCTTTTCTCAGCAACCTCTGGACAATCTCATTCAATTCTCGCGGTATCCGCGGATTAATCGAACGGAGATCGGGTGCCTTCGCCGTCAAGTGTTCACGGAGTAAGGCATTCGCGGTACGTCCCTCGAATGGCAATTGACCAACAAGGCATTCGAACAAAATGATTCCTGCTGAGTACAGGTCGGATGCAGGGCCAACGTCGCATTCGACCGCGCCCGCCTCCTCCGGAGACATGTAGTGGACCATCTGGATGGCATCGGAATTGCTGAGGTGATCGGAATCAAACCGTAGCACTGTTCCAAAGCCCAATAACTGTATGGCCGTTTCTCCTTTTCTTTTGAAAAAGATACTCGAAGGATGAAACTTTCCATGCAGCAAGCCGTGGGAGTGCATGCCGTCAAGAACCGTGAAAAGGGAAATCATGCAGTCCAAGGTTTCCAAAGTCGGCAACGGTCCAGATGCAAGGCGTTGATCGAGCCGCTTTCCTTCGAACCCCTCCATGACGACGAAGATTCCATTCTGTTCCCGGCCAAACTCGAGAATCGGTGCCAACCCTGGAATGGTGGTCTTGGAGCGAATCTCTGCTTCATGCAGTAGACGCGCGCAAACGCCTCTTGTCAGCAGTTGCTCATTGAATAATGCGACGATTGATTCCTCATTCCGTTTGGAATCGCGGCATACGAAAAAACTTCGCTCTGGCGACTGCGACCATACATCGCGCGAGGAAAAACGCGTCGAACGTCCCAGGGGACTTGAGCTTGGGTTTTGAACTGGAGTCGAGGGATCCATGGCTTAGAGTTTCCCAACAAATCGGTAGGCTACGTTCTGAAATCGACCCATAACCCTACTTCACAGCTAGAGCGATTCCGGATCCTGTATCCCTCGTTTCAGTTGAATTCCCAAAGCGAAGCGATCCGTAAAGGCCGAATAATCACTACATGCTGACCTCGATTCGTCCATTTCTTGCTTTTTCAAACCACAACTGTTGACACCGATCGACGGATCGGAGACACCAACGAGTCGAAAACGCCAAACGACTTGTGTGCATAGGTTTTTGTCGGTTCTTTACCGACCATAGGGGATTTGACAATGTCCGAATCTGTTGATGATGTGGCTCAACCGCAAAAGGGTGTAAGCTCGTCCCAATTCGTGCGAGCACTCAATGCATTCACGCATGATCTCTCCTCGATCGAAAAAGATATCGAGGCTTCCGGTACGTCCCAACTCGATGACTCTTTGTATTCACGACTTTCGGAGACGGTCCAGACCTCGATCGAAGCATGCCGAGAATTTGAATCGCAGTGCGGTGGAGATAAGGAAGGGCTTCTTCAACTGCAAACCACGTTTCGACGGGAGATATACCCTTTCTTTAAGAAGTGTTGGTCTGCTAACCGTGCAATGACGAAGCCCACGGGGTTCCCCGGGGATTTCGAGATGCTTTGCAAGATCTATGGCGACAAAAGGGAATCCACGGGCCTAGGTGTCTATTTGGAGCACTTGTTCATGGAATTGCCGTTGGCATGGGCTGTTCGCGGGCGACTCGAAATGGCGAGAGAGTTTCTCACTCGCGAAGTTGAGACACGAGGGCGTACCCGCGAACCGATTCGCATCCTGGATATCGCAAGCGGTCCATGTCGCGAGTACATCAATTGGCCCTCTCGACTTCCCGCGATCGACGTCCTCGCCATGGACAGCGATCCTCGAGCGATCGAGTACGTCACAGCAACCGTCGCCCCTCAAATGCCGAATCCTTCACGGTTGTCCAACATACAGTACAACGCGTTTCGAACTCGATCGTCGGAAGCGACCATCCAAAAATTTGGCAAGTTTGACATCATCTATAGCGTTGGTTTGTGCGACTACCTGACCGACGATGTCCTTGTCAAGTTGCTCTCCGCGTGGCACGAAACGCTCTCCGACAACGGAGTGCTCTTCGTGGCCTTTAAAGATACAGGTCGGTATGATCAGACGATTTATCAATGGCACTTTGATTGGTTCTTCTATCAGAGAACCGTCAAAGATGTTTTGGAGCTCTACGAGAAGGCCGGTTTTGATCTTGGGAATATCGAAACCACTCGCGATGAAACGGGCATCATCACGGGCTTCTTCACGCGACGGGATCGGATGCCCAACCTGCGTATCGATACTGCGGAGAAGAGCGTTCGCAAGCCAACCCTTCGGTTGTTGGGTACTCGCCCCTCAGCCTATCCCTCGGCGATGACCACCGGGGGTGCACCTTCGGCTTGATCGAACCGTGTTTTCCCACCACCCTTCACTCGACGGGAGCCGGTCGAGCGAAGGGATATTGTTGGACAATAAGCCCTCGTTAAGTTTGCGATTCTCTCGCACCTCGAAGTAAAATCCGCAGGCGACTTCGTCCGGATTTTTGGCGCTCGTAGGCGGTCGCTCGACCGAATCCCGACGAGAACGAGCGCTATTTCAGGGAGTCCGCGAGGGAGGCAATGCGCAAGTCGCCATTTCGCGCGAAAGAGCCGGGGGCACAATTCAGTGCCGCAGGATCTCTGCCAAGACCAACAGAAGCGCATCGATCTCGCCGTCGGTGCCCACGCTGATGCGCAAGCCATCTCCCCACGGCGCGTAGTTCATGTAGCGGACGAGGATTCCTCGCGATTTCAATGCAGCGTAAATAGGCTCGACGGGTCGATCTTCGCGAGTGCACCATAAAAAATTCGCATGGGACGGGGTGACATGAAATCCCAAGTCCCGAAGCGATTTCTCCATCCGATCTCGGGTCTGGATCATCTTGGCCACGTTGGCCTTTAGCCAGGCTTGATCCGAAATCGCGGCGGTTGCTCCGGCGATGGAAATGGCATCGGTGTTGTAGGAATCCTTGACCTTTCGCAGAATTTCGACGATCGACCGATGCGCGACGAGATACCCGAATCGCAAACCTGCCAACGCGTAGGATTTGCTGAATGTGCGAGTGACCAGGATCCTCGGATCCTGGGCGATCCATTCGATACAGCTCTGCGGAGCAAAATCGACATAGGCTTCGTCGACGACGATGGGGCAATCGAGGTCGCGTGCCAATCTGAGAATTGTGTCCGGGGCGATCAAGGTGCCGCTGGGGCTGTTGGGGTTGGGAAGGAATACGAGCTTGAGCTTTGGATCCGGCCGGAAAAATTCCTCAGTCAATTGGAATTCTCGGTCGAACGAGATCTCTTCATGCGTTGCCCCCCGCAGAGCGACCAGCGTTCGATAGAGGATATAGCTGGGAAAGGGAAATCGAACCCGATTTCCGGGTGCGACGAAGGCGCGCGTCACGATGGTGAGGATATCGTCGCTGCCGTTGCCGCAGAGGATCTGGTCGGGTGATACTCCCAGAACATCCGCCGCCGCCTTGCGAAACGATGTGCCGAGCGGGTCCGGATATCGCTCGAGACGCTCGCTGGCAGCCAGGATGGCATCCTTGACTCGAGGGTTTGGCGGATACGGGCTTTCATTGGTGTTGAGTTTGATGACCTTGGCCGCACCCGGTTGTTCCCCGGGCTTGTACGGGGGCATGTCAACGATTTCGGGACGGAAGTATTTGTGGAGATCCATGATGTTGTTATGACCGCTCGGCGATTTTCTTCAAGCACAATTCCTGGACGACTCGAGGGTCTGCATTGCGATTTCTCTTCTTGGCTTGCCCGACCAAGGCTGCCACCGCCTTGGCGTTTCCCCCTTTGACTTTTTCCACGACGTCGGGGTTTTCCGTCAGCAAAAGATCGCACAAGGCGTCCATCTCCGATTCATCGACTCGTACGATTCCCAACGCTTCGATGGCTTGAGAGGCGGTCCAATCCGGATGTTCGAGGAGAATCGCAAGCGCCTGCTTGGCTTGGCTGGTATCCACTTGCCCCTGGTCGATGGCACTTAGCAATTCCGCCATCGCGGGTGGATTGATGGGATATTCAGCGATCCCCACATTTCTGTCGTTGAGATAGCGCAGCACATCCTGCAGCATCCACGTCGCTGTGCGTTTGGCGGAGGCCCCATGGGCGACCACTTGCAGGAAGTATTCGACGGACTCTCGGCCTTGCTGGACCAAAACCTCCGCATCGGAGGCTCGCAGTTGATGCATTTCGATGAGTTGCACTCGGTAATGCTCCGGGGTTCCCGAGGACTCGATGCGAGCGCGCTGGCGCTGCTCTTGGCTGAGGATGACCGGCACCAGGTCGGGACACGGGAAATATCGATAGTCAGAGACTTCTTCTTTCTCGCGTTGCAACTCGGTTTGACCGAGGACATCATTCCATCCTCGTGTTTGCTTGGGTATCTGGCCTTTTGTCCATCCGGTCCGCAAATATTCACTTTGCTGCCGTGCAACTTCGAAATCGATGGCTCGTTCGACTGCGCGGAAGCTATTGAGATTCTTGATTTCCACGATCGGAGTGGCCACCGTGGTGCCCTCGCGTTGAACGTGCAGGTTCACGTTGGCATCGGCGCGCAGCGAGCCTTCTTGCATGTTGCCGTCGGAGATTCCGAGATAGACCATGATCAGCCGCAGTTCGGTCATGTAGTCCCTGGCTTCGATCGCGCTGGATAGATCGGGCTCGGACACGATTTCCAAGAGGGGCGTTCCCGCTCGGTTGAGATCGATGCGGGAATCGGCTCGGCCGGCACGCTCATCGTGCATGCTCTTGCCAGCATCCTCTTCGAGATGGGCTCGCAGGATTCGAATCCGTTTGGTGATGCGATGGCTGGTCGCCGCGTCGCCGCCATCCACCTCGATCGGAATATCCAAGTAACCGTTGGAGCAGATCGGCAAATCGTACTGGCTGGTCTGATAGCCTTTGGGCAGATCCGGATAGAAGTAGTTCTTGCGGTCCCACTTGGTGAACGCGGCGATTTCGCAATTCAATGCCGCGCCCGCTCGTGCAGCCAGGAGAATAGCGGCCTCGTTCAAAACCGGCAATGCTCCCGGCAAACCCAAGCACACGGGGCAGACCTGGGTATTTGGAGGCTTGCCGAACGCCGTGCAGCAACGGCAGAAAAGCTTGGTCTCCGTCGCCAATTGGACATGGACTTCGAGACCGATGACGACGCGATATTCCAGAGGTTCATCCATCATGACGGTACCCCGTAGGCATCGGGGATCGATGGTTGGTATCCAGTGTCCGAGTGAAACCAATGTCCAGCCGATAACAACGTTGCCTCCCGAAGCGCGGGAGCTTGCAATTGCACTCCGATCGGCAGTCCGTCCCGAGTTCGTCCGAGGGGAAGCGAGAGAGCGGGAATCCCTGCGAGATTAGCGCCGACGGTAAACAAGTCCTCCAAGTAGAGTTGGACCGGATCGTTCACCTTTTCCCCCAATCGGAAGGCCGGGTTGGGCGTTGTCGGTCCGATCAGCAGGTCCACCTTTTCAAAAGCGGCATCGTAGTCGTTTCGAATCATTCGTCGAACCTTCAGTGCCTTGAGATAATACGCGTCGTAATATCCGGCGCTCAAGGCATAGGTGCCGAGTAAAATCCTTCGTTGAACTTCCGGGCCGAAGCCCTCGGAGCGGGTCGATTCATACATGTCATCCAAGGTCGCGACCTTGGCTCCGCTCCGCATGGTTGCAGCCCGGAATCCGTAATGAGCACCGTCGTAACGAGCCAGATTACTGCTCGCCTCGCACGGTGCGATGATGTAATACGCAGGAATGCAGTACTTGGAATGGGGCAAAGAGATATCGACGATTTGCGCTCCGCCCGATCGAAAAACATCGACGGCGGATTCGATCGCTTGACGAATCTCGGGGTGCAAGCCATCGCTGTCGAGGTGTTCGCGGATCAGGCCGATTCGAAGGGGCTGGCGCGGTGCAGAAATCGCCGCTTCGTAGTCGGGCACCAAAGCGTTGAGCGATGTCGAGTCGCGCGGATCGTGGCCCGCAATCGATTGCAGGAGAGTTGCGGCGTCTTGGATGTCGTGCGCAAACACGCCAGCAACATCGAGACTGCTTCCGTAGGCGATCAAGCCGTAACGGCTGACGCGACCATAGGTCGGTTTCAGGCCGCAAACACCGCAAAAAGACGCGGGCTGGCGAATCGAGCCGCCGGTGTCGGTTCCAAGGGCCGCAGGTGCAAACCCTGTGGCCACGGCCGCCGCCGATCCGCCGCTGCTACCGCCGCACGTCCGGTTGCTGTCCCATGGATTGCGGCTGGGACCGAAAATGCTGGTCTCGGTGGAGCCTCCCATGGCGAACTCGTCGAGATTGGTTTTGCCGATGAGAATCGCGCCGTCGCGCTGCAATTGGCTCACCACATGTGCATCGAAGGGGGAAACGTATTGTTCCAGCATCCGCGAACCGCAGGTCGTTGGGGACGAGCGGGTGCACAAGTTGTCTTTGAGTGCGATGGGAATGCCGCAAAGGGGCGGCAACGCCGCACCGCTGGCTCGCAGGGCATCGCAGCGATCCGCCGACTCGAGCGCCGAGTCGCGGTCGACGGAGATCATCGCATGGACCCGCTCATTCCAGCGATCGATGCGTTGCAAGAAGAATTCGACGAGCTCACGGCTTCGGATCGAGCCGGATACGAAGAGCCGACGAGCGCCATGGACGGTAAAACGTGGATCCAACATGGCCAACAGGATAGGTCATGCCCGATCGATCGGAAAGCCCAGAAGTGGTCGACTAGAAGAGCTCCCGTATTTCCCGGAACCCGAAGTCGACGAGCGGGAAAGGTCGTCCGGACGGTCCGGGGAGGTGGGACTCCAGATTCAAGCCCATGGCGTGAAAGATCGTCGCGATGATCTCCGGGGGCTCGGTCGGTCGATCGGCTGGTACCGCACCGATGGGATCGCTCGCTCCGACGACGCGTCCTCCTTGTACGCCGCCGCCTGCAAAGTACACGGTGAAACATCCCGGCCAATGGTCGCGCCCGCCGGCCGGGTTGACCTTCGGCGTCCGTCCGAACTCGGCGACGTTGCATACCAGCGTATCGTCGAGCATGCCTCGCTGCACCAAATCTTCGATCAGGGCGGAATAACCTTGGTCGTACATCGGTGCCACGATGTTCTTCATGCCCTCGATCGAGGTAAAGGGTTTGCTGCCGTGAATATCCCAAGTGATCTCATCGAACACGGTCAGGAACGTATTGATCGTGACGAAGCGGACCCCCGCCTCGACGAGTCGTCTCGCCAGCAGGCAGCATTGGCCGAATCGATTCATGCCGTAGCGCTGGCGTACCTCCGCGGGTTCGGCGTTGAGATCGAATGCGGCCCTCGCTTGAGGGCTTGTCATCAAACGGTAGGCCGCCTGGAAGTTATCGTCCATCATCTTTGCGGATTCGCTCGCCTCGAAATTATCGATGGTGGATTCGATGATATCTCGCATGCGGCGCCGGCGTTCGATACGGGCGACTCCGATGGAGTCGGGCGGAAGAAGGTCGGGGACTTTGAAGTCCGCTTGCGAGGGGTCGGCCATGAGCGAAAACGGATCATGGGCTTTGCCTAGAAAGCCGCCCGCCTGGCCATTGGGAAGATTTCCGCCACCGCGTCCCATGGTTTCGGGGAGGACGACATGGGGTGGCAAGTCGGATTTTCGACCGAGGAGATAAC
>JBKDPB010000194.1:0-17197 GCA_046342615.1 Planctomycetota bacterium | reverse complement strand
CCCCGACGGATAACCCCCAGTAGGATCCCCCCCCGGCCGATAAGCCACAGGCCGAGCAGCCCCAGTCGGATAAGCCCCAGTCGGATCAGCCACAGTCGGATAAGCCCCAGTCGGATAAGCCCCAGTCGGATAAGCCCCAGTCGGATAAGCCCCAGTCCGATAAACCCCAGTCCGATAAACCCCAGTCGGATATGCCCGAATCCGAGCAGTCCGAGCAGTCCGAGCAGTCCGAACAGTCCGAACAGTCCGAACAGTCCGAACAGTCCGAGCAGTCCGAACAGTCCGAGCAGTCCGAACAGTCCGAACAGTCCGAACAGTCCGAACAGTACGAACAGTCCGAGCAGTCCGAGCAGTCCGAGCAATCCGAGCAATCCGAGCAATCGGGAAAGTCCGACAAGCCCGAGACGCGAGAGCAGCAGGCTCGCAAGCGTGTCGAACGAGCCCGCAAGCGAATGCAACAGGCGGAGAAGAAGCTACGAGAAGAGCGGCGCAAAGAAGCTGTCAACGAGCAACAGCGGGCTGAGGAAGAGCTTCAAAAGGCCATCGTTGAGTTGGAGCGGATTTTGATGCAGCTGCGCGAGGAGGAGATCGAACGCGCCTTGGTGGATCTCGAAACGCGTCTGCGTCGCATGTATGAATGGGAGAAAGCCATTCGCGAATCGACGGAAAAACTGGCGGCGTTATCGGGCGAAGCGCGAGATCGACAACTGGAAATTCAGGCCAACAAGCTATCGATCGAGCAAACGAAAGTTGCCATGGAGGGTCAGCGCGCGTTGCTGTTGCTTCAGGATGAAGGTTCCAGCCAGGCATTTCCCGAAGCGCTGGAGCAGGTGAACGTCGACGCGCAGAGCGTCGTCAAGCGGCTGGACGCAGCCGATGTTTCGGAGATGACTTTATCGATCGAAGACGAAATCTTGGGTGCCCTCGAAGAGATGCTCGATTCCCTCAAGCAAGTGCAGAAGAAGCGTGACGAAGAAAAACAGCAGCAGCAGGGAGGGCAATCCAATGGCGGCAGTCCCGAGGACCAACCCTTGGTCGACAAGCTGGCGGAGTTGCGACTGATCAAGACATTGCAGCTTCGTGTCAATCGTCGCACCGACCGGCTGGCGAATGAGACCAAGAACCCGAATGATCTCATCGGCCAGGTTGCAGATCCGCGGTTGCTCGAGGAACTCAAAGCCCTGTCCGACCGTCAGCAAAAGATCCAGGAAGTCACCCGCGAGATCCTACTGGAAAAAGCGAAGCAGTAGGTTGGAGGGCCTCGCGCAGCGGATCGATATCGCTGGAGGCAAAACCCAAATGCACGCGACGTCTCCATCCTTCCGCGAATCGGCAATTCAGTTGAAGTCGCTGAGTCAATTCCGCGCCGAGGTCGAGCATGGTTTGGCAGTAGGAGCTCAAGCCTTGGCTTGATTGCAGCCAAGCCTGTTGCGATTGATGTTGCTGGAGCATCTTCATCTTCTGATCGATGACCGGATCGATGTCGACTGCGACTTCCGGGGTGATGAATTGGCCTAGGGGATCTCGATTCCCGTGGGGTTGTGCGTGGTAGATTGCCATGTCGCCGTCCCATGCGGGGCTCGGGGGATCGGTTGGGTAATTCGGTGCTCCGCGGGCAAAAGCCGCTGTCACGGCGATGCGGCATGTCTGGACGTGGTCTTCCATGTAGTCCGAGGGGGAATGGGTCAAGAGGATTGTGGGGCGGGCCGAGCGGATGATCGCGCAAACCTTGCGAATGTTGGCTTGCGTATAGTCGATTTCAAGGTCATTGCAGATGGCTGGATAGTAGGTCGCCCCCAGCAATTCAGCCGCTTGTCGGCTCTCCCGTTCCCGAACAGACGCCGTCTCCTGGGGGGACAGAGTCGTCGAACCGCAGCAGCCGTTTGCGACGTTCATGTAGTGGATTTCCCAGCCGAGGTTTCTCAGCAGCAGGAGCGTGCCGGCGGCTACGAATTCGATGTCATCGGGATGGGCAAAGATGGCGAGTGCGGATGGCATGGTGCCTTGGAAAGATGAAGATAGAAAAAGAAAATTGAAATTCCTCTGCCCGATCGTTATAACCAATAGATCGCCGTAGGGCAGGTGAGCGCCGCACGCTCACTCACCCCGAGATTTCTAAGAAATCGCCCTCATTGTTTCCCGGAGTCGAAGCGCTGTGGCTGAATGGTTTTACCGAAACCCCTTTGGAGAAGAAAAGGGGCCGTTGGGTGGATCGCAGCTTTTGGAGCTAATCCGACGGGGCGAAATCAAAGGGAATACCGAAATTCGCAAGGACAACTCTCCGTGGGTCCACGCGTGCGAGGTCAACGGTTTGTGGCAAGCCGTAGGCCGACCGTCGGTCGAGTTCCATTGCCCGCATTGCGGCAGCCCCATCGGCAAGCCTCCGACGCGGTGCGCGGAGTGCCGCAAGGATGTTGCAAAAGCGACGGGACATCTCGTGGCGCACCAGAAGCCCAAGGATCAGGAACGGTCCTGGAACTCGGACAAAAACGGCTCCGACAAACCCAAGGCGCCCCCCTTGGTGGGTTGAACGTTTCAGGGAAGGGTCCCGATGAAACGGATGAACTCTTTGTTGAGTTTGTCCAAATCTTCGCCGAAGCATTGCTTGAAATCCGCCAACCGCTGCTTGGGATCGGCGGGTTGGCCGATCGGTCGGTCCTTGAGCAGTTTCAAATATTCCACGTATTGTTTTGGGCGGCGTTTGATAAGAAAAAATGTCAAGCCCCAGCTCTCCGCATAAGCCGCAGTCGCCGTCTCCCCTTGCCGCAACAGCTTGTCATCCGAGAGCAATTTGACGAGGGAATCCTCGGGCCGCTGCGGCGCGTAGCGCCTCAGGTTGGCCAGGTTGAACCGATTGACTTTTCCCGTTCCTCCCCAACCGCTCGAGCTGGAGAAATCGGGAGACTCAAAGAAGGTCGCCATGCCTTCGCTGACCCACAGCGGGTAGTCGCCGAGCCGTTTTTGAACACCGGTGTTGAACGCGATTTGGTGGGAGGCTTCGTGCAAGATCGTAGCGACCTGACGTTCTGCTTGGGGTCGCGAAAAGATCTCGGTGATCAGTTCTTCACGCTGAACCTTCGCACCAGGCGGAAGCATCCCTTCGATGCCCGTCAGGTCGAAGGTCGCCAACCGGTTGGTCGTTTGGGTGTAATAGCCCGAGGTGCTTTCCGCTCCGCGAAAGTCCCTTTTGGCGTACTCCAGATATTCGTCGCGCGTTCCGAAGATCAGAGCCACCATCGGGAAGCGAGGTTCTTGGACTTCGATCCCTTTCTCTTTCCAGAAACGCCGCATGCCGATGTACATGCGCTCATACAGATTTGCATTCCATCGAGCATAAACATCCGTCGTGTTGTAGCAAACCACGAAGTGCTCGGTCTGAATCGACTTGGTCCCTTGCGGCATAAGGCCTTTGATACGTTCCGCCAGCTCGGCGGCATCGCAGGGGGGCAGTGGTCCCTCGACCTCTTGGATGCTCGCGATGGCGAGTTCGGGATTCCCTCCGTCGCTCGCCGAGGGGGGGATCGCCGTCAGCTGGCCGTCTGCGCCGAGGATGAGCAGTCCGTATTTCGGGCTTTCCGCGACCAATTCGCCGACGAGATGAGGGCGTTGTGCCTTGAACTGGATCTCGACGAGGCGCGGGGTGGGATCGACGGCTGCCGAGGGTGGGATGGCGATTACGCTATCGGCGAGAAGAATCAGCCCTAGCCAGAGGGCGAGCCCCTTCCACTCCGATGCGTTCATGCTTCTTCGGAGCCTTGATTTTTGCGAAACACGGCAACCACGTCCTCCACGGGGACGACGTAAAGCTGGTTGTCGGGTTCAAAATCGACCGGAATGGCATTTTTCGGGTGGAAAATGATCTTGTCGTACTGGCGAAGCGGCATGTCTTCGTCGTGCTCCACCTGCCGACTGATCGTTACGATTCTGCCGGTAATGGTGGGGATTTCCGCCACATCCGGGAGGGCGATCCCCCCCTTGGTTTCCCGCTTGGGCTCGTCCTTCAGGACCAAAACCCGTGCCCCGACGGGCTCGATCGTTTCAAATTGCGATTTCTTCGTCATAGCCCCTTTTTCCGGTCTCCCAGCCCACGGCGCCCGTTGTTCAAGATAGGCCACATGAACAAAAGGACAAGTGCATTTGCCCTTGCCAAGGCGAACAAAATCGTCATACTCTTGGGCCCTTTGTCGGGAGCGGCAAGGGTTTTTTCGTTCGATGGGACAAGAGGTCTGTCTAAACAGGTGGTCGATCCCTGGTGGGGCGCAGCAGGCAATGATTGAGACGATACAGGTCAAAAAGCGAGACGTCACGGGCTCGCGAGCGATGATCAAAATTCGCGAGAAGGGGCACATTCCTGCCATTCTCTATGGGCACGGTGAAGAAAACGTGTGCCTCACCGTGGCCTTGGACACGATTCAAGGGCTGATCAAGCACGGCACGAAATTGGTCACCCTGACGGGGGACGTCAATGACACGGCGCTGCTTCGTGCGGTTCAGTGGAGCAGCATGGGCGACTACATCATTCACGTGGATTTCGCCCGCGTTTCGCAAACGGAAACCGTGGAAGTCCCGGTTCCGATTCACTTGCACGGCGAAGCCCCAGGTGCACTCAGCTCCGCCGGCCAGCTGCGGTTCGTCACCCATGAGATCCAAATTCGCTGCCCAGCGGTCAGCATCCCCGAGTTTTTGGTCTGCGAAATCGGCTCCCTGCAACTGGGCCAGTCGATCCACGTCAGCGAGTTGAAGCTGCCCGAGGGAGCGACCGCCATCACTCCTGGCGGCGTGGTGATCGTCCAGGTTGCCGCCCAATCCTCGGCGACGGAAGAAGCGGCTGCGGTGACAGGTTCCGAACCTGAACTGATCCGCAAGGAAAAGCAGGCTGAAGCAGGCACGTGATGACCGGTTCCACCCCCAACGGAGCCTCCAGCGAGGGTGCCTCCAAGGCAGGTGGAACGGGGCGAGTCGGCTTGGCAATGATCGTCGGCCTGGGAAACCCGGGCGAGAAATATCGAAATACGAGACACAACATCGGCTTCGACTGCCTCAGTCTTCTCCATCACCAAATGGGGAAACCGTCGGTCCAAGCCAAATTCGAGTCCCAACTGGTACGGGGCGTCCTCGCGGGGCGAGACGTCTGTCTGGTTTGGCCTCAAACCTTCATGAATTGCAGCGGGCGAGCGGTCGCTCACGTCGCACGGTTCTACAAGGTTCCTGTGGAAAACATCCTGGTGATCTGCGATGACCTCAGCCTGCCCTTGGGCAAGCTGCGATTGCGGCAGACCGGGTCCAGCGGTGGGCAGAAGGGTCTGGATGACATCCTGAAAGCCCTCGGGACACACGACGTGCCCCGACTTCGGATCGGGATCGATCCGACCCCCGCAGGGTGGGAAACGGCGGACTTCGTCCTAAGCCGTTTTTCTCCCCAGGAGAGACTGGTGGCAGACGATGCCTTGTCCCAAGCCTGCAATGCCATCGGCTGCTGGCTCCGAGAGGGGATCGTCGCGGCGATGAACCAGTTCAACGCCCGTCGCTGACACCTTCCTCGAGCGTTCCGGAATTTTAACCCTTGCGTAGATGAGGGTCGCTCGGAACAATCAAGGGGTTTGGCAATCCGAAATGAGAATTCACCTGGTGCCCAGATTCAGAATATTGTTCGAGGATATTGTTCGAGGAGTTCGACGTTGGCTAGCGCAAATTACGAGTGTCTGTTCCTGTTCGATAGCAACCATTATGCCCGCGACCCAGGCGGCGTCGCGGCCGGTGTGCAAACGTTGGTCACCGAGTGCGGCGGCGAAATTCTCGTCAGCCGTCTCTGGGCCGAACAACGGCTGGCCTACCCCATCAAAGGGCATAACAAGGGAACGTACTGGCTCGCCTACTTCACCATGGATACCTTGAAGCTGAAAGAATTCAACCGAGCATGCCAGCTCAACGAGAGCCTTTTGCGGTTCTTGGTGACGCGCGTCGATGCTCGATTGATCAACGCCCTGGTTGCTCACGCCCAGGAAAAGGTTGTTGTACCGATCGACCAAGCCATTCGTCAGCCTGTCGCTGCGGCGGTCGGCGTGGACGACGAAGATGAGGTAGAAGCAGAGGACGAATAAGCCTGAGGACCAATAAGTCGAGGAGGAGATCGTGGCTAGTTTCAACCGAGTAGTATTGATGGGGAACCTCACGCGCGATATCGAATTGCGCTACACCTCCAACTCCAAAATGGCCGTTTGCCAGAACGCGATTGCCGTCAACGATCGACGCAAGAACGCAGCTGGCGAATGGGTCGATGACACCACCTTCGTCGACGTAACCTTCTTCGGGCGCATGGCCGAAATCGTCAGTCAGTACCTCGGCAAGGGATCGCCGATCTTCGTCGAAGGGCGCCTGAAGCTCGACACCTGGGAGAAGGAAGGGCAAAAGCGATCGAAACTGTACGTGATCGTTGAACGCATGCAGCTGCTCGGCAAACCCGAAGGGGGCGACGGACAGCGGGCCAGGCCAGCCTCCCCTGCCGCCAATCGCGTCTCGGAACCGAGCCACTACCCCTCCATGCACGATGAGATGCATGATTCCGAAATCCATCCCGAGGAACCCCTGTACCAAAAGGAAGAATTGCCCTTCTAGTCCGCTTCCTCTCACGATATAAACCTGTTTCAACTTACTTATAAAGCCTCCGGCGATTCCCAATCCACTGATCATGACGACGACCAAGAAACGCAGTCCGCAATTCCCCCGCTTGCCCAAGGGCCCCAACGGCGGCATCCAACTGATGCTGATCCAGAACATCGAGCACGTCGGGAAGGCCGGGGATATCGTCGAAGTCAAGCCTGGCTACGCCAACAATTACCTCCTCCCCGAGGGCCTGGCGATCATCGCCAACGATCACCACAAGCGGATGATCGAGAAGCACCGAGCCAAGCTGGTCGCCATCGAAAAGCAACGTCTGCAGTCCCTCCGAGCTTTGGCCGATCAGATCGGAAAACAATCGATCAACGTCGAAGCCAACGCCAACAGCGAGGGGCACCTCTATGGCAGCGTCAGCGCCAAGGAGATCGTCGCAGGTCTCAAGGCCAATGGCTTGACCGTCTCGAGCGATCAAATCAGGCTTGAAGGCGTTCTCAAGGAACTCGGCCTCTACACGGTGAAAGTCCAGTTGCACCCCGAAGTCGCGACCGAACTGAAGGTGTGGGTCGTGCCGGCGGCTGGAAGCTGATCGCGTGTCGGTGCCTTTGCCGCGTGAGGAGTATGTCGAACAAGCTTACTTGTTCGAAATTCTCTGGGAGCGACTGGGGCATGATATCACGCTGCAGGATCTGCTCGCGCAATGCCGCTACGAAGTGCTGGCCACCACCAAGCTTCCGCTGGCTATCGACTTTCTCTCCACCGAGCTGAAGCACTCTGGCTTGCTCGGGCCCGGCATGCGGCGGGTGCAGCACTACTTCTCGCCCTTCCAAGCGTTCCTGGTCGAGCAAGCCGAGAAGGATACCGGTCGCTTCGATTTCCGCACCGCCGTCCGGATCCTGCAATATGAAGCGCAGTACAAGGCGAGCGATCGCTTGGATCCCCAAGGTCTCTTTTTCTACCAGTTCGAAGCCCTCTGCCGCAATCGGCTCAACTACGACGCCGGCCTGACCGCGATGGCCCGAGACCCCCACTACAACGCGGCTTGGAGCGAGTGGCTACTCGTGGTCCGCGCTCAAATCGGGCTGGTCGACCTGGCCGATTTGATTTACGGACGGAGCCAGGACTTCGTCGCCTACCGAAAACGACACTTGGGAGATGACGCGGATCCCGAGTATCCCATCCTGTTTGGGATGCGCGAGGGAAAGATCGCATTAGCCAATCGCCGCAAGGATTTGCTCTTCCTGTTTGCCGCCATGCAACGCCACCTCAGCTATCCCACCGTCCCGAAGAGGGAGATCTACGACAACACGCTGGATTTGATCCCTCAAATGCAGCGTCGCATGGAACGGCTGGAAGCGCGCGTCAAGTTCATGGAGGAAGAACAACGGCAAGGGATCGACATCACGAAGTTCTTTGGAAAACCCCAGCGTCCGATCGTCGATTTGGATGACTTCGAACCGTGAGCTAGGTGCCCGACGGGGGCGAGCATGTTACAATGCTCGTGCTGCGAGCTGATCGCAGCGGCAACGGGCCTCGCACTTATTCACCCTAGCGATACCACTCATGAGTGTAGCCGAACAAGCGCAAGCGGATCTGGAGCGACTCCAGCGCGCAAGATCGCAGATCCAGTCCCAGCTTTCGAAAATCATCGTCGGCCAACAGGAGGTGATCGAGCAGCTGCTGATCAGCATCTTCGCCCGAGGCCACTGTTTGCTCGAAGGGGTACCCGGTCTGGCAAAAACTCTGATGATCAGTTCGTTGGCCAAGACGATGAACTTGTCCTTCAGCCGGATCCAGTTCACACCCGACTTGATGCCCGCCGACATCACGGGGACCGAGATCATCGAAGAGAATCGTTCGACGGGGGCCCGTGAACGACGCTTCATGGAGGGACCGTTGTTTGCCAATGTCGTCCTGGCGGACGAAATCAATCGAACCCCGCCCAAGACCCAAGCCGCCCTTCTCGAGGCGATGCAAGAACAACAGATCACGGTCGGGCGAGTCCGTCACTCCTTGCAAAACCCCTTCGTTGTCCTCGCCACGCAAAACCCGATCGAACAGGAAGGGACGTACCCGCTTCCGGAAGCCCAGCAAGATCGATTCATGTTCAAGGTATGGGTTTCGTATCCGAACTTCGACGACGAATTCGAGGTCGCGCGAAGAACCACCGGTCGCGGAATCGCGACGATCGAGCCGGTCCTCAGCGGCCCCGAGATCCTCGCCCTGCAGGAATTCATTCGCGGCATCGAAGTCTCCGAAAATGTGGTTCGCTACGCGTTGGCGATTGTTCGCCAAACGCGGGTCGGCCAAGAGGGCATCCCCGAGTTCGTCCAGGAACAACTGGCGTGGGGCGCAGGCCCGCGAGCGGTCCAGTTCCTGATCCTGGGAGCCAAAGCCAAAGCCGCTCTGTCGGGACGCGCCCAAGCCGACACCAGCGATATTCAGTTCTGCGCCAAGCCGGTTCTCCGACACCGGATCGTGGTGAACTTTGCCGCCGAAAGCGATGGCATCACCAGCGACAAAGTCATCGACGAGATTCTCAAGCAAACGCCGACGGCCCAGGATGAACTGCTGAGCGATGCCCGATTCAAAAAACTATTTGCATCCTGAAGCCATACGGCGCATCGCGTCGATGGAACTCCGCGCACGAAATATCGTGGAGGGGTTCCTGTCGGGTATGCACCGCAGCCCCTACTTCGGCCAGTCGGTCGAGTTCGTTCAGCACCGCCAGTACGTGCCCGGGGACGACCTGCGGCATATCGACTGGAAAGTCTGGGGGCGACAGGACCGTCTCTACATCAAGCAGTACGAGGAAGATACCAATCTGCGTTGCACACTGCTGGTCGATGGATCGGCGAGCATGAGCTACGGTCGGGGCCCCCTCAACAAGTTCGATTATGCAGCGACCATCGCTGCCTGCCTCGCGTATCTTTCGCTCCGCCAGCAAGACTCCGTCGGGCTGACCGTCTTTGACCAAGACGTTCGAACCCGGTTGCCATGGCGTTCCAGCCGCGCCCATCTGAAGACCATCTACCGATCGCTTCAGCAAACCCAGCCCGAGGACAAAACCGACCTCACCAAGGTCTTTCGAGAAATCAACGATACCTACCCCAAACGAAGTCTGATGGTGATCGCATCCGATTTTCTCGGGAGCGAAAAAGAATCGCTGCGAGGACTCGGTTCGCTTCGCAAAGCGGGTCATGACATTCTCGTATTTCATATCCTCGACGACGATGAACTCGATTTCCCCTTCAATGACCCGACTCGGTTTGAGGGGCTGGAGACGATCGACCATCTGACGTGCAATCCCCGCGCGCTTCGCGAGGGGTACCTCGAATCGCTCGAGCGGTTTCTCAACCGAATCCGTCACGCTTGCGCAAGCTTGCGAATCGATTATCAATTGATTCGAACCAGCCGGAATGTGGATGCGGCGTTGACGGCGTACCTGAGCGCTCGCATGGCTCATATGAGGAAACGGTAGCCATGCAGTTCGTATTCCAACCCTTGGCTTGGGGATTCCTGCTCGTCCTGCTGCCCCTCCTGATCCACCTGATCAATCTGGTCAGGCATCGCCGCACCCCCTGGGCGGCGATGGAGTTCCTCCTGGAAAGCTACCGCAAGAATCGGCGATGGGTCTGGCTCAAGCAGGCGCTCCTCATCGCGTCGCGCATGCTGGCGATGGCCTTGCTCGTGGCGATGCTCGCCCAATGGATCACGGGCTCGAAGTGGCTTGCTGCCTTCGGTCGAACCACAACGCACCACTATGTGATCCTCGATGATTCCGCATCGATGTCCGATACGGCGAGCGGCAAGTCGGCATATCAAAACGCGCTCGGCGCTATCGCATCGATCGCCAACGCGGCCAATCAAGGATCCCAGCAACACCTGCTGTCGATCTTTCGCGCATCGCGCGGTTCGTTGGCAGCGAATCGCGCGGACCAGCCGGAGAAGAACGAATCCGATACCGCATCCGATGTGCGCGCCGACGCGATTGCGGACCTCCTGGCAAGAACGATTCCCACCGACGCGTCGGGCTTGCTGTCCAAGATCAACAATACATCCCCTACGTCCTTGGAGTGTTCTCTCGAGGATACCTTGGCTGCTGTCGCTCCGCTGTTGCAATCCGACCAGAGCGATCGCGCAATCGTCTATATCATGAGCGACTTTCGCGCCAAAGACTGGAACAATGCCGCAGCCCTTCGTCAGCGATTGCAGTCGCTCCGCCGCGATCCCGTGGAAATCCAACTCATCGACTGCGTCGAGAACCGCCACGAGAACCTGACCCTCGCCGCCATCGAACCTCGACAGGAAGTTCTCGCCGCTGGCGTTCCGACCATGATCAATATCACGGTCAAGAATCACGGCGAAGCCCCTGCTCGCAATGTGGCGGTCCGAATCCAAGCCATCGACTACAGCCGCAAGGATGGAGAACCCAAGCCAACGGAACCCTACTCTGGAATCGTCACCGAACTTCCTCCGCTCGTGTTCGATCGCATCGAGCCCGGCGAAGCGCTGACGCGCAACGTTCAGGTGGTCTTTCCCAAGAGCGGGTCGCAAGTGGTGACGGCCGAATTGCCACCCGATGCCCTAGCCGCCGACAACTCCGCCCGTTGTGTTCTCGATCTTCTCGACGGCGTGCGCGTCTTGCTCGTCGACGGGGATGCAGGCGGCAAACACTCCTTCTTCTTGGAATCGGCGCTCAATCCCGGCGGCAATGCGCGCACCGGGCTGCTGATCGCTCGCGAAGGCCCGGAGTACCTTCGCGATACCGATCCCGAAGGCTTGGACCCCTATGCATGCATCGTCCTTCAATCGGTTCCCAGCCTCGATCCGCGGGCGCTGGCCAACTTGCATCGATACGTTTCGCGAGGGGGAGGTTTGGCGATCTGGTTTGGGGACAACGTCACCGCCAACGACTATCTGCGCAGCTACGCGTCCTGGACCAAACCGATCCCCGGCGCGACGGATACCACACCGTTGATGCCCTTTGGATTGCTCGGACCCGTCGACTTTCCCAAGGATCCCTCGGACGCCACGCCGGATATCCTTGCCGACAATCATCCGATTTTCGCACCGCTATTGGGTTTGAGCTCATCTCCGTTCCAATTCGTCCGCATTCAGCGCTATGTCGAGATCGATTCGCGCGAGGAATCTGCGAGCAGCAAACGATGGAAACCGGTGGCAACCCTGCGGAATCGAAAGCCGCTGATGGTCGACTACTCGCTGGGTGAAGGTCGCGTCCTCATCGCCCTGACCTCCCTGGATCGACGCTGGTGCAACTGGCCGCAGGACCCGACCTTCGTTGTGGCCGCATTAAAGATGGTGGGGTATCTGTGTTCGTTCCGCACGTCGGACACTTCGAAGCCCGCTGGGAGCAGCCTGCGATGGGACTTTTCGGCCCAGGAAATGCTTCCCGAAACACAGCTCGTTTGTCCCGCGCCGAGCGGCAGGAATATCCGACCCACGTTGCAGGTCAACGGCGAAACGGTAGGCGAGAATAGTCTGCGGGCCAAGCTCGAGATCCGCCCCAACACCGACAGCGAAGACACCGTCAAGGCGCTGACCTCGGCCGGATTGTTCGAGTGGTGGGGGACCGCGGTCCAAGGCGATGCCATCGTGAAAAACTTGTCCCGCAATACTCCACCTGCCGAAGGGGATACCGAGCGCATCGCGCCCGCCGACTTGAACAACGCCCTCGCCGGCATCAAATACACCTATCGAACGGCGGCAGCCGTCGGCTCCAACCTCGCCTTGTCGGGTTTGAGCAATCGCAATCTATTGTTGATGGCAATGCTCCTGGCCCTGCTCGCTTTCGAGCAGTGGCTTGCTTGGAGCGCTTCGTATCATTTACCCAAACGATGACGACCATGCAGGACACGCGTGTCTTCTACCAGTTCATGCGTTTGGAGCAACTGGATCAGTGGCATCACTGGTTCTTCATGGCTTGTATCGTGCTCGCCATCGCGAGCTGGGTCGTTTACTGGTACCGCAAGGACTGGGACGAACTTCCTCGCATGGTCGGTTATGCGCTGCTGGTCCTTCGATTGACCGCTCTGTTGGGCATTTTGATCTTCTTTCTCGATTTGCAGAAGCGCAGCGAGCGGCGCGATACCCGGGCATCCAAAGTCGCAGTGCTCGTCGATACCTCCTTGAGCATGACCATGCCGATCGACGACACCCCCTCCTCATCCGCGAACCTGGCGACCAGCCGGATTGCATCCGTCCAGCGCGAGCTTGGCCAGACCGCGATTCTGTCGCAGCTGCAAAGCCAACATGACACCACCGTCTACCGATTCGATCAAAGCTCGCGACCCAGCCCGGTCGCGACGTTTCTCAAGCCTCAAGCCAAGGGCGGATTGGGAGATGCCTCCCAAGGGATTAGCGGCTTATTGCAATTGCTGCGATGGACTGCGTGGATCGGCTCGTTCCTCTTGGCGGCATCGATGGCGGTTTTGGTTGCAGCTCTTTTGGTGCGAGCGCTGAGCCGAGCGGGCCCTGCGGGTGTGTCGATCGCTTGGAGCTATGCAATTCTGTTCTCCGTGATCGGCGCCATCACTGGATTTGTAGCCATCGCTACATCGGTCTTGCGGGCCGACGATATTCCATGGCAGGCCCTATGGTCCGTCGAACCGATCCTCGCCCCGTCGAAAGAGGAAAGCGCTACGGGCGCACCGCAATCGCCTGCCCAGACCCCAGCTGACGTTCCGTGGGAAAACCTACTCGCTGCAACAGGTACCGAATCGAGGTTGGGGGACGCGATGAACTCGATTCTCGATCAGGAGCGAGGCTCCCCACTGGCAGGAATCCTCTTGTTCACCGACGGCCGAAGCAATGCCGGCGCCGATCCGGTCAACAGCATCGGCGAAGCCTCGGTTCAGGGCATACCCATCCATCCGATCGGACTCGGCACCGATAAAAATCCAATCAACGTGCGAGTGCTGGATGTCGAAGCTCCCAAACGCGTGTTCCCAGGTGACCGTTTTCGGATGACAGCGCTGCTGCAAGCCTCGGGGATGCAAGGCTCCCAGGTCCCGGTCCAACTGCGGCGCAGGCCTGGCGGACAATCCAACATCGGACCCACCATCGAGGAGGAGCGAATGGTCCAGCTCGAAGGAGACGACCATATCGCGAACCTGGTGTTCGATGTGGAGCCGCGCGAGGTGGGACCTTGGATTTATGAAGTGCGCGTTCTCGCTCCATCCCAAGACACCAACGCTGCCGACAACACCTTCGAGAGCGAGGTGCGCGTGGTGGAGCCCAACGCAACGATTCTCATCATCGCTGGAGGTCCGACTCGCGAATACCAGTTTGTGCGAAACTTGCTCTATCGCGATCCAACCGTTCAGTCGCACGTCTATTTGCAATCCGGCGGTCCAGGTGTTTCCCAAGAAGCCAAAAAATTGCTGACCGAGTTTCCCAAGACACGCGAGGAGATGGCGCAGTACGACGCCGTCATCGCCTTCGATGCCGACTGGATGGCCTTGGCCGATGAACAGCTCGATATCCTCGAGCGATGGATCTCGGAGCAATCCGGAGGGTTGGTGATCATCTCCGGACCGGTCGCCACTCCCAAATGGGCCGGAAGCGCCGGTAATGGCAGCCGCAAAGCGGAAATCATGCGCGGGCTGACTCCCGTGGTCATGAACAGCCGTGGGGCACGCCTGGTTTCCATCGGCCGCTTCGAATCGGAAACCGCATGGCCTCTCACCTTCGCTCCCGATGCTTGGTCCAATGAATTCATCCAGGTCGGCAAGGATCTCGAGGAAAGCCAACGCGCCTGGCAACAGTTTCGGGGTGTCTACAGCTTCTTTGCATGCTACGAACCCAAACCCGCAGCCACCGTCATCGCCAGTTTCTCGGACCCTACCACCGTCGTGAACGGAACAGCGCCGATCTATTTGGCTTCCCATTTCTACGGCTCCGGAAGAGTGGCGTTCCAAGGAGGAGGAGAATTTTGGCGATTGAGAGATGTCGGCGAAGGGTACTTCGACACGTTTTACACCAAGCTCGTGCGCTGGGCCGGCCAAGGACGCTTGCTGCGGGACTCCGATCGCGGGATGCTGCTCGTCGACAAGGAACAAGCCGTGGTGGGGGACACGGTCGTCGTGCGAGCCGTGCTGCGCGACGCACAGTTCCAACCCTTGGTACAACCCGAGGCCGTTGCAAAGCTTGTCGAGCCGGGAGGTCGATCGAGCCAATTGCGATTGCGGCCAATCCCCGATCCGACGCAAGCCGGCGTCTACGTCGGACAGTTCATCACCAAACGGACCGGCACGCACGAAGTCCAACTCCCCATCGGCACTCTTGCTGATCAAACCATCCTGACCCAACAGACGGTCGTTCGAGTTCCTGCCCTGGAGATCCAGCGGCCGCAACGCAACGATGTGCTCCTCAATGAGCTCGCCCTTCGCACCGGAGGGAAATACTGGATCGGCCTGGAATCCTTGCGCGGCGCAGCGGACAAGGAGGCCCAAGCGTTGTCTCCTTTGGTCGCTGCAATTGAACCGCGAGACCAAACCAATTACGTACCCGGCGCGCCGGACGTCGCATTCCAGCAGCGGTTGATGACCTTGCTGATGGCCTTGATCGCGGGAGCCTTGTGCCTGGAATGGCTCACCCGCCGGCTCAGCCGGCTCGCGTGAGCCATCGATTGACTCGCAATCGGGCGGCGCCCTTCTACTTCGGGATCGGATACGACCAGGTCTTGGTCGATTCGATATTGGGTTGCAGCTCCTCCATCGTCCACCACGTCGCCTTCATGCGGCGCTGCGAGTAGAGGGCGGCTGCCTGATCGACGAAGTGCGGCGATTCCCGATGGCCCGATTGACCCCAAGGAGTGCAGGTAAAGGACTTCACACCACTCTTGTCGAGGAACATCAAGATCATCGCCATGGAACCGCTGTTGGCGACTTGGACCCCAGGGCGTTCCTTGAGATCCGTGCATCGCACGTCGAGAAGCGTTTCGGAGAAGTTCCCCTCTTTATCGCCGGAGCTGTAGTCCGCACCGTCGACGGGAAAATAAATCCCCCCCCGGCCCACGACGTGGACTTGCCCCCACGGAACATCCCATTTGCCGTAACGCTGCGCCAGTTCGCCGATCATTTGATCGAGCAATTCCAACATCTTGCCTTGGGATTCCGGCGGCAGCGGCTCACCTCTCCCGACGGGAGAAAGATCGATCTGTTCCCCGCATCGCAGTCGCCAAAATTTGAAGAGAACCGAAGCGGTCGATTCCTTCGTGTACTGGCCGTCCCATGCCAGGATCGCCTCGACAGCGCGCTGGAACTCCGCGTTGTCGCGATATTGAGAATCGGAATCCTTCACCGCGGATCGCAACATCTCTTGCCACCGGGGGGCCAGTCGATCGTAGACATCAAAGACGATCGCCAGCGCGTCTTCCGCAGTAACCGACGCGTCCGAATCGAGCATTTCCACCGTCCGTCTTCCTCGCGGATTGTTCCTGTCCCAACTGACGTTGTAGATGTACGGTGGATACTTGTCCGGGGTCAGCGGCGAGTCGACCATCATGTTGGCAGGGCTGATATTGCAATTCTGCATATAGCCTTGCTTCGGGTTGACGATGCAAACCAGATCCGATTGAGGATGGATTCCCTTCCAAGCGGTGGCGCTGGTCGTCCCATCGACGGGTCGACTCCAGTCGTACTCGAGAGATCGGATTGGGGTTGCCCCGTTGCGAACATACGAGATGTTCCCTTGAACGTCCGCTGACATCACGTTCTGCTCGTTGTATTGGTGTTCGCCGAGGCTGCGGTTGAATTCCTCCACATTCCGCGCTTTCGCCATCTTGTAGAACTGGGTATATAACCCGGTTTGATCCAAGTAAGGGGACGCGCCGACAAATGCGATGCCCGACTTCAGATCAGGATCGCTGATGACTGGGCCCAGGTGCGTGAAGAAACCTTGCTTGGCGACGGGATCGCCGCCAGCCACCGGAATGGGGTAGGTTTCGATCGTGATCGGTTTCCACTCGCCATCGTATTCATACTCGGGGCGCGGCGCGACTCGAAATTGGATTTGGTACACATCCGAAGTATCGGGGCCCCCCGTCGTGAGCGCCCATCCGACGCGCTGATTATGGCCGATCGCCAACATCGGCGAGCCGATGAGATAATATCCATTCATGTGCAAATCGCCCCCATGAAAGCGGGCTTCGTAGAGAACCGCCAATCCCTCCCAGGTCAAGTGAGGATCCGACAACAGAATCGCGGATCGATCGGCGGAGCGTTTTGGCGATACCGCCCATTGATTGGATCCCATCGGTGGCCTGGCTCGGTCGGCGCCGTTTTTCAAGTCATCCATCATGGTCCCTATCGGCCATCGCAAGATCATGGCTCGCCCCACCGCCAGCGGATGCCAGGGTTCGATGGGAATCGCAACCTCAGCGGCTTCGTCAGGATGCTCATCGATGTAGGCCTGAATCCCTGCGGTGAACGCCGTCAGGTTCTTTCGGACTTGCTCGTGCGCCGAGGCGAGATACGGAGCGTGCTAGGTCTCGTTGTGCGTCATTCGAATCATGTACTCTTGCTGCACAAAGTCCTAGCCTCGGACTTCGGCCATGCGA
>JBKDPB010000193.1:0-12535 GCA_046342615.1 Planctomycetota bacterium | reverse complement strand
CTTCACAATCCGCAACCCGCGATCGTAAACCGTCGCCCGTACCACGAGACTGCCCAGCAGGGCCCTGCCACACTCCCTGCTCCCCGGTGGCCTCGTGCCACCGGAAGCCAAGCTTTCTAGCTAGGTATCGGGCTTGCCCCGCCTTGCTCCCCGGTGGCCTCGTGCCACCGGAAGCAAAGCTTCTTAGCTACGCAGCCGAGAACACGCCTCCGTAGCCCAAAAAGCTGATTCACCAGGTGGCACAAGGCCACCGGGGTCTTCGTTACGCGTTCGCACGCGTTGATAGCCACAAAGCTCATTCACCGGGCGACGCAAGGTCGCCGGGGTCTTCCTACGAGAATCGGACATGGGCGAATCCTGACTCCACCGCGCCCGGTTCCTCAACTCGCCAAGTTGGAATCTGCGACGGCCGCAACCCCGCTCGGGCTCGCCGCGATCCCGCTCCCCGGTGGCCTCGTGCCACCGGAAGCCAAGCTTCTCAGCTAGGTATCGGGCTCGCCCCGATCCCGCTCCCCGGTGGCCTTGTGCCACCGGAAGCAAAGCTTCTCAGCTATTCGGCGGCTTGGGCTAGTTCCTCGGGCAATTCGCGGCCGTCATTGGGAAGGATGCGGATGACCGCTCTGGGCGGATCGCACAAGCTGTCATCATGCATGCTCATGCGCCACGTCACTCCGGCCTCGTCCTCGATTTCCTCACCTTCCTCGAATTCCTCGTTCTCCACGAGATACATCGACAGCGTGCGGAGCAATTGATCGATGCTGTTGAACTCATACGACTCCGCGTCGAAACACGCCTCGATATCGGGCAGGCCCAACTGGCTGTTGCCGACGGTATCCATCATGGCCCAGTTGTCATCGAAACGAAACAATCGCACATTCGACCAGAGATCGATGGTGGGAATCGAATGCTGTTGGCAAAGGGCTTCGCTTTCGCGAAAGGTTTCCTGGTCGCGAAGGACCTCGCCACTTGGATTGAAGTAGCAAATCGCTTGGGGCAACTTTAAGAGTTCCGAGCAGATACGCGTCAGCAATTGCAGCTCACGCAAGGGATCAAATTCGTTGAGGTACGGCTCCTCGCCCGCATCGTCGTTCTCGATAAAACAGCCCAACCGGACGCGTAGGAATCCGACGCACTGGCCAGGAACCCCTTGGCCGTCTGGCCACCCCCACGATTGCTCGGCCGCTCGCTCCAGAGACCCGGGAAACGTGAAGGGCCCAAACTGACCCGCATCCCAGGCTTGAAACAAAGTCGATTCCTGCTCGTCGAAGCCCATGTCGTCGGGCCAAGGACTCTCGACCACGTCCACGACGACCGATCCATGCTCCAGCCCGGAGGCTTCCAGCGAGAGAGCAGGGCCGCTGAATTCCCATGATTCTTGCGTTTCTGCTTGAAGCCGAGGTTGGAATTCCGCCAGGACCTGCGCAATCTCCTCGAGGGATACCTCCCGGTTCAATAGCACACAAAGCGTTTGCGTAAACATTCCACGAGACATGACATTCCCTTCCAGAAACGCTGCTTGAGTCACTGAGCTGCCTGACGATCCGAGGCGGAATCATAACACAAATCCCAAGAATCGTCCCCCGGAACCTGCAGAGCAACCGTCATATTCGCTACACGCGCGTCGCGTCGATTCTCCCACCTCAGCTATTTCCCGCGGAAACGAAACCAGGATTCCGCACGCCGTCCCGACCTGTCCTACGATACGTGGGGCAAATGTGTTACCCCCAGGCAATGCATCTCGAGACTTCTCAAGTGGTTTATGGCCAACGCCAAGAAAAGCAACGGCAATCCTAACGAAGCCAAAGACGGGGCCAAAAAAACCCCAGATGCGGGGGAGAAGCCCCCATCGAAGCTCTTCGGCAAACTTGCGATCCTCGGCTTCATTAGCGTCGTGGTTGTCGCCGAGACCTTCGTCTTCTTTTTCTTGGTACCCTCGGGGGAAGAAGTCGCGGCACTCGCCGAGGCCCGCCTGATCTCTGCGGCCCGCGAAGTCGATGCCGCCGGCGACGAGAAAACCACCGAGACCGAAAAAGTCGTCGAATTCGATCTCGGAACCTACAGCGTCTCGTTCGTCCCACCCGGGGCCGACCAAAGCTACCGCGTCGAATTCCGACTGTTCGCCACCGTCAATGCGCAAGAAAAAGACCGACTCGAAACCCTCCTGTTCGAAAAACAGTTCCGGTTCCGCCATCGCATGATCCTCGAAATCCGCAATGCTAGCTTACAAGAACTGACCGAAAATCAATTGGGCTTGATTCAGCGACGGATATTAGCGACAAGTACCGAGGTTCTCGGCGAGCCGATTCTATTGAGTGTCGGTTTCAATGATTATCAAGTCCTCGAGGACTAACTCCAATTCAAGCAGGGATGCTCTATGTCGAACGCGGAAACCGACAAAGCGAAGTCGCAATCCCCCGACATGTTGGACGCCGAGGCAGTTCTACAACGAGCCGAGTCCACGCTCGACGAAGTCGAGGCCTCTTTACGCAATTCAAAGGTCAATCGATACCGTCTGGATGAATTGATCGGAGAGGGTGGACCGCCCGAGAAGGTATCGATGGATTTGCTCCGCGATGTCACCCTCGATTTGAAGATTGAGCTAGGGCGCACACGCCTCAATCTGGACGAGATCCTGCAGCTTCGGCGCGGATCGGTTGTGACGCTCGACAAGCTCGCGGGTGATCCGGTGGATATTTTTGTCAACGGTCGCTTGGTTGCACGAGGCGAAGTTCTTGTATTGAACGATAATTTTTGCGTTCGCGTCGCCGAGCTGATCGGAAGCGATTCCATTTCATGAACGCGTTGCCGTCTCGAAGCTGGGTCGCTTGCGTGGCGGCATGGTTGACTCTTTCATTTCTCGCCTGGGGACAGTCGCCTCCGAATACGCTCCCCGGTCGCATTCAAGCCACTCGGGTCCAAGTTCCCAACGCGGTTGTCCAAGCATCGTCGCGGGTTCCGGCCATGCCGGTCGGCGAAGAACCGATCCCATTGAAAAGTGCGAGCGAGGTTTCGAGCAATCGCATGTCCGCGCCGCGGAGCCCATGGTCCACGACCTTGTCGACGATGTTCTCGCTGTCGATCGTGGTCTTCTTGTTTTTCGGCGCCGCGATGATTCTTCGGAAATCCCAGCCCAAACAATTCCAGAAACTCCCCAAGGATGTGGTCGAGGTCCTGGGCCGAACCGCCATCGCGCCGCGGCAAAACCTCATCCTGATGCGTTTCGGCTCCAAGCTCATCCTGGTCAGTCAGCAGCCCGGAGAAACACGGTCGATCGGCGAGATTCAAGACGCCAATGAGGTCGATCGGCTCCTGGGCTTGTGCGAGTCGAGCAAACCGGAAAGCGTCTCGAACTCCTTTCGAGAGGTGTTTCGACAGGTGGCTCATGCGAAACCGGTCCGACAGGGATGATTACCTGGGAATGACCACGTTCGGGTCATGGGCCTTGGCCTGTTGAAACGCTTCCTGCGCTTTGGATTCCTCTCCGCGTTTTCGGCACAGCAATCCGCGTAGAACGTACACTCTCCCCATATCGGTCGAAGATATTTCGGCTTCCGCAAGATTTTTTTCTGCGGTTTCCAGGTCGCCTGTCTCGATCGCGGACTCGATCAAAATCAGGATCGCATCGCCGGCTTGGTCGGCGCTCAGGCCGGTCCCTTGCAAGGCAGCGGTTGCGGCTTCTTTGGCACCCGAGAAATCCCTGGCAGCCAATTTCGCTGCGGCGTCCTCGAGGGTTTGCGTCTGCGTGGCGATATCCACTGCGGGGACCGCGTCCGACTTGCAGCCGACGAGCCCAAGGAGGCTGCATGCCATCGCGAGCCCGTAGGGCATGAGCAGGCGATTACAGATCCGGATCATTGACCACTTCTGCTCCGTCTCGAGTTCCGAGCGCCCGCCAAATGTTGACATCGATGCTATTGGCGATGAATCGAGTTGATCCGTCACCGAAGGAAGCGTTGACACCGGACCCGTGCATGCTGCGTGCCGAGACGATCGCATGTTCACCGGGAACGTCAGCGATCGCGCTCCACGTGCCGCAGTCAAAGCCCTCCCAGTTGGGCGGCGCGACGTGGTTGTACTGGGTGCTCGAATAGAAACCGAACGGCCAGCCGTTGGAGAAGTCCGCGCCATCGAGCCATCTGCCCGCCGAGTTGAAGTGGAAGTTGCTGGGTGCCTGACCGGTTCGGGCCGCGTTCAAGCAATCGTTGAAAACGACGAGCGGATCGAGCATGACGTTTTGTCGGTTCGGCGAAGTGATCATATCGACGTTGGTGGGTCGGACGACGGCAAGATTTCGTCCGCTCCCCTTGGTACGTTCCGAAAAGAAACAGGTGTTGGTCAATCCGTCGGTAAACGCGCCGAGTTTGAGACCGTTGCCGATCGTGAACGCACCGTTGCCGCCGGACGACAGCCCGAGCGCGTTGGTTGCATTGATGACGTTGTTTTGCGATGCATTGAGGGCGCCCGCGTAGTGCGTGCTGCCTCCGAAGTTGTATCGGAAGTTGTTCTCCGTGACGATCCTGCCCGTGTTGGCATCCGAGGGGCACAAAAAGAGAGCCTGCGCGTTGTTGTAGGCAGCAAAGTTGCGATTGATGGGGACACCACCCTGCGTCATGCGAACCGCCGTAGGGGCCGACCAGTCAATCAGGTTATAGATATTGTTCGCTTCCATATAGGGAAGGATCATCGAGTGGACCGACCGAAAACCGGTGAACACATTGTTGGCGGTCGGCGACACGGCGTTGTAGTTTGTATAGCTCGCTTGCGGCACGCCGTTGATCGCATAATCAGGAGACAAGCGACCGGGTGGCAACCGCTTCACCGCCGATTCGTAGTTCAACGTCGCCAGCGTCATTTGTCGCATTTGGTTGGAGCATTGCATCCGCCGAGCGGCCTCGCGTGCCGACTGCACGGCTGGAAGGAGCAGGCCGACCAGCACACCGATGATCGCGATCACCACCAACAACTCGACCAACGTGAATCCAAAACGGGGTGCTGCTCTCAACGATCTCATCGCCGTGGAGTCCTCATGGGGCTTGATTTAACGAGCTGCTGCGCAACGCGAGCGGAACGACGGCTCTATTGAAACACGCCCAGAAGATTTGGCTAGCCCGAAAAATGAAAAAAGATGCGACCGAATGGTCGCATCCCTGAGCCTTTGTTTGGAACGCGTTAAGAAGCCGGCTGGGACTCGTCGGGAAACGGCATTTCGAGCAGTTCCTGGACCCGCGCCACCAGGCGATCGAGGGCAAAGGGCTTTCGAAGGTAGTCGTCGACCCCAAGCATGCGGGCGTAGGTTTCGTGCCGCGTCCCTTCGTTGCCGGTGACCATGATGATCCGGATGCGGTCACGCTTGGTTCTTCGCACGTGTTCGAGCACGAGAAAGCCGCTTTGGCCGGGCATCATCATATCCAGCACCATCAGGTCGGGATTCACTTCGTCGAGTTTCTGGGCTCCCAATTTGCCGTTCGGCATGTGGATTACCTCGTAACCCAATCCCTCAAGGGCGAACCGAACCGGGTCCGCCACTTCGTAATCGTCATCGACGATCAGAATACGCGGCGGTCGACTTTGTGCTTTCCAAGCGGGCTCAGTGGGCATGGGCTGGTTCTTGTTCCGGGTAAATGGACACGATGACGTTCTTGAACAAGGGCGTTCGCGATTGGGGGTCGACGACGCGAGGGACCAACACATTGGCTTCCGGATAGTACATCATGGCGTTCCCTTCCCGGATTTCCTCGAAGGAACGAGCCAGAATATGGTGCATGGTTCCGGCGGCGCTGGAGATCGTGACGGGAGTGTCGTTGCGGAGCCCCATGCGGTCCATGTCGGCGGGATTCAGCAGAATGACGTCGCGTCGGTCCTGGTGACGATAGAGGTCGTAGTCCTCGTACACGACCGTGTTGAATTGACCTTCGCTTCGAACAGTCATCAGCCGAACTTGGTTGGTTGCCAGCGGAGACAGGGCGGGCAACTCATGCACCATGAGGTTGGCGCGTCCGTTGCTGGTTTTGAAGTGGGCTCGATGGAACGTGCGGCCACCGATCTGAAATTCCTGTTTGCTCTCCGCGATCGAATCGATCTTCTCGTAACCGGGAACCACTTTGGAAATCCAGTGGCGGATCGTGTTGGTTCGCTGCATTTGGTCCCAATCGATGGCGTCGCTATTTCCGAGGACGCGTCGCGCGATTTCCGCGATGACATGGACCTCGCTGCGCGGACCTGGCAAGCGGCGCGGGCCGCCATCGCTGAGGCGAACGTAGTTGAACATCGATTCCTGCGTCGTCGGCTCCGGTTCCTCGTCGCGAGCCAACACAGGCAGGATGATCGTCGTCTTTCCAAGCCCATTGGCATGGCCCGTGTTCAAGGTCGTATTGAGCATGACCAGCATATCGAGGGATTCGAGGGCTTCGCCGGCGAATTGAGAATCCGGATTGGACCCGTACAGGTTGCCGCCCAGGCACAGGGCAAACTTGCAAGCCCCGCGATGCGCGGCCTCGATACAGGCCAACGTGTCCTTGCCAGGGGTCGTCGGCAACGAAACACCAAATTCCTTGGTGAGGTTGTCGAAGATCTCATCCTTGAGCTTTGGAGTCACACCGACGGATCCGATGCCTTGGATATTGGAGTGCCCCCGGATCGGCATCATGCCCGCGCCAGGTCGACCGATCATTCCGCGGAGCAAGGCCAAATTGACGATGGCCTGCACGTTCTGGACTCCATGGGTATGGTGGGTGATCCCCATGGTCCACGAGAAGATCGAACCGTTGCTCTTGCCGTACTGCGTTGCCAATCCCTCGATCGTTGCTCGGTCTACGCCCGATTTCGCGACGATCTCTTCCCAAGGGACTCGCTCCAACGATTCCAAATAGGCGTCGCCCTCGTTGCAATGTTGCTGGAGATACGCTGGGTCGTGAAGTTGGGCGTCCACGACCGCTTTGGCGATACCGGTCAGCAATGCCAAATCCCCTCCGATATGGGGCTGCACGTAGTGCGTGGCGATGTTGGTCCCAAATAGCATGCTGATCGGATCGCTGGGGACTTTGAATCGAATGAGCCCCAACTCTTTCATCGGATTGATGACGACCACTGAGCCGCCGCGTCGGCGCAGATGCATCAGGCTGGTCATCAATCGAGGGTGATTGCTCGGGGGATTGCCGCCGATGATGAAGACGGTGTCGCAGCGATCCAGGTCCTCGAGAACCACGGTCGCTGTGCCCGTTCCCAGGCTCGCTTGAAGCCCAACGCCGCTCGCTTGGTGGCAGTAATAGCTGCAGTTGTTGACGTTGTTGGTTCCGAAGACCCGCGCGAAGAGCTGCAGCAAAAATCCGGCTTCATTGCTCGATCGGCCGCTGAAGTACCAGAACGTCTCGTCGGGAGACAACGCTTTGAGCTTGCCCGCGATCCGTTCGAAGGCGTCGGCCCACGTGATGGTTCGGTAATGGGTTGCGCCGCGCTCATAAAGAACGGGCTGGATCAAGCGTCCGCTGGCCTCAAGCTGCCGAGGAGTCCATCGGCTCATCTGGTGCAAGGAGTGCTTCTGCCAGAAATCGGCGGTGATCGCCGGCTGCATATCGGCAGCCATGGCCTGGATCGATTTCTTGCAGACCTCGGGAAACGAGCCCTGCTCGTTGACCATGCCCCCGTGCTGGCCGCCCATCCCCAGGGCGCATGTCTTGCACGCGTTTCTGGAGCGGAGGGCGGTAACCATCTTCCAAAGTCCGCCGGATTCCAATCCCTTGCGGAACGTGTACCGGACGGCTTGCCAGCCGCCGCCAGCCTTGAGTCGTTTCATGCTTGGGGCTTTTGCTAGGTGGGAGTTCGAGGAGGATGGTCCGGTCGCGCTCGACCGCCAAATTATACCCGGAGGCTCGACCCGTTGTCAGCGATGGATGGTGAAGTTCACAAACTCGCCCGACGCGGCACTTTCATAGCGGTCCATACGATGAATCGCGCCGGGTGCATGCGTTGAAATCGCTTCGAGAAACCGGGCGATGGCCTTGGGGTCTCCCTCGGCGACGATTTGCACGCGGCCATCGTCCAGGTTTTCAACCCAACCTGTGATCGGGAACTGGCTCGCAAGGCGATGGACGGTGTACCGCATCCCCACGCCTTGAACCCGTCCCGAGAGAAAGCAGGTAACTCGCAACATCCGACAAGACCATAAAAAAAGGCGGCCCCATCAAGGACCGCCTGGAGATTCGCTGGAAGATCACTTCTTCTTTTTCTTCTTGTCGTCTGTCTCTTCTTCCTTCTTTACCTTCTTTTTCTTCCTCAAGGAGACTTTGGGAACGCGGACCTTCGCCATCCCCAGCACAACCGAGTCGTTCGTCCACTTGTCCAGATCCTGAAGCCGCTTGATCCGTTCGGCTCGCGTCATCACGTTCCGGCTTTTGATCGCGCCGGCCCGCACTTTAAGGCTTTTATCGAGGGTCATTTTCGGTTGTTTGAATGAACAGGAGTGAAGGTCAACGCGTACTGGTCTGAGGCAACTCCCCCAGCGAGCCCAGAAGCTTATCTTCGAGAGCAATTCCTTTCAAGTCGAGATTGGGCTATTATGGGTTGAATTGGCACCCATGGGGAATTTCGCTGGGATTCGAGTCGAGGAGCGAACGTTGATCGTCAGGGACAGAACTCGATCGCCCGCCCGTCGCGGGCTGGCCCGAACGTGGCTTCTCGCCCTCGTGCCCATCGTTGCGATCCTGGCGGGTTGGTTCGGGCTGCGGTTTTGGGTGGAGCACTCCGCCAGGAACCTGATCTACGTCTCTTTCCAGCCCGCTCGCGCGGCGGATCTGCTGGAACGCTGGAACCCTTGGCTGGGCTCACCAACCTCCCTCCGCTGGCTGTTGGCCGAAGCCCACCGAAAAGTCGGGGACCGAGGTCGGGTTCGAAGGATTACCGACGCTCTCGCTGCGGAAGGGGTCGAATCCGTTCGCGCGGCAGCCCCGTTTCTGCTGCTGGAGGCCGCAGCCGGAACTCCCCAACGGGTTAAGGAAAAGATCGGCCCCCTCTTGCAAATCTACAAGAAACAGGGAGCCGAAGTCCTGGCTTCCATGGTCCAAGGCTATTTCACTCAAGGGGACTCCACGTCAGCGAACCAAACCCTGCGGTTGTGGGCCGAACTGTACGACGACGATTTTCAACTGGAGTTCTGGCAAGGGGTTCTGGCGACGCAAAACTACAACCTGGAGAAAGCCCTGCCCGCGTTTCAACGCTCCATCGAACTGAATCCTGACTTCCCCCGCGCCCGGCAAGAGCTCGCAGAGGTTTACATCGAACAAGCGAAGTTCGAGGAGGCCAAGAGCGGTTATCAATGGCTGCACGAACACTACCCCGATAACAACGAGTACATCACGGGATACGCAAGATGCTTGCTGAACCTGGGCTATCCGGAACAGGCCGTCGAGCAGTTGAACAAGCTGCGGGATGTCAGCGGTCTGCCGAGCCCCGAGTTGGCGCTGGTGTGCGAAACGAATCTTGAAGCGGGACGAGTCGAGGAAGCGAGCCGGCAGGCCGACATTCTCTTGAAGCGATGGCCCGAAGCACTGCCCTATCTGCAGCTTCAAGCTCGTTGCAAAGCCAAGCTGGGAGAACAGTCGGCGAGCGAGAAACTTTTCGCAAAAGCGGCCGAAAGCCAAACGAAACGTCCCGAAGTGGACCGTCTCTTGGAGCAATTGTCGATCGACGCGGGGAACCACGCGCTGCGAATGAACCTCGGAGAACTGATGATGACCTTTCTCGATCCCGCAGGTGGCGTCGGTTATATCCAAGTCGCATCGAGGACGGTGCCCAATGATATCCGAGCCCATCAAATGCTCGCAGCCTATTACGAACGCGAGGGCAAGCTCGCAATCGCCGAGATCCATCGACGCGCCGTCCAGCGGATCGAGCTGGCGATCGAAGAAGCTGCGTTGATGCAACAAGGGGGCCTCGGCATGGAGCCGCCTCCCGCTCCATCCAATCCACCATGATCCATCGATCGAATCCTCCTCCGCGTCGATTTGCTTTCTCGGTAATCGCCCTCCTGACGGCCGAGTGTGCGATGCTCGGTTGTTCCCCCGAAACAGCCAGGAAAGACGCGTCGCCCGAAGCGAAAACACGAGATACCCCCTCCAGCCCAGCCTTGGATTCGACCAACAACGCCCTGCAGTTCACCAACCACGGAGCGGATATCGGCATCGATTTCCGGTATCAGAACGGAGAATCGGCTTGGCTGGTGGCCATGATCGAATCCAACGGGGGAGGCATCGCGTTTCTCGATTACGATCGGGATGGCAAATGGGACCTCTTCATCCCCGGTGGAGGAAGACTCACCAGCGAAAAAATCCCGATCATGGTGGATAACGGATTGTTTCGGCAACGAGACCCGGCCACGTTTTCGAACGTCGCGGCATTCGCGGGTGGGCAGGCAGGGGTTTGCTACTCGTTCGGGGCCGCGGCTGGCGATTGGGACAGCGATGGATTTACCGATCTGTTCATCACAGGCTATGGCGGCCAACAACTCCTGAGAAACCTGGGCGACGGGACGTTCGAGGATGCGACCCGACAAGCGGGATTCCAGCATCGCGGGTGGAGTTCGTCCGCCGCCTGGTTCGATCTCGAAAACGACGGCGATCTCGATCTCTACATTTCGCATTATGGCGTGTATTCGCCCGAGCTTGAAAAGCAGTGCCTCAACACCCAAGGCGAGGTCGACCGCTGCGCGCCCGCAGATTTCGCCGGCGAACCCGATGAACTGTGGGTCAATCTGGGCGACGGAGCCTTCCGCGATGACTCGGAAAAAATCCGCTCCTACGCCTTTCGCGGAATCGGCGTCGCCGCTTGCGATTGGGATCACGACGGCGACACCGATTTGTATGTCGCCAACGATGAAGACCCGAACGTATTACTCAACAATCTCGGCAACGGAGAGCTGCAGGAGATCGGCGCCAAATCCGGGACGAGCCTCGGTTCTCGCAACATCGTCGACGGGAGCATGGGCTTGGCCGTCGGGGATTTCGACGGCAATCTGAAACCGGATATCCTCGTCACCAATTATCAAAACGAATATTGCGAACTCTACCTCAACCAAGGCAACCAATACTTCTCGCTCGGCACTCGATCCTCGGGGCTGATGGCCTTGGGGCAAGCCGTGGTCGGTTGGGGAACCGCATTCGCCGATGTCGATCACGACCATGACGAAGACCTGATTGTTATCGCTGGCCACACCAGCCGCAGGCCGATCAAGAGCAACAATCTCCAAAAACCTTACCTCCTGGAGAACATCCAAGGAAAACGCCTTGTTTCGATCGGTGACTCGGTGGGAGATTTCTTTCGCAAGGTGCATGCAGGACGAGGCATGGCGATCGGAGATCTCGACAACGATGGCGACATCGATTTTGTGGTCAGCATGCTTGAGCAACCCGTCGAGGTGGTTCGCAACGATTCCAAGAAACTGGGCAACTATCTCCTCCTCGATCTGATCGGGACCGAGTCCAACCGCGACGCGGTCGGCGCGTGGATCGAAGCCGACCTGAGGGACCGCAAGGGGATCAAGCACCGGTTCGGAGGGGGTTCCTACGCGTCGACGCATGCCAGCACGCTCCATCTGGGACTTGGAGCGAGCGAAACGGTCCCCTCGATCACCATCCACTGGCCGGGGGGACAGTCCACGCGGCTCAACCGAATCCCCGCCAACCGCCGAATTCAAGTTGTCCAGGGATTGGCAGGCGAATTCCAGTCCGCAGATTGATTCCTCCGAGGGCGGCCTCCTCTCGATGCCTCCATGCTCGCGATTCAAGCCATCCATCGAAACTTCGGCGCATCGACTTGTTCAAGCCGATGGACCTTGGGGGCGCGGTGGGGTTGTATGCCGGAGGGGCCGAAGCGTGGGGGGAAAGAATGGGCGAGGGGACGTGTGAAGTCGTCTGATTTTTTGTTTGCCCGACGCACGGAACCGCTGGAATCGGGCATAATACGGGCTCTTGGTCACCTCCACTCCTGAAATCTTTTCAAGTCATGGCCGAAAAACTGAGCAATGTTCCCTTGCCGACCAGCGATGTGCCGGCGGCCTCCTACCCTTTCTTCACCCAACTCGCCCGCATCATCAACTCGGGGCAAGCTCGTTCGATCATTCTGTCGGGCAACATTTACGATCTGTATTACGATGGTCGCGAATATGTCCCGCTGATGCAGTTCCTGCAGAACAAGACCAAGGTCCCGGGGCTGATTCAGGTGGTGTATGAGCTCAACGGTCCCGTCCGCGTCAGCGATGAGGACCGCGTCAAGTTGCGCGAGGCATGGACCGCCTGGAAAAATGGGGTATCGGTCGATGTGATCCCCGCTCGCGAGGTGTTGCAGGACGGAAGCAAATTCGAATTGCGGCGACGCGAGTTCGACCAGTACCTGCGCGATGCGATCGGCAACGCCACGCAAGCGCTCGAGTTCATGCGTCAGTTGACCATCTGCTCGAGAGCCTGCTTGAAGGAGAATCTGCTGGTCCTGATCGAAGGGGCAGACATCTTGTTCCCGTCCGGTGACGGCGATGTCGCACGCATGA
>JBKDPB010000192.1:0-8452 GCA_046342615.1 Planctomycetota bacterium | reverse complement strand
AATAGAGGGTGCTGGCCCCCGTGTTCGAGACGACATCGTAGACGAAGGGCTCGGCGAGAGATTGTTCGTCCGAGTCCTGCTTGGACCGGGTGCGCAGTTCCTCGAGTTTGGCGAACAGTTCGCGTCGCACCTCTCCCTCCGCCGGAAGGGCGGACATGAATCGGCGATAGAGCTTTTCCGTCGAGCCATCCGGTAACTTCTTGGGCTTGACCGGTTTGTCGAGAGCGTCGTAGGTGATCGGTTTATCGGGGGGGATGGTGAACGTCCCCTCAATGGAGGTCGGATAGACGATCACCCGTCGGATGTTGCCTCGCTCGAGTTCTTCAAGGAAAAAGCTGTAATCGATCCGGGAGGTTTGGGGCGAGCCGGACAGAAAAAGCATCGCGAACAATGCCGCCACAATGAGCAGGATCCACCAGCCGTTGTTGGATCGTCTGGGGGCGTGCGTGATTGGGGTGTTTCCCTTGGTTTCCTGGGGTTTTTGGTTCATTTTCCTCACTAACCGATCATCCCGGGGCTCTCAACCGCCGGCGAACTCGCATTTTTCCTCAAAGGTTATGCCTCTATTGTACCTCATCCCGCACTTTTCAGGCAGTGTGGCCCAGGAACTGCGGAACGGTCTTGGCAGGCGAGCCCCGAATTTGGTAGCACCTTGGGAAGCCCTTGTCAGGAAAGGCGAAAACCATGACCAGCGTCGCCACCGAGCCTACCGTCGAGCGGGATCCGTATGCCCGCACCGAGCAGTTGTTTGCGCTGATGGAGGCCAAGCAAGTCGTGCTGGCTGAATTGCGGACTTTGGCCACGCTTCAATCGGAAGCGATCGACAAGCAAGACATCGCCGAGCTTCTCAACCTCTTGGCGCGCAAGCAAGGGCTGATGGATCGATTGATGCTTCTTCAGCAGCAGTTGCTGTCGTTCCAGGGCGAGGATCCCGAATCCCGCGTCTGGTCCAGCGCGGAGCGTCGCCGCGCGTGCCAGGACATCAAGCGTCTTTGCGATCAATGGATCCAAGAGATCCTCGTCATGGAGCAACGAGCGGCGGATTGCATGACCGCCCAGCGCGATGCCGTCGCGGGTCAGTTGTTGCAGTCGGCAGACTCCATGCGATTGACTCGTGCCTACGGCTTCGATGGGGATGATCCCCTCGCCGAAGCCGAGGGCTCCCTTTCGTTCGATGGCTGACCGGGGTTGCCCATGGCTCCCGGTCACGACTCCTTCCTCCTCGCAACCCTTTCATTTCGTGTTCCTTTGTCGCGGAGATCCCGTCCATGTTGAATTCCAGAATCAACCATGCGTTGGAGGAGAGCGTCGCCTTCGCCGAGCGACGGCATGCGATTTTGGCGGGGAATCTCGCGAATATGGACACGCCCGGCTACAAAACGCGCGATTTGTCGTTGTCGGAGTTTCAGGCCAGTTTGAAGGATTTGATGGCGACGGAGAAATCCCGGTCGATGCCTTCTTCCCCAGGGGACCGCGACGTTGCCGGCGCGAGGCGTGGCGGGGGGGCGCTCGCCCGTGAACAGGCGGTTGCTGAAGTCAGAGATGCCGCAACTCAAGTCGTCTACCACGATGGAAGCGACGACAATCTCGAAACGCAGATCGCAGAGATTGCCAAGAACCAAACCATGCACTCCACCGCCATCGCGCTGCTGAAATCGCAGTATCGAACGATGCAGATGGCGATCGCAGGCAATGTCTCCGTCTAGCTGCGCCCGGAGAGCAACACTCAGATTTGGTAGTTCAAATCGAGCACCGAGTCGTCGACCGACCCATTGCGGATTCTCAGCTTCGGCTTCTCCAGCACCACCGTCGAATGCGGGTTCACCGACGAGGTCACCCAGACGCTCGACCCGATCACACTGTGGTGTCCGATCACCGTCTGGCCCCCGAGGATGGTGGCGTTGGCATAGATCACCACGTGATCCTGAATCGTCGGATGCCGCTTCGTCCCCCGAACAAGATCGCCGTTGGAGTCGGTTGCAAAACTGAGGGCGCCCAGCGTCACACCTTGATAGATCTTCACGTGATCTCCGATCTCGCAGGTTTCACCGATGACAACGCCCGTCCCGTGGTCGATGAAAAAATGTTCGCCGATGCGAGCCCCAGGATGGATGTCGATCCCGGTTTGCTTGTGCGCCCACTCGCTCATCATCCGCGGAATGAAGGGGACCTTCAGCCGATAGAGTTCGTGGGCGATGCGATAGATCGTGACCGCTTCCAGACCAGGAAAACAAAAGACGATCTCGTCCCGATTGGTCACGCTAGGATCCCCGGCGAAGGCGGCGTCCACGTCTTTTGCAAGCACTCCGCGAAGGTTCGGGATGCATTCCAACAGTGCGATTGCGATCTTCTGCCCCTTGGCTTCGTAGTCGACGGCTTCGCGGCAATCCTCCAGCCGCACGCCGTTGACTCGATCGGCATGCAGCAGAGCGCGCGTGATCTGGGTCGTCAGCCGGTCGTGGAGCGCGTCCACCAAATTGCCGACGTGGTAGGTCACATTGCCAGCGTGCAGCCCTTCCCGACGACGAAAGCCTGGATAGAGAATATCCTTCAAATCCTCGAGAATCTGGACCACCACCTCGTACCTGGGGAGCGGGCAGTGCCCCAAGTGGTTGATGCGATCCGACGCATGATAGGTCCGGACGATCGCGTCGGTGAGGCGAGGAAGCTGTTCTTTGAGCCTTGAATCCGATGCCATGGCTTGTCTCCGACACCAAGGGTGGGAATCGATTCTGTCCAATCGACGCGTTGCGCCGTCGGCGAACGGAATTTTCATTCTAGCGGATAAAGTCCCCCCGTCTTTCCTAGATTGCCATCATTCCCCACTTCGACTGGCGGGAGATTCGCGGGATTTGGTAGATCCCTCGAGGTCGGGAAAGGGTTTTGCATCGGGATCGACGCAAAGGGAATTCGCGAGATGGTTTTCAAACGATTCGCATGGTTCGCCATCAGTGGTTGGGTGTTGGCTCTCGGGTGCGAGACCGCTCGAGCGCAATCCGAACTCAAGGTCCGCGACCTTTGTCGGCTCAAGGGTCAGGAGGAAAACGTCCTGCAGGGGGTTGGGTTTGTCGTGGGTCTCAAAGGGACCGGCGACGGCGACAGCAACAAGCCCATGATGCGAGCCTTGACCCGAGCCCTGCAGAACCTGGGAGCGCCCGTCGCATCCGATGCCGACGGGCGGCTCGTGGAGAAGGAAATGGCCAATGCCAAGAACGTGGCGATGGTGTTTGTGACCGTCAAGATTCCTCCTTCGGGTGCCGAGCAGGGGGATACCCTGACGTGCACGGTGAGCGCGACGCACGCCAAGAGCCTTGAGGGCGGAACCCTGCTGTTGACCCATCTGCTGGGGCCTCGAGCCGACCGGCCGGAGACCTATGCCCTCGCCCAAGGATCTTTGATTGTCGAAGACAAGCGGTTTCCGACGACCGCCAAGGTGGTCAATGGCTGCAAGGTCGAGCGATCCATCCGCACGGCGTTCACGCTCGACGACAAAATCACACTGGTGCTCGATCCCGACCATGCATCGTTCGCCACGTCGCAGTACCTCGAAGATGCCATCAACGATTTTCTGCGACCTGGGACGAAGAGTTTTTCGCGGTCTGGACCGCCGGCTTCTCGGGACGGAAACCTGATCGCCAAGGCGCTTGACCAAACGCACATCGAGGTCATGATCCCTCCCGCATACCGCGAGCGACCGGTGCAATTTGTTTCATTGATTCTCGATGTCGATGTCATCAATATTCAGGGATCCCGACGCGTCGTCATCAACGAGAGAGAGGGGACCATGATCATCGGAGCCGACGTGCTGGTGGCTCCGGTCGCGATCTCCCACAAGAATCAATTGAGCATTTCCACTCGAGCCCCCATCTCGGGCGATTTCGTGGGAGTCAGCTCGCGCGACGGCGCGAATCCGCCAGCCACCCTGAAGAATCTCGTCGATGCACTCAACGTCTTGAATGTGGCGACGGAAGACAAGATCGCGATCATCAAAACGCTGAAACGCCAAGGCAATTTGTACGGCGAAGTCGTTTTCGAGTAATTCAAAGGGAATGGAGGTGTTCGCTATGACGATCGATCCGCTTCGCATGACAAGCCCCGAGATGCACCGTCCTGCTCCGACCTTGCCCGCGTTGCTGCGCCCTGATCCAGACGACCGCGGGTTTGCCGAGGAACTGCAGTCGATCTTGAGCCAATCCCAAGGCCTTCGCGCCAAGCCGCCCGAGGATGCCGAGGATGCTGAACTCAAAAAAGCTTTCACGGATTTCGTGGGGCAAACTCTGTTTGGACAGCTGATCGCCTCGATGCGAACCACCCAAAGCGAACCGGCGTACATGCATGGTGGGCAGGCGGAGAAGATCTTCCAAAATCAGTTGGATCAAGTCTTGTCCGAGGAGATGACCAAAGCCTCCGCAGATTCCTTGGCGAATCCCATGTACGAGCTGTTTCGAATGAGTCGCCCCTCCTAGCGTCCTGCATCGCGCTGCCGAACCCGAGCGATTCAACGCATGAATTGCTAGCACGCGATCTTGGGCTAGCATTGCGAGTGGTCGCTAAATATTGTGCATTGCTTGATTTGCCGTTAGGGCTTTTCTAATCTACGCAAACTTTTGGTCGACCAAGGGAGTGAATGCTCCTTCGGAAGACTGGTGCGAAGGATCGTTACCCTTTTCGTTAGGAACTCATCCGAACTGCCAACGAAGGATCGTTGCGACGCTGCCCGCTTGTGCAAGGAATGCCTGGAGGCCTTCATCGCGAACACCATCGATGGCGATCCGAAAGAGGAAAGCGGATCCGACCCGCCGCTCGAGAGACTGGGAAGTCGAAATAGTTATTTATTCATTTGAGGAGGATCCTGACCGATGGCAAACAAGCCGCTGATTGGACTGAATTGCGATTATCGAGGAGTGCATCAAGGTACGCCCGCCTATTGTTATCTCGCCGCAGGCTATTTCGATTCGATTGTCAATGCAGGGGGCGTTCCTGTCCTTCTGCCCCCAACCTCGGATTTGGACAGCATCGACCAGGTTCTCGACCTGTTGGACGGTTTTGTGTTGGTTGGAGGGGCGGACTTGGATCCTCGCAATGACGGTTACATGCTCCACAGTTCCGTCCGGCCGATGGATCCTCGGCGCGAGTCGTTTGATCGCAAGTTGGCGGCATCGATTTCGAATCGTCGCATGAGCGTGATGGCGATCGGGGCTGGATTGCAACTGCTCAACGTGATCGAGGGTGGCAGCCTCTTCTACGATATCGCGATCGACGTACCCAATGCGCTCCAGCACCGGGATCCCCACGACCCGAACCATCGGCATTCGCTGGTTGTCGAACCGGATTCCATTGTTGGACGCGTTTATGGCGAAGGGGAGATTCGTGTGACCAGTCGCCATCACATGGCAATCGATCGGCTCGCGGACGCGTTTCGCGTCACCGCGCGGTGCCAGGATGGGATCATTGAAGCGATCGAGAGCAAGTACAACGATTGGTTTGCGGTCGGATGCCAGTTCCATCCTGAATCGCGTGCGGCCAGCGCTTTGGATATCCGCATTTTCGAAGAGTTCATCGAGGGCGTCATGGCTCGGAACGGCAGTCTGTCGTTGGCGGCAGCCTAGGCAGGAGCCGGAACGCGTCGGCGACCGGTTCTGTGGATAATCCCGGTGCGGAAGCGCACCGGCGGATGGACGAAACTCCAAGGATGGGGCGGGGTTCGCGAGGACCCCGAGTGGCACGGAGGCCACTTTTTTGTTCTTCGGTCACAGATTATGAGCTATATCTGAGTCGATACCCGGCGTTTTGCGACTCGCATTGGCTTCATGGTCCGATTGTGATGAATCATTCGATTGCCCCAAGGATTCTGCTGATTGATGCGAATCCGGACGGCCAAAAATTACTTGCGCAGTCGTTGGATCGGACCGGAATTGACTTTTCGACGGCGCGCAGCATGGCCGAGGGGATACAGATCGCGGCAGGTTACCAGCATGACCTGATCGTGCTCGACAGCGGCTTGCCGGATTTGAGCGGTATGATGGCTCTGCGGACGATGCACAGGACACCGAAAACCGCGAATATTCCGGTGGTGTTCATGGTCGGCAATTCCGAAAAGGATCTGATCTCGGACGCCTATTTCGAGGGGGCGGTGGACGTCCTTCGCAAGCCGGTCTATCCCGAGGAGTTGCAAGCCCGCATCAAAGCGGTTCTTCGAAACCAGACAATGCTGCACCGGCTTCGCTATCTGTCCCAGAACGACCCGGTCACGCGGCTATTGAATCGGAGCGGAATGTCGCAATGGATCCAGCAGGCAGCCGACAACCCCGCCGACTTTCCTCGCCCCTACGCGTCGATGGTGGTCGGCATCGATCAAATCCATGATTACACCGATCTCATGGGGTATGGAGCGACGGAGGAATTGTTGCGCTCGGTCGCCGCGTCGCTCAAGGTATTTCTATCCCAATTCTCAGACATCGAGCGTTGTTGCAATCGCATCACGGTGGCCCGCGGAATGGCGGACACGTTTGTCCTCCTCTTGACGGGAGTTGAAAGTTCCAGGGCGCTCTCGGGGCTCGCCTCGAACCTGGTGAAGGCGATTTCCACGAGCTATCGAATCGGAAATCATGAGCAGTTCGTCACCGCCAGTGTCGGCATCGCCCTCGCCCGGGAACCGGACACCGATTTCAACGATTTGATTCGATTTGCGGACATCGCGTTTCAGGATGCACGGCGCGCAGGGCGCAGCCATGTGCAGATGTACGATCCATCGATGGAAGATGTGCTGAGCCGTCGACGCGAACTGGAGCAGGACCTCCGCTTGGCGACGGATCAACAGTCTTTTCTCTTGGAATACCAGCCGGTGTTCAGTCTCCAGACCAAGCAGTGCGAGATGGTAGAAGCGTTGATTCGATGGGACCGGCCCAACCATGGGGTCCTCCCGTTCCAGCGTTTCCGGACCGTCGCCGAAGAGAACGGGTTCATGGGCGAAATCGCAAGTTGGGGGCTCTCTCAAATCTGTTGCCAGCTGAGCCAGTGGCAAGAGGAATCCCCTTCGGCCACGCCGAGGCGCATCAGTATGGACTTGTCTCGGAAGCAATTGCAGCATCCCAGCTTCATCGAGGCGTGCTTGGAGACCATCCAGAGAGCCAACATTCGGAACGAACGCGTGCAATTCGAAATCTCCGAGTTGGAAATCATGCAGGATCGCGACGGAGCCGTCGAAGCGATTGTCAAGCTGAAGGAGTCCGGGGTCCGGATCGTGATCGATGATTTCGGCATGTCCTTTCCCTCCTTTCTCCACATGGAGCAGTTCCCGGTCGATGGCATCAAATTGTCACGGATGTTCGTTCAGGAGATCGAGAACAATCCGCTCATCTTCAAACTCCTCGAGGTGCTTTCGCGACAGGCAAGCCAGGCCAGCTTGCCCGTTTTTGTCGATGGCGTGGAGCGGGAGTCGCAGGCCAAGATCTTGAGCAACATCGGGATTCGTTTCGCCCAGGGGAGTTATTACAGCGAGCCGATGCACGGCGATGCGATGCTTCCGTTTCTCTCGCAGTGGAATGGATCCCCGCGAAACAAGCCGCGAGGAATGCCTGTGCCCAGCGACGCGGGGATCGCGTCAGCCCGGAATGCATCCAAGTAGCGATTGCTGCCCGAATCGCAACTGCGGCATGGACCAGGATCACCGGCCTCGGAATCGGGGCGCGCGTTTCTCGACGAAGGCTTGTATCCCCTCGCGAGCGTCCTCCAGTTGCAGGCAGCGGATGTAGGCGTCGGTGTCGACGCGATGAGCGACTTTGCCTTGCGATCCTTCGTCCAAATGGATGATGCGTTTGGTAGCCCGCAGGGCTTCCGCGGGCATCAGCAGCATCCGTTCAGCGATTTGCAGACCTCGTTTGTGCAGGGATGCTGCTGGGACGACTTCGTTGACCAGTCCCCATTCGAGAGCGCAAGCCGCGGTGATCGGTTGGCCCATGAGGCACATCTCCAATGCGCGCGATTTTCCAACCAGTGCGGTCAATTGTGCGATGCCGTAGCCCGGCGGCCATCCCAGCTTGATCTCCGGCATGGCGAAGCGCGCATCGTGCGAAGCAATCCGCATGTCGGCCGAGTACGCGGCAACACATCCTCCACCGAACGCATCGCCATGTACCAGCGCAATGACCGGTTGCGGCAACCTCTCCATCGCTAAATACATCTCGGCTTGTCGATGGCTCAACTCGCGAGCAAACTCCGTCGTGAAGTTCGGCAGTTCCTTGACATCGTCACCCGCACAAAAAGCCTCTCCGGCTCCGCGCAGCAATACGATACGGATCTCCTCTGGATGTCCCGACAGCCAGGCCATGACCTGTTCGAGATCGCTGGTCATCTGCGCGTTGACCGCATTGAGGACGCGGGGGCGATTGAGGGTTACGGTGGCAATACGGTTTGCGATTTCAAGTTGAACGGTGTCGAGGTTCGGCATCGG
>JBKDPB010000191.1:0-6498 GCA_046342615.1 Planctomycetota bacterium | reverse complement strand
GCCTTAAGCCGGGCATCAACTGGGACATGGACGACATGGTTTCCAGGAGTCTGAGCGGCATCCATGCGTCCGCGGTCTTTCGTTCTTCGTTCGGCATGCCGGACGCGGCCAGGCGTTCGCTAACTTGATCCGACGACAGATCGCTGCTGCGCCAATTCGGTTTGTCGTGCTGCTCGACGTCGCCTTGGTACGCCAGCCCGAGGGAGTGCGCCATGCGGGGCATTTCGGAAAGGCTGTCGCGAGGCGAAGTGAGCTCCCGCGTCGGGACGAATAGATCTGCGGCTTCGCCCGTTCCTCCTCGAGCGTTGTCTTTTCCCCACGAAAATATTTCGAGAATCTCTTGGGTGTTTCCGTTTTTGGAATCATCCGGATTCTCCTCGCCGGAATCCTCGGCTCGCTTGATCAAAAAATGCCAATCGTTGCCCCAGCCATCTTTGGCGAGTCGGTCGGCGTAGGGTCGTATGTTGGCGTCTGCTTTCCGCAATTCGTCGAAACTCGTTGGCAGCTTGCCCTGACGGATCTCGTAGACCCTGGCGAGGGTGGCTACGGTTTGCAAGCGAGCCCGAGTCGTTGCGAGTTTCCACTCCGACGAATCGGGATTTTGCAACGCGTATTCGGGCCGACCGGCTCCCGGGGGGAGGACGAGTTCGAACAGGACCACATCCACGGGTCCCAAAAGCTCCTGGTGTTTTTCGTAGAAGGGTCTGTCGGCGATATGGACCATGCTGTGGGTAGTCACCACAGGTCCGGGAGCACCTTGGCGTTCGAAGCGACGAACGGGCAACTGAAAGACGATCCTGCCGGCTTCCTTGTCCTCGATGAAGCGTTCGTAGGTTTTGGATCCCTCGCCTCCCTTGTCGGGAGGCGATTGAGCCATCGCCGAGGGGCTGCCGAGAAGCGAGCCAGCCAGCAAAGCGAACGGGAGATAGCCGACCGCGAACACGCGACGCAAACTTGACGATGGGGTGGTCATTTCCAGCTCCGCAGAGTTCGGGTTCGACGATGCTTTCGTACAGGATACATCGATTTGAATGTCGGTTCCAGCACGAATTCTGTTCGGTCGAAGGCCTCTCTCGTGCGAAGCGTTGCGACAATCACGACGTCTTTTGTTCGCGCATGTGCAGCAAGAGTCTTCCTGGGCTGCCCATGATGTTGTAGCCGGAGTCGACGTGGAGAATCTCGCCGGTGATCCCGTTGCTGTAGTCGCTCAGGAGGTACGCGCCGCTGCGACCGACCTCGTCGTGCGTGACGCAGCGTCCCATCGGGGCGACATAGTCGTAGTACTCTTGCATTTCCCCTACCCCTGCGGCGACCCCAGCGAGAGTTTTGAGCGGACCGGCGCTGACGGCGTTGACGCGGATACTGCGTTCCCCCATGTCGAAGGCCAGGTAGCGCACCGCGGCATCGAGAGCCGCCTTGCAAACCCCCATGACATTGTAGCCAGGGACACATTTTTCGCCGCCGAAGTAGGTCATCGTCAGCACCGAGGCGTTGTCCTTGAGGATTCCTCGGGCTGCGTTGGTGACGGCGATCAGGCTGTAGACGCTGACGTCCATCGCCAGTTTGAAGCCCGCGCGGCTGGTCTCAACGGTTGCCCGCGACAAATCCTCGCGATCCGCGAACGCGATGGAGTGGAGAAGAAAATCGATTTGGCCAATTTCCTTGGCGGCGAGATCCATGAATTCCCTGATCTGGACGTCGTCTTGCACGTCGAGCGGATGGAGGAAAGCGGTTTGGCTGGCGTAGTTCTCGATGCACTTGGAAACGCGCATGCGGTTCTTTTTCTTCTCGTCATCCGCTCGATCGGGGAGATGCGAGAAGCCGCAGGTGCCCCCCTGATCCATGATCTCCTTGGCGATCGCCCAAGCGATGGATCGATCGTTCGCGACGCCGAGAACCAAGCCCTTCTTGCCTTCAAACAACTTCATTCAAATTCTTCCTTATTCTGCAAATACCATGACGTTCATGAGGAGCGGTCTGTCAACACGAGTCGCAGGCCTCTTCTTCACCGGATGGACTCGTTGCGAGGCATCGCGGATCGGCCTCTGTTTCCTTCGGAAAATAGCGGTCGACGACCTCGTAGAATTCGGCCTGCGTTTCCACGCGGGATATGTGCGCCCGGAAATGCCGAGCCCCGGGTTTGTTCTGCGCGTAGCAGCAAGCGAATTTCCGCATCAGCATCGTGCCGCGTTGCACACCGAACCGTTCGACCACCAATTCATAGTGGTGAAGCATGATTCGGAGTTGCTCGTCGATGCTGGGGTCAGGAGGAATGGGACGGCCCTCGAGTGCAGCGGCGGCTTGGGCAAAAAGCCACGGCCTGCCGAGGGCCGCGCGAGCGATCATGACTCCGTCAACCTGGTAGTGCTGATAGGCGTGAAGGACTTGCTCGGGGGTCTGCAGGTCGCCGTTGCCGATGATCGGCATGCGCTGAAGATGTTGTTTGATTTCGGAGATCCGGTCCCAGTCGGCCGACCCTTTGAAAAAATCCTCGGCAGTCCGGCCGTGAACGGTGAGGGCCGCAGCACCAGCTCGTTCGACCGTCTGAGCCACCTGGATGTAGTTCATGGTTTCGCGCGTGCAGCCCAATCGCATCTTGGCGGTCACTGGGGTCGGCGCACAGACCTCGACGAGCCGAGAGATGATCGCGTACATCCGATCCGGGTCGCGCAAAAGGTACGAACCGCTGTGCGCCTTTTCAGTAACCTGTTTGACGGGACACCCGAAATTGATGTCGACCACGCTGACGCCGTATTCCTCCACCAGCCGACGTCCGACCTTGGCCATCGTCTCCGGGTCGTTGTCCCAGATCTGAACCGCCAGCGGTCGAGGTTCGTCCTTGACTCCCCATAGACGGTCGGGGTGTTCGCAGTCGTGTTCGTCGAGCCAGACAAAGCCTCGGGCGTTCACCATCTCCGTGGCTTGCAAACCCGAACCGCCGAATTCCCGGACGATTTGTCGAAAGGCGTAATTGGTGTATCCGGCCATCGGAGCCTGGAGAATCGGAGGGTAAACCTGCATGGATCCGATGGAAATCGGGGCGGGAGTGCGGCGCGGCGGGGGCGCGGAGGTACCCGGTGGGATATCCATCGTGTTGGAAAATGAGCCGTTTGCGGAGTCCATGCGTATTACTGTAACCCTTTCCCGGCGATCCGCCGAGTCCAACCGTTCCCTGACGCTTTTCCTGCAGCATGGGCCAAATCAAGCCTCCTCCCCCATGCGTCCCCTTTGTGGCGGCCTTCAGCACCAGCCTGGCCCTTCTCGAAAACGTCTGGAAACAGCTCCAGGAAGCCTGGGGACCCATCGCCGACCTCAGTCCAGCTTTCGATTTCGTTGAATCCGAGTACTATCACGCCAGCATGGGGACCGGACTCCGGAAGCAATTGGCTCTGTTCCGCGACGCATGCGACCCGGCCGATTTGGCCGATCGCAAGTTGGCATGCAATTCCCTGGAAGTCCAAATCGCCGCTGCGCCGGAGCCACGACGCCCTGTGAACATCGATCCCGGATACCTCAGCCTGACGAAACTCGTTTTGGCATCGACCAAAAACCGAGAGCATCGTATCTATCTTCGGGATGGGATTTACGCGGAAGTGACCTTGGCTTTCCGGGACCAGATTTGGCAACCCATGCCATGGACCTATGCGGATTATCGCCGGGAAGATGTGCGATCCTTTCTCGCATCGGCTCGCCGTCGATTCGCACAGTCGCTGCACAGCAACCCGTCCCGGCCTCCCGCGCGATCCGAGGAGTTCGAATGAATATTGCAGTGATCGGAGTTGTATTGATCACCGTCCTGCCTGCGTTCCTGGTATCGGCAATCGCAGTCGGCTGGATCGCTCGTCATGCGCACTGGCTTGGTCTCCTGGATCGCCCCAACGCTCGCAAAGTCCACACCACGCCTGTTCCACTGGGAGGTGGAATCGGCATCTGGTTCGGAATCGTGACGGTGTTCGCGATCGGAACCGCAACGACTTGGTTGTTGTCGGCCAGCCCCTCTTGGTCCACAGCCTTCCTTCCGGAAACGATTTCGATTTACATTCCGGGTCTGCTCTCACGGATTGGCTCGATATGGTTCCTCCTTCTGGGCGGCACCATTTTGATGGTGCTGGGATTGCTCGATGATCGGTTCGGCTTGGATTGGCGGCTCAGGCTCTTGGTCGAGTTCGGGGTGGCGGGCGCGGTCGTGTATGGCCAGCACCTGCAGTTGACCGCATACATCAATGCACCATGGCTGACATCGGTCTTGAGCGTTTTTTGGATCGTGATGCTAATCAATGCATTCAATATGCTGGACAACATGGATGCTCTCAGTGGGGGTGTTGCCTCGATCGTTTGCGGCATGTTGTCGGTCATGCTGTTGAGTACCCCTGAATCGTCGCTGGGCCAGCCGCAGTTATTTGTTGCAGCCATGATGTTGACGCTGTTGGGAGGTTTGCTCGGCTTTCTCAAACACAATTGGCCCCCTGCGAAGATCTTTATGGGGGATGCGGGCAGTTACCTGGTCGGCTATTGGATCGCGATCGGCACGCTGCTGTCGACTTATCCTGGAGCGCGAGGGGCCACCCCGCACGCGGTCTTGGCTCCTTTGTGTTTATTGGCCATTCCGTTGTACGATATGGCCAGCGTGATTTGGATCCGGTTGCGCGAAGGTCGGAGTCCGTTCCAAGCAGACAAAAAACACTTTTCGCATCGTCTCGTCGAATTGGGGATGACCAAGCAGCAGGCGGTCGCCACGATCTACCTGGCCACCTTGACATGCTCCCTGGGAGCATTGATTTTGCCTCGCACCGATTTGGTTGGCGCTGGGATTGTGATCTCGATCGTGCTGGCGATGTTGTCGTTGATCGCGGTCTTGGAAAGCTTGACGACAGGATCGGAGCGATGACGCAGCGGGCTTCATCCATTCCATCCATTCGTGCGATTCCTTGGCTCGCTGCAACCGCGCTCGTTCCGGGTGTGATGGTGCTGCAGCATTGGGATCCCTGCGATACGACCGTGGCGATCGCCTCGGGCAGTTCGCTGCTGCATATCGGACTTTGTCTGGCAACGGGCGTGCTGACGGGTCTCGGAGTCGCGATTGAGCCTGCCTCGATCCGATCGCATCGGGCGCCGAGCGATCGCTGGCTTCGCGTCGCGTTGATCGCGGCGTGCGCGCTGGCGATCGCATGGTTGGCATGGGGTACCTCGACCGTTTCTGGGCGAGGCAACTCGCGATTCGCTGTCAACGGTTTTTGGCAGTGGACTTCGATGCTGGTGTGGTCCACCAGCGTCGGGTTGTTGGCGACCCGTCCAGGTTTCTCGCGAGCGGCCATCACCGGGCTGTTGGCGTTGGGAGTGGGGGTATTGGTTTACGGGTACTGGGAATACATGGTCATTCAGCCCTCGTTGCGCCGGCAATTGGAACGGAATCCTGCAGAGCTGTTTCGCCGGGAAGGCATTGCGGCGGAATCATCGGCCGCGTTGCTTCTTGCCGATCGGATTCGCAGCACCGAAATGAAAGGGGTGTATGCCCTGGCCAATTCTTTGGGGGGCTTTCTGGCCGGTCTCTGGGTATTGGTGTTCGGTCTGTGGATGTCGCGAGGAATACCCTCGTTCGCTTCGTGGATCTCTCGGGTGAAGTTTGGATTCTTCGCGGCGCTGCTGGCGTGTATCGGCGCCGCGTTGCTATTGACGAAAAGTCGTACCGCATGGATCGCGGCTGGCTCGGGAACGCTGATGGCGACCATGATTGTCGCATGGGTTGCCGGGCGGATTTCCAAACGTGCTCTCGGGGTCGGATCGATCGTTGCCAGCGCGGTTTTGGCGCTGGCAGTGTGGGTCGTCTATTTCTTCGATCCCCTCATTGTCCAAGAGGCGGGTAAATCGCTCGCGTACCGATTCGATTATTGGCAGGGTGCGATCGCGTTGATCGCGAGCGAACCGTGGCGGGGTTTCGGGGTTGGAGGTTTTCAGTCGACCTACCTGCAGGTCAAACTCCCAACTGCGGCGGAATCCCCCGCTGATCCGCATAATTTCTTGTTGGAGACAGCGCATGCGGGAGGGGTCCCTCTGTTGCTGCTCGTCAGCGCGGCGATCGGTTTGTCGTCCTGGATCGTCGTCGCGGGTATGCGTGGACAACAGACATGGGAACGCGAAGCCGTGACTTCGAAGGGGATCGCGATCGCATTCTGGTCGGGAGCTGTCCTCGCGGTAGCACTCCAATTGCTTTGGAGTTATGTCACTGCGTCCGACGAGAGATCGTTGGGGACCGTAATCGCGTTTGCCGTCTCAGCCGCCATCGCCGCTCTCGTGAGTCCATGGATCGGAAGCTCAACTTCGGCGCAGCCACTTGTTCAAAGCAGCGTTGTTCTGTGGCTGGTCCTCGTCGTGCAACTCGTTCATGGTTTGGCGTCGGGGGGATGGTTGTTGCCGGGGACGATGGGGATCGGGATGATCGCGATCGGCTTGGCCTTGGGTGGGGGATATCGGGGAGAAGGGGTTGAGCAGGGTTGGGGG
>JBKDPB010000190.1:0-11514 GCA_046342615.1 Planctomycetota bacterium | reverse complement strand
CACGAACACGTTGGGTGGGTCATGCTCCGATCGTTTCCCAAACCTCTGCGTCTTTGCGTCTCGGCGTGAGAATTCTTGCTGGCATTGAGTCTGGAAAGAAAACCAGGACAGGCTCTGCATTTCGGCTGGTTGCGAAATGCTTGTCATCGTCGTGGTGGCATGTTCGGGGCAGATCAAAGCAAAGCAGTTGTCCGTAATTCTTGCGGTAGCAAAGCAAGCCCCTCACCTCCCAGCCTCCTCTCCCCGAGGCGGGGCGAGGAGGGACTTGGGACTAGCGCAGTTGCGTTCCCAACTCGAAACGAGCGGATTTACTGTAAGGCAAACGCTTTATGATGGGTCGGAGCTAGCATTTCACTTAGAACGCAACGAGAAACGGCTGTATGGATTGATCGTCATTCGCAAACGCGCGATCTCGATCGATCTCTTCAAATCTGTTCATGCGTTCTTGGAATGCCGATCTGATTCCCAAATTGTGATTGCACCAGCACACCCAGCTCGCCGACTTGGTAGACGTGCTCGCCGTGGGCGAGCTTAGCGAGCGGCACCCATGAGTGCCGGTCCACCGACCAGACGGGGTGGATGGTCTTCCCGGTGATGGTTTCGACCGTGCCGTCGGCACCCAGCACATCCACACTGGCTAAGACGTGGACTTCGCGGGTGACAAACCGTGCGGTCACCACCGAGCCTTCGCCACTGGCGATCGGAGGGCAATCTTCAATGGCAGTGACTAACGCTAACCCGGAGACTTCCAGTTCAGGAAGATTGAACGGCAGCATGCGCCCTGCGAAAGGCCGTTACGTAAAATCCACGAGCGTGGCCGGATGATCTCGGCGTCGACAATACCACCATCGCTGCGTTCGACGGTGATCTCAGTTCCGTCACCAACCACCCCCCGCTGCCCAGAGGTTCCATTCGCTTTATCCCTCCGGCTGACCTTTTTCCAACCTTGGTAACCTGGTGTGCCGGGTTCGAAAGGCATCTTGGGCTTCGCCATTTCATAGCAAGCTCGGCGCAGACGAGAGGCCGAATCGTGTTCGTTATCCTACGGACTGGAAGTCCGTTGTACAAAAACCCGGTTCGCCGATCGCATCCAATCCTTGGCCTCGATGCCCTTAGCTATAATGAATGGATTACCAGCATGGCAGGACGCCTGCTTCCCACCCCTTTTGGAGCGTCGAACGTGAACCAACTTGCGAAATCGCTGCGCACGTGCACGTTGAGCATCCCTTGGCTCCTGTCGGGGATGGCTCCCGCCTTCGCCCAGGACAGACTCACCTATGAAATGCATATCCGACCCATCCTGACCCAACACTGCTTGGCCTGCCATGGACCGGACAAGCAGATGAGCAGCTTTCGGCTGGACCGCAAAAGTTCCGCAATGCTCGGAGGGGATTTTGGCGAGGCCGCAATTGTCCCCGGCAAATCTTCCGATAGCCCGATGGTCCAATACATCAGCGAACCAAACCACAGCAACGCCATGCCGCCCCCTGGGGAGGGACGCCGAAGCCTGAATGCAGAGGAAGTTGAAACGATCCGCCAATGGATCGATCAAGGAGCATCATGGCAGGATGACGAGGCAATCGCGGATAGCATGGATCACTGGAGTTACCAGCCTCTTCGTCGGCAGTGGGATCACTCCACCATCGACGGCTTTCTCGAAGCCAAACGCGAGTCTGCCGGGTTGAGCGCCTCGGCCCCGGCCTCTCCCTACGCCATTGTCCGGCGCATCAGCTTTGCCTTGACAGGTCTGCCTCCCGAACCAACTTCGGTGCAACAATTTGTTCAAGAATATTCGCGGGATGCGGATCAGGCGGTTGAGCGACTGGTCGATGGCTTGCTCGCCTCGCCTCGTTACGGAGAGCGATGGGCGCGGCATTGGCTCGACGTCGTTCGCTTCGCCGAAAGCGATGGTTTTGAAATGAATCATCCACGGCCTAACGCATGGCCGTATCGCGATTACGTCATCCACTCATTCAATAACGATCTTCCTTACGATCGGTTCCTGCGCGAACAGCTCGCAGGAGATCGTTGGGGTGTCGAGGAGGCGACCGGCTTTCTGGTGGGAGGTCCATGGGACCGCGTGAAATCACCCGATCCGGTGTTGACTGCCAACCAGCGAGCCGATGAGCTTCACGATATGGTCAGCACGACCGCCTCGACGTTTCTCGGCCTGACCGTCGGATGCGCTCGATGCCATGCGCACAAATTCGATCCGATTTCTCAGCAGGACTATTACCGGATCAAAGCCTGTCTGTCCGGAGTCCAGCACGGCGAGCGGCCTCTCGGTAGCTCCGATGCCCAGAGCCGGCAATCGGAGATCGACGCGTGCGCCATCAAGGCCCATGCGATTCGCGAGCAATTGTTGCAACTCGAACCCCAGGCGATGCCCGGATCCTCCTCGGCCCGACGCGCTCCTGTCTCCCATCGCGAAAACGTCGAGAACTTCGCGGCCGTGCCGGCCCGATGGGTCCGGTTCGAAATCCAGGGAACGACGGGTGCTGAGCCCTGTATCGATGAGTTCGAGATCTTCTGTGTCGATGGAACGAACGTTGCGCGCGACGCGTCGGCGAAGTCGTCGGGAGACTTCCCCAACAACGCTTTCCATCAACTCGCCCATGTCAACGATGGTCGCTACGGGAACGAGTAATACTGGTTCTCGAACTCTCCAGGAACCGGATGGCTGGTCTTCGATCTTGGGAAGACCGTATCGATCGACCGTGTTTCTTGGAGCCGGGACCGAACTCCAGAACCGCGTTACTCCGACCGCGTCGCAACCCAATACACTCTCTCGGTCTCCGCCGATGGTGAACGTTGGACGGTGGTCGCCGACGGCTCCGATCGTCGCGATCGCAACGCAGCCGCCGCGACCGAGGATCCGGGCAGCGCGTTTCGCGAGCACCTCAAGGAGCTCGAACAGAAAATGCAATCGCTGCGCGCGGGTCCTCAAGTTTACGCGGGCAAGATGGCGGTGCCGGAACCGGTCCACCGATTCCATCGCGGAGATCCGATGTCTCCGAAAGAATCGATCGCTCCGGGCGGCCTCGCTTGGTTCGCAGGTTTTGAACTGCCGCTCGAAAGCGGCAACCTCGATCGACGTTTGGCGTTGGCCGAGTGGATTGCGTCGCCGGGCAATCCGCTCACGGCCCGCGTTCTGGTCAATCGCTTGTGGCACTACCATTTCGGCACCGGGATCGTCGATACGCCGAGCGACTTCGGCCGAGGCGGTGGTGTTCCATCGCACCCCGAGCTTCTCGACTGGCTTGCGGTGCAGTTCATCGAACAAGGTTGGAGTGTCAAGAAACTCCAGCGGCTGATCTGCACCGCCCGCGTGTATCGTCTCGACTCGCGGCCGAGCGACGCATCCAAAGAGCGAGATGGCAGCAACCGATTGCTCAGCTATTTTCCTCCGCGACGACTCGAATCCGAACCGCTGCGCGATACGATCCTCAGTGTGTGCGGCGAGCTCGACCTGAGAATGGGTGGTCCGGGTTTCGATCTCTTCGAGCCCAACGAAAACTACGTCCGTGTCTACGAAACCAAGACCGCATACGGGGCGGCGGAATTTCGCCGCATGGTCTACCAACGCAAACCCCGCGCGGAACTGGACTTGATCTTCGGCACGTTTGATTGCCCCGATGCTGGCCAGATCCAACCCAAGCGCAATGTCTCGACCACTCCACTGCAAGCCCTGAACCTCCTGAACAGCCGCTTCATGATCGACCGTAGCCGAGCGTTGGCCAAGCGACTTGAGCGCGAGGTCGGTCCCTCGGCCGACGCCCAGGTGGACCGGGCCTACGGGCTCATGTTCTCCAGGTCGCCCACGGCGGAGGAAAGGGATCTCTGTCGCGGCTTCATCGATCAACACGGATTGGATTCATTGTGTCGCGCTCTGTTCAACGCCAACGAATTCATCATGGTGTACTGACATGCATCGTCGATTGTTTCTAGGCCATAGCGCGTCGGGTTTGAGCTCGATCGCGCTGCTCGCGATGCTGGCAAAGGACTCCGCTCGAGCGGGAGAAGGACCCATTCGCCCCTCGATCGATCCATCGCGACCCTACGCGCCGCGCCCGCCCCATTTTGCGCCCCGTGCCAAACGCGTCCTCGTCATTTTCGCGTCGGGCGCAATCTCGCATGTCGATACGTTCGACTACAAGCCGGAGTTGATCGCGCGGCACGATACGCCGATGCCCGAAAGCTCGGGCTTGATCACCTTTCAGGGAGAGCAAGGGAACCTCATCCAACCTCGATGGACCTTTCGGCCTCGAGGCGCGTCGGGCAAGATGACCAGCGACTTGCTGCCTCGCATCGGGGAACTCGCCGACGATCTTTGCTTCATCCATTCGATGACAGCGAAATCGAATACGCATGGTCCCGCCGAGAGCCAGATGGCCACCGGCTTTACCCTCGATGGGTTCCCGAGCATGGGCGCATGGATCAGCTATGCATTGGGATCGGCATGCGAAGACTTGCCAGCGTTCGTCGCGATTCCCGATCCGCGCGGGGTCCCGCAGATTGGGCCCCGCCAGTGGTCCAGCGGCTTTTTGCCGGCGGCATTTCAAGGAACCCCCTTCAATTCCGACCGGCCGATCCCCCATCTGCATCGTCCGGAAGCAATTCCACCCCAAACCGATGCCGCAACGCGCGGCTTCGTGCAGCAGCTCAACGGGCTTCAACAACAAACCAGGCCTGACGACGAGTATCTCGCGGCACGCATTGCCAGCTACGAGTTGGCTGCTCGCATGCAATTGGCCGCCGCCAAACTGAGCGATCTGGGAGAGGAAACGGCCGAGACGCTCGCGCTCTATGGTGCCGACGATACCACCAACACGAGCAAAGCCCGTTTTGCCAAGAACTGCATCCTCGCCCGGCGATTGCTCGAACGGGATGTTCGGTTTGTCCAGCTGTTCAACGGCTCCTATGCCATGGGGGAAGGTGTGGGGAATTGGGATGGGCACAAAGTCATCGAACAACAGTACAGCGTCCACGGCCCCATCCTCGACCAACCGGTGGCGGGTTTGATTACCGACCTCCGACGCCGCGGACTGCTGGAGGATACACTCGTCGCCTTCGTCACCGAATTCGGACGGATGCCGACCTTCCAAAAAGGGGCCAGCGGTCGAGACCACAACCCAGCAGGTTTTACCGTTTGGATGACCGGAGCCGGGATCCGGCGCGGCATGAGCTATGGAGCCACGGACGAGTTTGGCTACAAAGCGGTCGAAAACGTCGCGACCATCTATGACTTGCACGCCACGATGCTGCATCTGCTCGGTTTAGATCACGAGCGGTTGAGTTTTTACCACAACGGGATCGAGCGTCGTTTGACCGATGTCCACGGACGGATCCTTCGGGATATCTTGGCATGAATCCCTTTGGGTTCCTCGGAATCAACAGGTTGCTAGCAAATCTGCACGCGCTGATTCTCGAAGGATTGCTCTTGGAGATCGGGGGGAGTTCGAACTACATTGCACGCGTTGCCAATGGGATGGATTCTTCGAATGAGATGGGTGGGAAACGGTCATGGAGTGCTCAGTCGTCACCGAGGGCCAGCTCCGAGGATCGGAGGAGCGGGCGCGTCTTCTGATCGATTGCACGCAAACGATGAAGACGCCGAGCACAACGGGTATCCAGCGGGTGGTTGGAAACCTGGTGAAGCATGGATGGGCCGCTTCTCAGCAGCACGGAATCGAGCTTGTACCCCTTCGATTTGAGGGTGGTTTTTTCGAACGAGCGCCGATGACCAAGAACGGGGAACTGTTGGTTCCTGCCTTGCGAAAGGGAAATGGGGTTTTCCCGCGATTTCGGAAGCGGATGCAGAAGATCTTTTTCGGCCGCTCCATGCGGAGGCGGCTGGAGCAGGTGAAGCGATTTCTGCCAGCGGTCACTTCCGCGGCGAATCGATTCCGATTTCGGTCGAGCGATATTTTGTTTTTGCCCGATTCTTCGTGGGCCGAGCCGATGTGGACGGAGATCGATCATGCGATCGAAGCGGGGGTTGTGCTGGGCGTTTTGCAGCACGATTTCATCCCCCTGCGGCATCCGGAATGGGTGTCCGATGACTGCCCCGCGATCTTTGAGCGATGGGTTGCCGAATCGCTTTCGCGAGCGGATTTCGTCCTGGGTGTTTCTGAGACGATTGCCCAAGAGTGTCGGGAAGAGCTGCGAAAACTCAATCGCGAACAGGTCGCGGAGCATCGAGTGCGTGCGTGCCTGAACGGAGCGGACTTTAAGGCGATCGGTGCATCGTCGAAAGTGCGCCCGGAGATTCATCGATTTATCACCGGCGCAGCGGTCGGACCGTACCTGACGGTGGGCACGATCGAGCCGCGAAAGAATCAGCGTCTGCTATCCGAAATCTTCGACACGGTATTCGACGCAGTGCCGCATGCCCGTTTCTTGATTGCAGGAATCGTTGGCTGGGAAGGAAAAGCGATTGCGGACCGGATCCGCAAGCACCCGCGCTACGGAGAGAATATTCTATTGGTGACCGATATGTCCGATGCCGAACTGACCTTCGCTTATCAACATGCGAAAGCGGTCGTGTTTCCGTCGCTTGCGGAAGGGTATGGATTGCCGATCGCGGAATCGATCGCGCGCGGGACTCGGGTTTTCGCTTCAAACATCCCGGTGCATCGAGAGATCGGCGGCGCCTATTGCGTTTATTTTGATCCGCACGACGCTCGAGCTTTGGCCGGGTTGCTCGTCGGCGATTCGAAAGGGGAGCGATTTGCCGCGGTTTGGCCTCCCGTCGATTTTCGATTACCGACGTGGAAGGCCGCTGCGGAGACGATGGTGGAGACGTCGCTGGAGATGGCTCGAACCCTCCGCAGCGATCGCATGTCGACACGGACTCGCGAACACCAAAGCCACCTTCGCGGTATCCACACATCGCCGATGCCTCGCATTGAAAAGATTTCCTCCTAGGGAGAATAGAAGATGACATCGAGACTGATGAAGACCGTCCGCAGAGCTTTTCGGTTTGCCAAGCAGCCCACTGAAATCATCTGCCGCTACGATGGTCCGTTTGTTCACGTCAAGCATGATTATTACGGCAACTTGAAGTTGTTCGCCGACGACCACGGCATTTCCCGATGGATGACGGATGGGAGTACGGTGTGGGAGGCGGACATCGTCAAGCTTTTTGAAACCCACTTTCCAACGGGTCGCAACGTCATCGACGCGGGCGCGAATCTGGGCCTGCACTCCATCGCGCTGGCGAAACTCGCGCGTCGCGGAGAAAAAGTATTCGCGTTTGAACCGCACCCTGAGATCTTCTCGCTGACCCAACACAATTGCGGCCAGTACCAGAACATCCAATGCATCAACAAAGCCGCATCCGATCGAGAAACCGATTTTTACATGCCCAGCATTATGTCGTGGGAAAATGCGGGAGGAGCCTCGGTTTGCAACGACAACCATCAGGGCTACTTCGCGGTACAAGGCTTGCGGATCGATTCGCTCCAACTCGAGAATATCGGTTTGATGAAGATCGATGTCGAGGGGCACGAACTCGAGTGCATCCACGGAGCATCGGCTACCCTACAACGCGACAGGCCGCTCCTGATCGTGGAGATCATGGGAGGCCACGATGTGAAAACAGCCCCCCCTGAGATCGCTGAAGTCATCCGGCAACGCGTCAGCACCATCTGCGATTACGGCTACAACGCGACCCAGGTCTCCCACCATGACTATCTCTTTACGCCGCGTGTCCCTGGCTGAGAGGTGCCCTGTCGAGACCCCTCGACGTCGCTCGTTCTTCGAGGAGAAGAGGAACGCAACTCTCAGGTCGTGCGGCCTAGAGTTTTGGGGGGGATGCTTCGTGTTGATCCACCTGGTTCCGCTGCGTCGGCGCAGCAACCTCGTTCACGGTCGCGTAGAAGACGACCCGATCTCTCCCTTGCTGCTTCGCTTCCAGAAGCGCGTTGTCCGCTCGCTTGAACCAGCTTTCGCCGCTGTCATTCGAGAGAAGCTGGGAGCCACCCACGCTCGCATTGATCTGGATTCGACGACTTCCGACGGGAATCTGCAGCTCGCTGATCGCGACCCGTACTCGTTCGGCTGCGATCGCCGCGTTCACTCCTTCGGTTTCGGGCAACAGGGCTGCAAACTCCTCGCCTCCGATTCGGAATAGCAGATCGATATCGCGAAGCGTCGCTGTGATGACTCGAACGAGCGAGATCAGCACCTGATCGCCGACATCGTGACCCCATGTATCGTTGATCGATTTGAAATGATCTGCGTCGATCACCAAGAGTGAGCACGGCGTCCGGTAACGCCGAAACTGCGTGACTCGACGCCCCAACTCTTGATCGAACCAACGCCGGTTCCCTGTTCCAGTCAGCGGATCCATCGTCGCGACTTCCCGCAAACGTCGGATTTCCCGCTCATCGTGGCGCCGACCCAACTCGGACAACCCAAGGCACGAAATCAGCCCGATCCCTCCCGTGTTCAGGAAAAGAATCGCCCGCCAGCCATCAACGAATCCGAACTGGCCCATGCAAATCAACGCGGCGCTTGCGCCGACGGCAAGCCACATGATCCAACCGTGTTTTTTCAGTGTATCGGCCGAATTCATTGCAATCATCGTTCCTGTCTCTCCGTGGTGATTCGACTTGTAGCTCTCTGCGCGGGGAAGCGCGGTGGGACATGCACCGCCTCGAAGGTACCTAGGTTTTTTCCGCAGGTGAAAGCCGCCGCCAACGAGGGTTTCTCGCCAAACAACTCGAGTTTCCGCAGCAATTTTTGTCAATCGCTCGGGTTGTGACGATTGCGCCTCCGCGCGGAAGCCCTGAAAACAACCCGTTCTCTTCCGTGCCAGTCCACCTTTAGCCCCCAAACGATCGGGGGCGGCATGGCGGATACCCTTGGCAACGGTGGTTCGGGACGCAGCGATTCTCTCGCCGTGAATGTTGGACGTTGAAATGGCTAGGGCAACGCTTGAGCCGATTTCGCCACCGCCACGACGCGCGACCATTCCACACGCTCGCCAGCACCCCAGCGAGCATCCGCTTTATGCTCGGCCTCCGCCTGCGCGTCCCCGGCGCGGTACCAGTGCACATACCCGTCGCCGATCACTTCGAGAACGCCGTCGCGACAGAGGATCCCCGTCCCCTCGTCGATCCCCAAACCCGCGAGTTCTGGATGCAGCAGCGTGGCTCGGGACAATCGCTCCTGCCGATTTTTGGCTCCAAAATGTTGATCGATGATCACGTCGTTCAGAATGGAAAAACCGGTTCCCAGGACCGGTTCCCGCTTCCCATCCCGGATCATCACCTTGGAACAAATCGCGGCCCCGGCACTCGTCCCACCCAAGGCGCCCCCCCGGTCCAACAGCGCCTTGAGTTCCCTCTCCATCGTGGTCCCTGCCAAACGCTCGCTGAGTCGGCTCTGGTCACCGCCACCCATCCAGACCGCCGTGGCCGCACGGAGGATTTTCGCATGCGACGGATTCTCCGCATCCTCGCGATCCTGCAGGTGAACGACGTGGAGTTCGCGCCACGCATACCCTTGCCATAGAGGCAACCACGGCGTGTAATCACCCTGATCCGACCTTGGCGAAGCGGTAGGAATGAGAACCAGACACCCCTGATCCCCACCCCCGAGGGAGTGAAAGGTCCCCAGCAGCTCGGGGGCTAGCTTTCCTCCGCCGCATAGCAGCAAGGTGCCGGTCGCCCCCCCAGAACGGCCCACATCCTCCTGAGCCGCGCACGGGCGACCGACCAACGTCAATAATGTCAAAACCCAGACGCTTGAACGCATTTGGCCAGCATATCGCCCACCAAAACCCGAGGAAAGCCTGTTTTCGCAATAAAGCTTGTCAAAAATGCCCGAACCCCTATACTGCGGTGTGTGCGGGGGATTGGTTTTCTCCCCGAATTTCCAGCAACCCAACTCGAGGCATCGGAATCATGGACTTGGCAAATACCACCAGCCATTCACCTATCCGACCCGTGGATCAACTGGTCTTGGACCTACTCCGCCGCGAAGAAGGTTTAACCGTCACGGAATTGACGGAGAAGCTCGAGGTAACGGCGACCGCGGTCCGTCAACGGCTCGATCGGCTTGAGAGCGCGGGCTACCTGGAGCGTCGCAAGCATTCGCATGGTCGAGGCAGACCCACGTACGCCTATTTTTTGACGGACTTGGGCTGGAGACAGGTCGGGGTCACCTACACGGATTTGGCGATCTCTTTGTGGAGCGAAGTCTTGGCGATTCCGGATTCGCAGTTGCGATCCGAGCTGATCGAGCGGGTTAGCCAACGGATGGGTAGAGCGTTTCACGAGATGCTTCCCCAGGGGACCCTGGATGATCGGATGCGATCCCTCGCGAACCTCATGCTCTCGCGCCGCATACCTGCCTCCTTCGATCGCGAAGGTGGTGTCCCTGTCTTGGCCGTCCATGCGTGCCCGTATCCCGACCTGATTCAGCGAGATCAAGATCGCAGCCTGTGCCGACTCGAGCAGCAAGTGCTCAGCCAGGCGATCGGTCAACAGATGGAGCTGTCGCAATGCAAACTGGACGGCCATGGATGCTGTCAGTTTAAGCCGGCGGAGAAGCTCGCACCCGCGACTTAGACTCGTATCCACGACCTTTGTTTCACCAAACTTCATTTCATCAAAGTTTTATCCTTTTACACCAAGCCAACATGACTCACGTTTTGCGTATCGAAAACCTGCACGTCTCGGTCAACGACAAGCCGATCCTTCGGGGGGTGAACCTCGAGATCAAGTTTGGAGAAACGCATGCACTGATGGGCCCGAACGGTTCCGGCAAGAGCACGCTCGGATTGGCGATCGCAGGGCATCCCAACTATGAGATCACCGAGGGGGCCATCTATCTCGACGGGGTGAATCTGACCGAGATGGAGGCCGACGCGCGGGCTCGAGCTGGCATCTTCATGGCTTTCCAGCGTCCCGTGGCGATTCCAGGGGTCAAGACAGCGGACTTCCTCCGCCATGCTGTAACCAACGTTCGTCGCCCCGATCGCAAGGAGGGAGAGGAATTGATCCCGATGCGCGATTTCCGCAAGGAGCTCAAGTCCAAGATGGAACTCCTCAAGATGGATCCGGAATTTGCTCGACGCTATGTCAACGACGGTTTTTCCGGCGGTGAAATGAAGCGAGCGGGGATTCTGACGATGGCGATGCTTTCTCCCAAGTTCGCGATTCTCGACGAGACCGACAGCGGTCTGGATGCCGACGCGGTTCGCTTGGCCAGCGCGTCGATCGCCGAGATCGGCCGGGACAAAATGGGTCTGTTGATCATCACCCACCACGACAAGCTGCTCGAACACAACCCGCCCCAGTACACGCATGTGATGCTCGGTGGGCGCATCGTGGAAACGGGGGGGCCGGAGCTGGCTCGCGAGCTGCACGATCTCGGTTACGACCGGATCCGCAAAGCCTATCCCGATGCCGATGCTGCGAACCAAGAAATGACCGCCAAGGAAGAAGCTGCTTTGGCCTAGCCAACCAACGATTCCAATCCCTCGAACCGAGAAACCATCAATAC
>JBKDPB010000189.1:0-4687 GCA_046342615.1 Planctomycetota bacterium | reverse complement strand
GAATACGCCTCCTTCGCCTCGACCTTGGACCTTCGAATCATCGCGCGCCGTGAGTGTCCAATCCTTGCCGAAGTTTTCGCCGAGGGAAAAAACCACATCGCCGTCGGGATGCCATGCCAAACCGCTGAGACCATTATGCGGATAGTCCGCGATCGTATCCAAGGTCGCGATGTTCTCCTCGAAATCAGCGATTCCGTCGCGATCGGTGTCTCGGATGCGAAGGATGCGGTCGCGCTGCGCGAGATAGACCCAGCCATCAGATCCCAACAAGATTTGCATCGTGGTCCGGGTGCGATTGTAGAACACGCGCCGGTTCGAACCATCGGGATCGAAGAGGAGAATCTCATCGAATTCTGGACCTTCGTAGCTGGCGGGTCGAAAATGAGTATGGCATGCGATCACATAGATCCGCCCACGGGCATCGACATCAATCCCCGTGGGGGTCGCGATCTGCGGCGATGCGACGAGCAATTCGATTTGAACCCCTGGAACTTCGGCGATCGGTTGATCCGTATCTGCATGAGCCGGAACGAGCCGACTCGCGTCTAGCAACGTGCAAGCGATCCACGGCAGGAGGAGAAATCGGGACATAGTCATCTTTGGAGTGGTGTTGACATCGATGGGGTTAACAGGCCCGATTGTACCAGTCCGTGGCAGGATACCGCTACGTGGCAGGAAGGGCCTGAGAGACCCGCGAATCAGACGTTGGGTAGAACGGGAGGCATCGGGCATCCCAGCGCATCGGAGATGACACGCAAGAGTTCGACTTCGTTGATCGTCGCCCGTTGATCGTAGGCGATGCACTCCGAGAAGGCGTTGAGCATCGCTCGTTTCCATGCGGGCTGGGCAGCCTGCAATCGATCGAGAGAATCATTCAGAAGGTCCAGCGTGCACTGGTCTTTTTCAAGCATCGGCATCCCTCTCGGGCCGCTCGTCCAACTGCTCCAGCCTGCCTGATAGGCGGCTTCTGCATGCGTATTGCCGCCGAGGTGGGCAAGGGTGGACAAGACCGACTGAAAGGCTTCAACGATCTGATCTTGCGTAGGTTTGACCAAGGGTTTGGGAGCATTGGCACGCAAAATCAAGCGCCGCGAGATGAATCGCTGCAGCGCGTATTCGAAGATGGTCAGACGATGATCTGCATCGATCAATCCTCGAACAACAGTGCGAAGCGTACCGACTTGTGGGTCGGACAATTGATCCAAAGCAGGCAACGCCATACAAGCCAGGGGAAGTCTCTGTTCGACTTCCAACGCATCGGTCTGGGGGATGACTCGAAGGACTTCGTCGCGAAGCGGAGCGCCTTGATATTGGAGGATAACATCGAGTTGAGCTCGGCGGGTCCCCGACGATTCGGGAGCCAGCAGCAACGCATAGACCACGGCGACGGCTCCCAGCGGATCATGGACCTCGCGGACCAGCAATGGTTGCATTTCGCCGATCAATTGCTGCGCATGATCGATGTGCTCCTCCACCGGGTTGCCGACATGGCTGACAGCATTGGTGGGTTGGGTCTCGAAGTGCTGGACGCCCGCCAGCGCCATAACGTGGGAGGAGGCTTGGTTCTGTCGATGCATTTTTAGGGTATAGGGATCGACGATATCCGATTCGCTGTGCTGGATCGGAGAGGTTTTTTGGAATTTGCCATCGAAGCTCGGCTCGATCCGGCGAATGCGGGTTTCCAGGGGAGGATGGGTTGCGAACCAAAGAGACATGACCCCTTGTCCAAAGAACATGTGGCTGGCTTCCTTGGCATAGACGGCTTTCAATCTCGATTTTTGTTTCCACCCTCCGATCCGTTTTAGGGCATCGGCGATACCCGAGGGATTGCGCGTAAATTGGACAGCGGATGCATCGGCAAGGAATTCCCGTTGGCGAGAGACCGCAGATTGAATCAAGCTCGCGAAAAAGACCCCGATGTATCCAATTCCGAGGAGGGCAAGCCCGGTGGCGAACAAGGCTGCGATGATGGCGATGGTTCCTTTTCCATCATCATCGCTGCTGGATGCGCGCGCCGGGATTTCCGCCATGAGTCGCAGTAGGACATAGCCGATCATGGCGATGAGGATGATCCCGTAGAGCAGGCCGATCAATCGAACATTCATCCGCATATCGCCATTGAGAATGTGGCTGAACTCGTGCGCGATCACGCCTTGCAGCTCATCGCGGGAGAGGGTTCGCAGACAGCCGCGAGTTACGCCGATGACGGCATTTTGGGGCGTAGTCCCAGCGGCGAACGCGTTGATCCCCTCTTCGTCGAGGAGGTAGACCGGGGGAACGGGGGTGCCCGAAGCGATCGCCATTTCCTCAACCCCGTTGAGCAGCACTCGCTCGTCGAGATCACGGCTATTGGGTTGAACCTTTACCCCTCCCAGCTCGACGGCGACGCGATGACCATCGCCGGCGAGTTGAAGGGTTTTATAGAGCGAACCGCCCAGGATTACCGTGAGGACGGCTCCGAGAACACCGATGAAAAGCCGAGGATGAAAAACGAAGAAATCGATCGGCTGCTCGCTGTTCTGCGTTGCCGCTGCCGCGATGCCTGCGATGGCAATATAGACCAATGCGACAATTGCGATGAGGGTGACCACAAAATAGACGATCAGCCTACCCGTATTGCGCCGGGCGCGTTCTTGATGCGCGAAAAAGTCCACGGTCTGTTATCCGAATAGGTCCGGTTAGAACTTGACTTGCACGGGTTCCCGCTGAGCGGTCTCGGTCAGTTCCCAAAGCGCTGCCTTTTGGAAGTTGCCGAAGCCCGCGACGAGATTGCTCGGAAAGGATTCGCACGCGGTGTTGTAGTGCATCACCGCATCGTTGAAGGCCTGACGCGCGAACGAGATTTTGTTCTCCGTGCTGGTCAATTCTTCTTGCAGAGCAAGCATGTTCTGGTTGGCCTTCAAGTCGGGATAGGCTTCGGCCAGTCCGATAAAGCGGTTGAGCGAACCGGCCAATGCGACCTCGGCGGTCGACAAGTTCGAGATGGCGCCAGGGTCGCCTGGGTTGGCAGCGGCCCGTTGGCCAGCGGCCATTGCAGCGTTCCGCGCCTGGATCACCGCTTCGAGCGTTTCCTTCTCATGAGCCATGTACCCTTTCGCCGTTTCGACGAGATTGGGGATCAAGTCATAGCGGCGTTTCAGCTGGACATCGATCTGGGAAAAAGCGTTTTGGAAGCGGTTCTTCAGTGCGACGAGGTTGTTGTAGAGCCCCACCAGAAACATGAGAAACAAAACGACAACGACGACGACAGCCAGCAATCCGAAAAGAAACCCGGTCATAGCCAATACCTTCTCATGCGGTCAAAAAACGTTCCGAACCGATCCGATCTGCGCAAGGCCTTTGCGACAGAAAGATCGTAGTGGATGGGCACTCGGTTGTCGATCAGGCGGAAATGCCAGGCCGACGAGGCGCGATATTCAAAAAAAAGTCGCGTGTCTATGGAATTCCCCTCGAGGGGAAGGGAGGGAGTTGGTCCGGATGGCACCCTGGATTCAGGCTGGAAGAGCTTCCGTCGGTCCATTTCGGGACGATCGTGTGCATGCGTGCGATTTCCCACGGGGGCGCCGTCTGCCACGCCGAGTGGAGTTCCATGCCCCGCTCGTTGCGCAGCAAGTTGGAATCGCTATCGATCGAGACCTCTTCGCTGGACATCGACATGATGACTTGGAGCAGCCTCATGATGGTTGGAACATCGTAAACGTTGTCCATCCCTCGCAGATCGATCCAACGCCCCAGATCATCCACCCGGTTCACTTGCTCGGAGAATGGCCAGTCTACGACATTCGAGGCATCCCATTCGACGAGGGTTTGCGAACCGGAAAAGATCGATTCGTTGGCGATTCGTACAAAGGGTACGGGATAGGGATTGGCAGTCCCCATGCGAACGCGTATCCAAGGGTTGAGCGTGATCGATGTGACGTGGTTTAATTCCGCTCGGACACGAGGAGACCGATTCATGGTTTTCGATCCCTCGATATCGATCATGGAGCCAGCGACCGCGGCCCATATCTCATTGAGCTCGATTTCAACGCGATCATTCGACTCGACTCGAATGACGTCTCCTTGCCCGCGAATCGCGGAGCGATCAAGCTGAATGCTGGACGCTCCCGCTGGTTGCGTTGAGGGGTTCTTGAAACAGAAAATGCTCGGCAGTCGGCCGCTGGGTGCGGATTTGAGCGTGATGGTGGAATCGATGAGTCGCAATCGCGAACCCGAGGCAATCTGGAATACGGCGGGAGGCACACCCTCGAACACGTTGTAGATTGCATCGATATCCAAACCCCGCAGTTCAACCGATGCACCGTCCAGCATCAGCCAACTCGCCACGAGGTCGGAGGGGAGTCTGCCCGCGACGTCTCCCAATACCAGGAGCGGTCGGACGGTGCCGGATCCTTCCAATCGCAAAGTCCGATTGCCAGGGGTACGACCCATCGAGATCGGCTTGACAATCCGGATGCTCGGATCGGAAAGCACGATCCGTTCGATGGATGGGTCTGCTTCCCACCGAGCGATGGCTTCCTCGAGCGTTCGGGCACTTTCAAATGGTTTCTGGACTCCGGATCCTTGAGAGCCTGAACCTGCAACAACGATGGTGGAAAGGGATGCTGGTTGCCGCGAGGCCGAGTCGATGTCGGTATCCGCCTGCGGCTCGGGGACGCCCGCGGTGCTATCGCGCAACGCACCTGGG
>JBKDPB010000188.1:0-4360 GCA_046342615.1 Planctomycetota bacterium | reverse complement strand
GCAACGTTAACATCATTGATTTTATGCGGGATCTTCGCGTCCGCAGCGTCCGCAGACGTGATCACGCAGTGGAACTTCAATTCGGTGACTCCTGACGCGAATGCGGCGACCGGCACAACAACTGCAAACATCGGTGCTGGAACAGCTAGTTTGTTTGGAGGAACAACGGCGACATTCGCGAGCGGCGATGCAAGCGGTGGCTCAACCGACCCGGCAACTGGAGACGACTCCGGGTGGAATATAACGACTTGGCCAGCCGCGAGCGCAGCCAACGAAACGGCTGGAGTTCAATTCAACGTCTCGACGGTCGGATTCCAGAACATATCGGTTTCCTGGGATCAACGACACTCAAACTCCGCAAGCCGCTTTGTTGCTTTCTTTTACACGACAGACGGCAGCAGCTACATCCGATTGAACTTGGATGCGTCCAATGCGACGGTCGGAGTCACACCCGCTGGAGGCAATCCGGCGAATCTGCCTGGATTGTTCGGTGGCAGCGGTACTCTCTCCGCTTTCGACGGCACGGTGACGGGTGCGGGGGACGATTGGTTCAACGGTCGGTCGGTCAATCTTTCCTCGATCGCTGGGGCTGATAACAATCCCAACTTCGGTTTCCGGATTCTGTCATCGTTCGGCAGTGGAACAGGGTATGTGTCCTCCAGCAGCGCCGCCTATGCCACCGGCGGAACATGGCGTTTCGACATGGTGACGATCAACGGCGTCTCCGCCGTTCCCGAGCCGACTTCGATGGTCCTTTTGGGTGCAGCGATTGCGGGCGCCGCTGGCTTTCGGTTTCGCCGCTTGGTGACGAAATAACGACGAAATAGCGGTCGGTTATTCAGGATCGTCGATAACAAAGGCAGGGCAACCTGCCTTTTTTTATTGTTCGCGTGGGCGCGAGCAAACTCAATCGCCCCACTTCGGCTCCCTGTCTAGCCGGATCCGCTTAGGAACCAGATCGTTTGCGTTTGTCTTCCGGAAAATTCGGAGCGTGGCGATCGATCAGGTAGTGGCCGAGCACGATGGCGTCCATGTCGGTCCGAAGGAAGCAGGAAATGGCTTCGTGTGGCGTCCGAACGATGGGTTCATTTTCGTTCAAAGATGTATTGAGCAGAATTGGGACGCCGGTACGACGAAAGAATTCGGATATGAGTTTGTGATAAAGTGGGTTGGTGCGTTGCGAAACGGTTTGGAGACGACCGCTGCCGTCGACATGCGTCACGGCAGGAATCTCGCGGTGCTTTTCCGAGCGGATAGGGAACACCTTTTCCATGTAGGGTGTCGGCTCGTCGATCTCAAACCATTCACCGACATGTTCCTCGAGGATACTCGGGGCAAACGGTCGGAACTTCTCGCGAAACTTAATTCGTAGATTGATGATGTCCCGCATATCGGTTCGGCGCGGGTCCGCGATCAGAGATCGGTTACCCAGAGCGCGAGCGCCGAACTCCATGCGACCTTGAAACCAACCGACCACCTTACCTGCGATCAGCAGGTCGACCGTTTTTTCGATCAAGGATTGCTCGTCCAAGTCGATCGTTGGAACGCCGATGGATGCGGCGGCCGAGACGATATCTTCCGAGCGGGCTTCCCAGCCCCAGTACGCATGATCCTGGATAAAGCCACGTTCTTTGCCGAGTACCCGGTTCCAGATGTAAAACGCCGCGCCGAATGAGGTTCCATTGTCGGCAGCCCCCGCCGGGATGTAGACATGCTGGAAAGGGGTTTCACGTGTGATCTTGCCGTTGGCGACCGAGTTCATCGCCACTCCTCCGGTCATGCAGATGTTCTCCGACTTGGTGGTGCGGTGCAACTGGCGGAGCATGTGCATGACGATCTCTTCGGTCGCAACCTGCAGCGACTTTGCGATGTTGTCGTGCCGTTTGCTGACAGGTTCGCTTGCGGATCGCGCCGGCCCAAGTTCGTCGACTAATTTCTGGGAATAGAACGGTTCGACCACGGGTGCTCCGTCGTTCCATTTCATCGCGATCCCCTTGCGGTGGTGCGTGAAATAATCCAGATTCAATTCGAAGGTATCCCCTTTGGGGCGAATGATTCTTCGAAAGAAATCGAGGAATTCTGGCTCGCCGTACGGAGCCAATCCCATGACCTTGTATTCGTCTCCATAGTGGGGAAAACCGAGATACATGGTGATGTTGCTGTACAGAAATCCGATGGAGTGTGGGTACCAAACTCGAGCCTGTTCCTGCCAATCCGTTCCTCGGCCATGGGCCGTGAGTGTGCTCGTGAAATCACCCATTCCGTCCACGCTCAGCACCGCCGCTTCGTCGAAGGGGGAGATGAGAAATCCCGCAGCGACGTGAGTTTGATGGTGTTCGATGCGATGGAATTGGGCGCGGAGGAAGCGTTTGTCGACCCCCACGGCCTGAGCGAATTGCTCTTCGAGTCCGAGCGTTTTCCCCTGCCGTCGAAGCCGATCGAGTACGGCGGAAAACCGAGGGCGATGTGTCAGAAGGTAGCCGAGTCGCCGCCCTAGGTTCGCTCGCGGAGAAAACGAGATTCCGACATGATCGATGTCCGTTGGAGGGATCCCGGTTGCTTCCAAGCAGTAACGGATCGACTCGCTCGGGAATCCTGCCCAGTGTTTGATGCGATTGAATCGCTCTTCCTCGACAGCCGCAACCAGTTTGCCATCGATCACCAAGGATGCTGAGGCATCGCCGTGATAGGCGTTGATCCCAAGAATCTTCATCGAAAGGCTTTGTGAATGGCGCGGGTTATTCGAGTCGTAGCGGCGGATGGTTGGGGGCGCAGGATTCGGCGGCACCCACCGCCGATATCTTACAAGCTCCCCAGATCGGATGAGTGTTTTTTTCGTGAGAGTTGCATAAAACGCTCCATTGACCTGTCTAGAAAATCGGTTTGTGTCGCAGGTAAGTTCTGAAACGCATACGGAACCTTGCCCTTTCACATGGGCCCATCTCCCCCCGTCTGCGATCGATGCCGCGGAGGTTGGAGGTAAACGCTCCATAATCCGTGCCTGGGTTGGGGTGATCTTCCCGACGAAGAACCTCTCGCAATTTCAGGCAGGCATAGATACCTTAATGACTCCTGCAAAGAGCGTGCGGACGAACGACAATCGGTGCGTGCAGGTTGATGAGAGTCTCTCAGTTCGGCAGAGTTCGATGATGAAGAAATGGTTGAAGCGGGTTGCCCTTGCGACATTTTGCTTGTTGGCGATCTTCTTGGGAGTGGGCGGTTACCTGTGGGGCTACTACCACCCCAAGATCGAGCGTGCCAATGGAGTGGTCTACGGCATGCGAAATGGCACTCCGTTGACTCTTGACGTGATTCGTCCTGACGAGCCCAATGGGCTTGCGATCGCTTATATGGTCAGTGGTGGTTGGAGATCCCAAAAGGCAGGGGATGCACCTGCCTGGTTGATGGCTCCGCTGCTGAGGCGCGGTTATACGATCTTCGCAGTGTGCCATGTTTCGCAACCCGATTGCTTGATCCCAGATATCATCGACGACATGCACCGCTCGATACGCTACATCCGGTACCATGCGGATGAATACCGTATCGATCCCAAAAAGATCGGGGTCACGGGTGGAAGTGCGGGCGGTCACTTGAGTTTGATGCTGGCTACCCGCGGAGGTTCGGGGGCGGCCGACGCAGACGATCCCATCGACCGAGAGAGCAGTGCGGTTCAGGCCGTCGCGATTTTCTATCCTGTCACCGATTTGCTCCATTTGGGCGAGTCAACGGAGAATTTGGGGGATGGCGGTCCACCCAAAAGCTTTGTCAAAGCATTTGGGGATGCCGGTAGCGATAGGGATCTTTGGCAAAAGGTTGGCAAGGAATGTTCGCCGATCTATTTCGTGGACGCGAGCCTGCCACCGACCCTGATTTATCACGGCGATGCCGATACGCTCGTCCCGCTCGACCAAAGCCAACGATTTCAGGCCAAAGCGAAGGAGATCGGCAAGCAGGTGGAGCTCGTCGTTCAACCAGGGGGGGAGCACGGTTGGCCGACGATGATCCTGGATCTTGAACGATTCGGGGAGTGGTTCGACCGGCACTTGCGGTAGTCGCACTGCCATGGGCCCGTCCTTTTTTCCCGAATGTTGATCGATCGCGGCGTGAGGAGTTCCGCGTCAACCCGCGTTTCGGATAAACTAAAAGACGTCGATTCGCGGACGACCACCGTCCGTGTTGTTGCCGATTGGAACTCTGTCCCCTAAGTCACTCAATCTCATTGCATCATGACGCCAACCTTGCTCAACACGTTGTTGCTTGCTCAACGCGAACCGCCGGTGACTTTTCAGAGCCTACTGATGATGGCCGGGATCCTCGTGGCGGGTTTTGTCGGTCTGATTTGCCTGATTGTCTTGTGGAG
>JBKDPB010000187.1:0-9018 GCA_046342615.1 Planctomycetota bacterium | reverse complement strand
GTCCTTGAGCGCCGGCTTCTTCATAGCCGGTGGTGCCATTGATCTGGCCTGCGAAGAACAATCCTCGAACGGCCTAGGTTTCCAGCCACGGAGTCAATTGATCCGGGGGACAAAAATCGTACTCGACGGCGTAGCCATAGCGCATGATCTGAGCCCGCTCGAGACCGGGGATCATGCGAAACATCTGATCTTGAACATCGCGGGGCAACGAGGTGGAAATTCCGTTGACATACACCTCTTGGGTGTGTCGGCCTTCCGGCTCCAGGAACAATTGATGGCGATCCTTGTCAGCGAATCGAACGACCTTGTCTTCGATCGATGGGCAATATCGAGGACCCGAGGATTGGATCTGGCCCGTGTACATCGGGGCGCGATGCAAGTTCGCTCGAATCAACGAGTGCACTTGCTCATTCGTGTAGGTGATCCAGCAAGGCATCTGCGGTTCCGGCAGCGCGTCGGTCATGAAGGAGAAGGCTTGCGGCTGTTCGTCCCCCGGCTGCATTTCCGTTCGGGAATAATCGATGGTTCGACCATTGAGCCGAGCGGGCGTACCGGTCTTGAAGCGTTCGATGCGAAACCCGAGCCGGTTCAGAGCGTGGCTGATGCCGGAGGTTGTTCCTTCGCCGGCTCGTCCACCGGGCGTTTTCGCTTCTCCGGTGTGCATGACCGCCTGGAGAAATGTTCCGGTGGTCAAGACGACGGCACGCGATCGATAGATCGCATCGCCTCGCACCCGTACCCCGACGATCGTTTCGCGGCCGTCGACAGTCTCGGTCAGCAGATCTTCCACGAGCTCCTGTCGAAGATCGATATTGGGTTCTTCTTCGATGCGCCGCTTGATTTCGAATTGGTAGGCTTTCTTGTCGGCTTGAGCCCGGGGCGAATGCATCGCGGGGCCCTTGCGGCTGTTGAGCAACCGGAACTGGATGCCGGTCCGATCGATGGTTTCTCCCATCAGGCCGCCCAACGCGTCGATTTCCCGAACGATTTGGCCTTTGACCACGCCGCCGATGGCTGGGTTGCAACTCATCTGGCCGACGGTGTCGAGATTTCCGGACAGGAGCACGACGCGCGCACCCAAACGCGCCGCTGCCGCCGCAGCCTCGGTCCCCGCGTGCCCCGCTCCCACCACAATAACGTCGTACTCATACCGGTTCATCATTGGTACGGAATTGTAGCTGCGGACCAAGAATTCTGTAGCCCGAATTCCCTGGCATGATGCGGTTAGCGGGGAACGGCTTCGATTCCTTGGGATTCGATCGCCCGGTATCGCTGAAGGGGCTCGAGATCGCGGTAGGTTTCCCGCCGCCCGCTCGGCCAAGTGATTTCAACGGAATCGATGCGGGCGACCGACCCGAGGCCGATGTGTACGAGACGTTCATTGGTTCCGTAGAACCCGTCCCCGACCGACAGGGGTGCAACCCATTTTTCGCCTCCCGCCTGGACCAACACGCGAGCGCCGATCGCCTCGCGCTGGGATTCCGTTCCTATCAATTCCAATTGCACATACGCGTTGGAGCCCCGAGGGGATTCGTTGCGAAGCAGAGCCGCAGGACGATCCAAATGGGTGATGGCAAAATCGACATGGCCATCCCGATCAAAGTCTGCCATGGTCAAGGATCGGCCTACATTATCGACCTCAAAGTAAGGTCCGGGACTGGGTTGAAGGAGCCATTCGAACTTGCCTTTGCGGTTGTACAAAACCTGAGGAGGCATTTGCCAAGGGGTCAGAAAGTCGATGTGCCCGTTGACTGTGATAAAATCCAGCCAGCCATCATTGTCGATATCCGCGAGCTGACAACCAAAGCTGAGCCATTCTCGCGTAAACTCACCGAGTCGAGATGCCCGTGTTCCATCGACAAAGACCCCGGGGGAAGTTTGGAGGTACAGAGTACTGTCCTCGTAGCGAAAGTTCGTAACGATGATGTCGAGAAGGCCATCGCGGTTCTGGTCCCCGCAGGCGATTCCCATCGATGCTTGCGATCGTCCGAGGGCGTCCACCGCAACGCCAGCCCGCATTCCTACCTCCTGAAGGGTTGCGCTTTCGCCGGTGCGCTGACTGAGGAGCAAATGGTTCGGTGAAACATCGTTTGCAAAGAAGACATCATTGCCACCGACCCCATCCAGGTCGGTTATCAAGCTGCCCAGGGCATAGCCGTCGACGAGTGAATCGAGGAGTTCCTGGGGGGCCAGTTGCCATGAGCCGTCTCCTCGATTGAAGAGGATGCGGCTCTTGCCAGGTTCGAACCGCTTGGGATGGCAGAATATCAGGGTGGTGTTCTGGGCCGAGGAACATCGTCGAGTGAACACGTCTTCGCCGTGGATGTATTCACCTTGAACGATATCCGGGAGGGAATCACCGTTGAGATCGGCCGCTTGGATCGAGCTGTTCCAGTACGCGGGCGCGGGAGCCTGCAGAAGCGAGACCGATTCGAAAGTGCCGTCTCCTTGATTCCGAAAATAGGAAATCCGTCCCATATCGGCCACGAGCAAATCGTCGAAACCATCTTGATCCATATCCGCTACACCGGTCCCTTGGCCAAACCCGCGACCAGCAACCGATGCCAAGCTTGCGACCTCTTCAAATCGTTCCGAGCGGAGCGATCGATAGAGGCTCTTGGGTTGATAATTGGGATTGGGTTTGAGAGGATTGTCGCCCGCTTGTGAAAAGAAAAAATCGATCCAACCGTCCCGGTCGTAGTCGATCGCGGAGACGCCGCCGCCGATTCCTTCGATGGTGGTCCAGCCTCTTCCTGGTTCGGCGCCGTTGGTGTACTGGGTGGCGATGCCTCGCTGGGCTGCCACATCGCTGAGTCGAATGGGAATCGAGCCCGAAATCGAGGTTTCGGACCCTTCGTCCGACGCAATCGTGAATTGAGTTGAATCGGGGATCGGCCATGAGTCGATCGGAAGCTTGGCGAGGATTCGGCATTCGAGCTTGGGCCCCGATCGCAGGGCCTTTTGGGTTTCCACGAGCTCGTTGGGGATCGGTTGCCGTTCGTTCACCCGCAGGATGACATCCCAACCAAACGCCCCTAACGGGTCACCCAATTCGCGATAGAGTCTCGCGATATCGATGAACTCGTCGCGTTTGCCTAAACCGCGTTGAATCTGTTGGAAAAGATCTTTAATCCGAACCAGCTTGCCTGCGTCGCTCCTGACTTCGGCGGCCAGATCGGGCATCTGCATTTCCGTAAGCACCACCGACAGTGACTGCATCGCAGGCAAATGCCTTCGATCGCGGCGAAGCGCCTCGGCATAGCAGCGAGCCGCACCGGTCCATGCTTGCTGGCGCTCTTGGATCCGACCTAGAACAAACCAATACTCCGGATGACTCTCGTGTCCGGTAGGACGCTTGGAAAGCCAATCGGGGATCTCCGACCAACGATCGGTCTCGACCAACGCTTCCCCCAGCCAGATCCAAGGTTCGACGAGCGTCGGATTATTTTCTACGAGCTGCTTCAGTCCATCGACCGCGTCGCTCCAGCGATTGGCGCCCGTGAGCATGCGGAGGTCCGCGAGTCGATTGTACGGAGTGTTCGGAGAGGTTTGCTTGGACGCGTCTCGCAGCGCGGGCATATCGACCGGCTCGCGAGGGTCGACGCTGTTCATCAAATCGGTCGTCGAAAAATCTCCGAGACGGATCAAGCGTTCCAGGACGCGATACGCTTCCCACCGTCGCCCTTGAGCATGATAGATATCGACCAGCAAACGCATCGCCGGAACTGCGGTAGGGTATTCCATCAGGACCTGTTTGGCTTTGGACTCCGCCTCCGTGAGGTTGCCGCTCTGCGCGAGCCACTCCGCTAACTGACCCACTGCGGGCAAGCCCGCTTCCGGATCCTTGGGATCGATCTTGGAGATCATTTGAATGGCACCGTTCAAGTTTCGGCGCTGGGCGAGTATGCGAGCCGCCAAGAACGTTGCTGGTGCGGAATTGGGTTTTTCAACGAGCAACCCCTTGACGCGATCCCACGCGCCATCGAGATCCTTCGACTCGAGGAGTCGTTCGACCTCGGACAGTTTCGCCGCGAAGTCTCCAGCGTCCGATGCCGCTTGGCCTTCTTGAACCTCGACCGACGACGTCCCCTGAGGAAAAGCCTGTGTCTTGGAACCCTGGTTGCCTCCTGAATTCAAAGCGGTCTCGGGCTTCGAAGAACAACCGGTCAGACCGGCGGTCCAGGCGAGCAAAAGCAGAGAAACCTTGGTGATGCGAGGCATGGGAGAAGGAGAGGCGGATGCAAAGGGGAAAACCGGGATGCAATGACCCTAACAGAGTATAGCTCGATTCGCAATGGATTCGGGGTCGGTGGCCCCCCCGAACGGAGAGCTTGCGAAAAACGATCGCCGGGGAGTAGCCAACGCCGATGGAACACCCCTACACTAAACGTGTCCACTTGCTTCGCTGAATCGACAGCGACGCTTGAATCGGTCGTTCGTTCTGCAAGATCCACGGTTCTGCAAGGAGTCGCGCTCATGAGTCGATCGGATCCATTAGTGCATGGCCCCAATCGATTGCAACGCATTCGATATGGCTCGATCAAGGTATTGGTTTTGGCGTTGCTCATCGCATCGCCGGCAGCTTCCATGCACGCGCAAGACAAACTCCAAGGCTCGATGGATCCGAGGATCCTGCAAAACAATCCAAATTCCGGTCGTTACTACAGCAATCGAGGATCGACGATTGGCAGAACCGAGTCGCGGAACGGCTCGTCGCGGGTCTACGACGCATCCGGCAGGTCGCTCGGAAACCTGCAGACACGCAACGGTTCGACACGCTTCTACGCGCCCCATGGGAGCGCTCAGGGACGCGCTGAGAGCCGAGGCAACCAGACGCGTTTCTACGACAAGTCGGGACGCAGCATGGGGACGAGTCAAACCTCGGGGAACGCGACTCGTTTTTATAGTCCGTCAGGGACCTATCAAGGACGAGCGGAGACGCGGAACGGAACCACCCGTTACTACGATTCCTCCGGCCGTTCGCTGGGCAGCAAAAAGTGATCGGGCGCGACCCGAGAAGGCTACCGGCGAGGCGCTTGGCCCTCGAAATCTTGCAGCCGCGATTTCCTCTGACCGTCGAGGGGGATGTCTATTCCCTTGAGCAGTTGCTCGATGTCTCCGAGCTGGCGGGGGACGTTTCGGCCACGGTGAATTGGGGAGATGGCTCGAGCAGCCTTGGGACCATTGCTGCGAAACCGGCCGCGGGCTCCTTGCGGGCTCGCATCGACTACTCGTTGGATACCGCGGGTTTCTTCCAAAACACCGCGCGTCGCAACCTGTTGCAGACGGTGCTTGATTCCATCGTCATCCGTTTCAGCGATTCGCTTTCCGCGATTCAGCCGACGGGAACGGACACTTGGGAAGCGAGGTTTCTCCACCCCAGCACAGGACTCAATACTTCGAAAACGAACCTGTCGATCGCTGCCAACGAGATCCTCGTTTTCGTCGGAGCTCGAGCGTTGTCCTCTGGCGAAAGCGCTCTCGGGGATCGAGGTGGATTTTCGGTCTCCTCCTCAAGGCAATCCTTTGTGGACGCGGTTCGATCCCGCGGTCAAGCCGGAGCTCTTGCCAGCCCGCAAACCGACGTGGGACCGTGGGGAGGTTCGATTACGTTCGATACGCGCAAAAATTGGTTCTTTGGAACGAATGCTCAGGATATGGGCGCCGACCAGTTCGATTTCGTCAGTATTGCCGCTCATGAGTTTATGCATGTGCTGGGTTTTGGGACCTGCGACAGCTTCGACAACAAGATCGTTAACAACAAGTTCGCTGGCGCGTCGGCATCGCTCGAGTACGGTGCCGATGTTCCTATGTACAACCCGGATCATTTCGCCAATGACCTGAACTATCGAGGGCGACGCCCGCTCATGGTTCCGAGCATCGGAAATGCCGAGCGCTTGCTTGCCAGTCGTCTCGATCTGTCCGCCTTGAACGATGTCGGTTGGCGATTGATCGCGCCCACCGTCAAGGTCACGGGATCCAAGGTTTTCGGCGACAACGGCACTTACCCCGCATCGATTGTGCTCCAGGGCTCGCAACTCGGCTCGAAATCTTTCCCGCTGTCGATCCCCGTTTCCAATGCGGTCCCGATCTTCGTTCCGAGAGGCGATGCATCGGGGACCGCAGGTTTTCCCCTCTCGCTCAACCGCGTCGGCCAGTTCTCGGATCGCGGATTCGGGTCTCCGCTCGCATCGCCTCCCCGCGTTGAGACATTCACGTATCGAATCCAGTGGGGCGATGGATTGTCCGACAGTGGGAACGCAATCATTGAATCGCTTGGGGATGCGACGAACCCTACCCGAGGGTATTTTCATGGAACACATACCTACTCATCTCCGGGCGATTATGCGGTCATCCTGACGGTAACCGATGACGATGGCGGTTCGACGCAGCAGCAATTCCAGATCCGTGTTGCGGCCCCCCCCTCTCTGACGTTGGCCATCGACAAAAATACATTTTCGGAAGCGGCGGGAGCAGGTGTTGCTCTCCTGACCATCACTCGCCCCGCATCGTTTTCGGGAGCCGCTCTCACCGTTCAACTCACCAGTAGCGACAGCAGCGAGGTCACGCTTCCCGTGTCGGCCACCTTCGCCGCTGGTGCCATCAGCACGAGCGTCGGAGTGACCGCCGTGGATGATGCTCTCTTCGATGGGAGCCAGTCCGTCGAACTCACTGCCTCGGCTTCGAATTTTCAATCGGGAAGGGTCACCGTCACCGTCACAGATTTCCAGCCGATCTCGTTGGCCGCGGAAAGTACCCAACTGCATGAAGACATCGCCGCCCAGCGTTCAACGCGTTTCACGATCGGAATTCGATCCGCTGCACCGACGGGGGGAGTTCGAGTGGATCTCTCCGCGACACCGCCGGGCGTTCTTCAGATGCCTGCCTTTGCCGTGATTCCCGCCGGTGCAACCCGAACGGACGTCACGGTGGCCGCGATCGATGATCAGCGTCCTCAGCGTTTGCGGAGCGTTTTGGTGCAAGCCGTCGGCACCAATCTGGTCAGCAACTCGATCGAGTTCACCGTGAACGACTCGGACCCCTATCTTTGGACGAACCCGTTCCTTCAGATGGATGTGAACAACAACGGAATGATTGAACCCCTGGACGTGCTGGTGATCATCAACGAAATCAATCGCGCGGGTGCTCGATTTCTCGATCCGATCACCGATCTGGTCCCTCCGTATTTTGACACCAACCCGGATGGAAGGATCGATCCGTTGGATGTATTGGTGGTGATCAACGCGATCAACCGCCGCTAGCAGCACCGCCACCAAGCGTGCGTGGAATGTTTCAAGGCGCTGGCTCGGTCCTCGATGGAAGCGCGAAATCGTTCGGCATCGACCGGGTAGCCGGCGGTTGGCCGCAGCGCATCGCCAAGTTGGCTCCGCCAGTACCCGTTCAGCCGGTGCATCATCAACTCTCGAATCCATTTCGCGAGCATCGATGCTGCGGCGGCGGGTAACATCGCATCGCCTTGAACTCGAAAACCCACGGCGAGTTCCAAGTCATCAAAGCGGCATCGGTAACGGCTGCAATTGGCGGTTTCCTCCAGGATCTCGAACCACGGTGACCATTCCTGGAATACCTGGGTCAGCAGGGGGGCATAGCGTTTTCGGCCTCCTTGGCGATCGCAGTATCCCTCAACCCGTTTCAGTCCCGCGTCCGTCCCCTCCACGCGTTTCTTCCCACGCACTTGCAAATCGATGCAATCGCGCAACAGACCGACCGACCATTCCCCCAGTGCATTGGCTTTGTTGCCCGCGATCGCGACCGCTCGATTGAACTCCTCCTCGTCGATGATTCGGCATCCGAATCCATGGAATTCAACACCCAGCTGCGAGAGTTTGATCCTCGCGGCATCCACGACGTCTACGCCCAGGGGTATGTCGCTCCAGGGCAGGTGTTCCAGATCCGGCTGATACCAGGGTTGTCGCTCGATACGGACCGCGTCGATCGGACTGATGTGCCGAATCAAGCTCGATGCCGAATCGCAGGACGCGCCCTGAAGGCTCAACAGAAATCGGATCGCGATACTGAGACTGTCGAGGTTCGTCTTGTCGAGATACAGGGCTTTGGAATCCCCCATCGGCAAGAACGAGTCGCCACTCTTCCAAGGGCGGCTCTGGAACTCTGGTTGCAGGTCGACCAGCATCCGATCGATCTGCAACTCCGACGGGACCGACCATACAGAAGCACCGATCACGAGAGGCCCCATTTTCGGACCGTACCCGGCTTCATCGATTCCGATAACCCACTTCCTCAAAATTTCCGCCTCGACTTCGGTGCAGTCTTTTGTTCAGACTCGGTTTTGGATTTTTTCGAGCCGTCCCCTTGGCTGGGTTTGTCCTTCTGAAAAAACTGGAAGGGTAGATTGTAGAGGTCGAAGTTCAGGTTGGGGAGGATTGGCGAATCGGAGGGGGCTGGTTCGCTTTCCTGCTTTGCCGGCGGGAGTGGCTCCATATCGAGTTCTCCGACGACGACGAGTCGTTCAGGCAACTGGGTCAAATGGAGTTGTGCGCCGCGAAACCACTGCAGCCACGATGCCTGGTAGTTTTCGGGAGCAACGGTGTGGAGCGAGTCGAAACCAATGGTGGATGCATGGGTTTGGGGGGCCAAGCGGATTTCGGTGGGCCATGCGGTGGTGGTCCAGCGATCGTTAACCACTTGATACTCGCCGCCGAGCGTGCACTGCAGTTTTGCATCGAGCAACAGTTCCGCTTGCACCTTGGCTTGGTCGGGTGGGATCCCCAGTTGCTGTTGCATGGAGTCGAGCAGCAGCAGATTACCTCGAGTGATCTGTGCTGCCTGCCGAAAGCTCAGGGTATTGAACAAGCTGGCTACCTTGCTGGTAGACAGATCGCGAACTCGGAGTCTTCCCTGGGCATAATCCTGCGCAGCGGCGACCTGAAGGTGCATCGCGCAGGATTCCAGGATGGCGCGATCGAACGACAGAACGCTGAATCCCCCCATCTGCCAGCGCCACAAACCGAGGAACGATCGCGAGAAGCCCAGCAC
>JBKDPB010000186.1:0-2570 GCA_046342615.1 Planctomycetota bacterium | reverse complement strand
ATCGGTCCGATGACATCAATTGCATCCGAAGAGCTTGAGTCGCGACCTTGGGATCCTCATTGCTCGCCAGTTGCTTGGAGACGATCCGCAGCTCGTCAGCCGACGGCACATCTTTGAATTGAGCCATTTGGCCGAGCGCTTCGAGCTTGGCAATCAAGGCACGCGATTTCTCCTCAGGGCTCGTCGCGACCTTTTCCAAACGTTCGGCAGCGGTCAGTTTGATGCGCGAAACCGCCATGCCTCGATCCAAAATTTGGTCGTTGTTGATCAAGCGTCCCACGGCGTCTTTTTGCATTTCCTGCAAGGCGCGATCGACGGAACCGAGGAATCGAACGAGTTCCTTGGGATCCTGTGAACTGGTCATCTCCAACTTGATGTAGCTCTTGCCAGCGAGAGCCGGGTCCGCTTTGTTGGGATCGAAATTCGGCAGCGGCGGCGTCTTGGGAACCGTTGACCCTGCGGGCGACTCCGTGGTCGCTGGTGTGGGCGGAGCAGGGGTGCTGGCCGTCGTGTTGGCAGGCGGAGCCGATGGAGCTGCCGGCTTGGAAGCCGATGACTTCGGAGCTGTTGGCGTCGGGGCTGCTGGCGCTGCGGCGGTTGAGGTCGGTGGTGCGGCTGTCGGGGCCGCAGCCGCCGGAGCCTTGATGCTGCTCTTGGAAACCGCACCGTCGTCGGCTGGCTTGAAACCACTCGACGCAGCCGAAACCTCGGTCTTCGCGGTTTCGCCGGAACATCCCAATAAGCTGACAAGCGCAAAGACTCCGATGCAAGCCATGCATCGACGCGAGGATGGTGCAGTTCTCGAGGCTGTTTTTTGGTAGGATGCCGTCACGTGGGACTCCTTGAATGAATTCAGTTCCGATCGACCTCCGTTAAGCTTGAACCATTGCCGGAATTGTGGCAATACGGCTTGGGCTCCTTTCCCCGATCCCTACCCAGGAAAATGCATGAAAACGATCCAGCTCGCCAATGAAGACTCGCTTCCCTCGGTCGGCTTGGGCTTCTGGAAGATCGATCGCGACCGCACCGCGGAGGTCGCGGCGGAAGCGGTCCGATTGGGTTACCGCCACTTGGACTGCGCAGCCGATTATGGGAACGAGTCGGAGGTTGGTGCAGGGATTGAGCGAGTGCTGAACGACCGCATCTGCCAGCGCGATGCCCTCTGGGTAACCAGCAAGTTGTGGAATACCTACCATCGACCCGCGCATGTGGCTCAAGCGTGCCGTCGCAGCCTCAAGGATCTACGCATCGATCACCTCGACCTCTACCTGATCCATTTCCCCATCGCACTGGCCTATGTCCCCTTCGACGTCCGTTACCCGGCAGGATGGTTTTTCGATCCCTCGGGCTCGCCACCTCGGATGGTCCCGGACCCGGTGCCGATCGCCGAGACATGGGGCGCGATGGAACGACTGGTCGAGGAAGGGCTCGTCCGCCACATCGGGGTCAGCAATTTCGGCGTCTCGCTCCTCCGAGACCTGTTGTCCTACTGCACGATCCGGCCGTCGGTGCTGCAAGTTGAATCTCATCCCTATCTGGTCCAGGCCAAGCTGTTGCGGTATTGCCAATCCGAGCAAATTGCGATGACCGCATTTTCTCCTTTGGGTGCACCGTCCTACATTCCGCTAGGAATGGCTACATCGGCCGACTCGGTGATGGGGCATCCCGCGATCGTCGAGATCGCGATGAGCACGGGTCGCTCCGCCGCGCAAGTCATCTTGCGCTGGGGTGTACAGCGAGGAACCTCCGTAATCCCCAAGAGCAGTTCCGCCGCTCACTTGTCTGAAAACCTGAACCTGTTCGACTTCGCATTGAGCGACTCGCAAATGGCCGCCATCGATACCCTCGACCGGAATCAGCGATTCAATGATCCTGGCGTTTTTTGCGAGCAAGCGTTCGGTTGTTTTTTTCCCATCTACGAATAGCAAACCCCGTCGTTGGTTGGACTTGATCGCTTCCATTTTCCGCGGAGCGGTCAATTGGATCTTCGGAGATTTTTTGTCTCCGCAATCGACGATGCAAGGCTTTCTGGAGTCCGGGCTTCGGTTCAAGCATCTTCGCGGAAGGTATGCGGTTTGTCGGGGTGAGTCTCGGCCGAAGTCCGAAAATCGGTCGGATCAATCTTTAATCGGCCGAGCGCTTTGTGGAATCCCTGGCGACTCATCTGGGCTTCGCGCGCTGCGCGCGACACGTTGCCATGCGACTTTTGAAGCAACTTCCTGAAGTATTGCCGCTCGCTCTCGTTCAAGAAGCTCGCACGCTCCTCTTCCTTGGTCGACGTTGCACAAACCGGAGCGATCCAATCGATCGACTCTCGAATATCCTCGCCGTTCAGCTCGATGTGGCTTGCCAAGCAAACACACCTCTCGATCGCGTTTTGAAGCTCCCGAATGTTGCCGGGCCAGGAATGTTGCTTCAAAACTTCCTCCGCGGATGGAGCCAAGCGGCGGAGGGGGGCATGATCCCGCCGGGCGATTGCCTGCAAGGTATGCGAGGCGAGAATAGGAAGATCTTCGAGACGCTCCCGCAACGGAGGGGACACGATCTGCAAGACCGACAAGCGATAGAAC
>JBKDPB010000185.1:0-21433 GCA_046342615.1 Planctomycetota bacterium | reverse complement strand
GTTCTGGTCTTCGGGGGCATCGAGAACATGCATGGCTGAGCTCGGAGCTTCGGCTGCAAATTGGCCAGCGATGCTGACTTGGGCTCCGTAATGTTGGAATTCACCTGCGGTGGGAAAGTAGAACGTGTAGGCGAGTTGCTGTGTTGTGTAGGGTTCGAGTCGTAGCGTTTTGCTTGCGACTCGCTTGCCTCCCTCGAGCGGCACTGCCCCCTGTGGGATTTGAGTCAACACCGAGACCGTCTGAGGATTGTTGCCGGGGTTCGTCACGACGACATTGGTCCGATATCCGACTCCGCGCACCAAAGATTCTCCCGTGACAGGTTTCTGCGCATCGGTATTCGTACCCGGGTTAGCCACGTAGATATCCTGGCCGACAAGAATCGTGACAGACGTTTCTCCGGCAGGAATCGATTCGATACTTTCCAAAAAGACAACGCTTTGGGAGGGGCTCTTTACCATGAGGCGATCATTTTCCACTCCCACAACGACCTCTGGGGAATCGAATGGTAGATCAAGGATTGCCATCACCGCGAGCATTTCGCTCAGGCTGTGGTTGGTCAAATGGAATTCCGTCGACAAGAATCGCTCGATGGAGTCGCGGTTGGATAGCTCCAGCCACAATGGACCAGGGGGACTGATTGGCAAGTTCTGTTGCTGAATGCGAGTTCGATAGAATTGGTTTTCTGCCCACTCGCGAGTCGCATCGAGCGATGTGTACATCATCGGGCGACCGAGGCTACCTCGCCGCGATTCCTTTCTGGCTAGGCCGCGGGATGCGCCCGCACGTTCAGGCTTTCCGGAGGAGCCACCCATGCCGCCACCACCGGCCAGTCCCCCCAAGCTTAGTTTTTCCTCTTCCGCACCATCAAAATCAGCGGCGCTCTTGTCTGCACGCTTTCCGAGCTCTGCGTATCCTTTTGGCGCGTTCTCGCGGCTCAGTTCCTCCGACAGCTGTTCCTCTGGGATTCCGAATCGCGGAGTGACGGAAAACATCAGCGTAGCTAACTCGGCGCGATTGAGATCGAGCGACGACCCAGCGAGCGCGGCTAGAAACCTCTGCGACCGCTCTTCGGGAGAGATCGGCGTTGCGGCGACTGCATCCGCTATCCATTTACGGGTACCGCGACGAGCGTCCGCAATACGGTCCGAGAGCATGATACGTTCGAGGGTATTGAGCCGATGGCGTTGCCAGGATTCGAGGTAGCCGCTTAGGTCTTGAGTCAACAGATACCGATCGGTGAGTTGTTTCTGGTACTTGTCGTCAATGTACGGGGATACGACACGATCGAAGAATTCCCGGTCCTTGTGATAAAGGAACAGATGCAGTTCATGGCAGGCCAATTCGCTGTAGGCATGAGACTTCTCCTCGTCCTTCAACTGATTCCAACGTGTCACGACACGGAATTTCTCCAACTCGGGCGACGGAGACAGCGTGCTGTAGAGTCGATAGACATCCGACAAGCTGGAGTAAATCTGAATTCGAGTGGAACGGGCATCGCCGAGGTCGGTATGGATACCTGCTTCCAAAATTTTTGCGCGTTGTACCTGAGCCAAATGTTGATCTGCTTGGAAGGCCTGAGCAAGTCGCAAGTCGGCCGTTGGGATCTCCGACGCAGGCAAGGGGATCGTCTTTGAGCTGACACCCTCATCGCTAACGATAACAGCAGTCACGCCGTGATAACCTTGAAGTTCCGCCAGCGGGAGCTCGATCCATCCGTTTGCATCGGGACGACGATTCGCGATGATAGCGGCTGGCTTGCTAAGAAACTCATACGAACTTCTTCCTTGGTTTTCTGCTGCTTTCGGGGCAGCACTAGCATCGTTCAGGCCGAATGCGTCAGCTGCTTGGGGATTGGCAGGGCTCGGAGGTGGAGCATCACCACTTCCGGCTTCCCGCCTCGCATTTTCTGTGGATGCGGTGTCCCAAGGGTTCAACAGCAAGCTCGGTTGCGACAGGAGATTTCCCGGATACTTGGTTGCATATTGCCGTTGAAGGATATACTCGTACTCTTCGTCTAGGCGAAGCGAATCTGCATAGAAGCTCAGGTTCGATGCGTAAGTCTGACGGAAGTGGGGCGGGCCACTGAGGAGCAATCGAAAACGGGTTGTATCCGATACAAAGGAAGTCGCGAGTACATGAACACGCGTTCCTTCGCGTGTACCCGAGATTTGTAATCGCAACGTACCATCTCGCACCTCTGTCTTCGCGATTGAAGCTGCAGTCGGTGGACTTGATTCGACCGACTGCGATTCACCGAGGATGAATCCATGGTGTTCAGCCCCTCGCACCGATCGAATCTCGGTGACCTTTGCATCCAATCCTGCCCGATGATGCGTCAGGTAATAGAGGCCCGGTTCGAGCGGAGCGATCTTTAGTCGACCATTATCTAGGGAGAGCTTCGTCGATAGATCGGCGTAGATGTGGTTGCCGCGAACCTCGAGAAGGGTGCTTGCCGTTCCCAAGGCATGATCGCCAACGAGATCATCTGACCAGGGCAAATCGATCGGTGTTCCTGCAACAACGGAATGTTTCGCTGGCCATTGCGAGATCGATTTTCGCAAAGAGAACGATCGGTTTGCTAGCCCCGTCGCTGAAGCCTGGAATGATTTGACATGATCGAGCGATCCTAATCGGATTTGGCCGTCAGCATCGGTCGCTAGGAGAACCGACGGATCGTTCGCAACGCTGTCCGTTTGCAGCTGAACTGTGACAGGAAGCTTTGCAACCCGTTCCCCATTGCGACCTAGGACCTGCAAGCGGTACCCGTCGGCATCATGAATCAGATAGAAATCGGCCAGTTGCGCTGTCGCCGACACATCGTTGACGGGAAGATTCTTCGACTCGCTGATGACCTCTTTGATATTGCGGCTAACAGCGAGAACCTTGCCAGAGAGGGTGATTTGCACGTCTCGCAATCGTTGAGGAACCAAGAACTGTTGGGCCAGATCCTCTTCGTCCTTCAAGGATAGGTTCGGGATTGTGAGCGTACTCTTGGTTCCATCCTGGTCGGTCGTCACGATGGTCAGGATGGGATCTTCGAGGTTTTTGATCGCTGTCGGTTGGCCATTGCACAGTAATTGTGGGCGTGCGATCAGTGCTCCTTTGGCTCCACTGATCAGATTCTGGGGATCGACAAGCAGGCCCAGTTCCAAACGGTATTCCTCGCGCCGATGGATGAATCGCTCTACCGTAGCAACCGCCTCGTCGACCAATAGGATGGATACTACCTGATTGCTTTCGCTATAGGGGATCAGGATGCGCCCTTTTTCGTCTGGCCGGAAGGTGCGAGTCCCCATTTCGATCGTGGCCGATGGAACGGGTTTGCCCGATTCGTCATAGATGCGGAATTCGTGGCCAGCATCGGTTAGCATTTGCGTCGAGCGCAATTGTCCCTTCAGGATCATCGCGCGCGATCTCAGGCCGCCACCCAACAGATCGATGACCCATGCTCCGCGGCCGGAACATTGCGGCAGATCGATGACCTCGCGATGCCGTCGATCGCTGGGGACGGTGTACTCGATCGTCTGCTCGGCATTTGCGACCAAGCCATCCAGATCGATATCGGAAGATACAGGCTTGCCTTGTCTGCGATAGATATTGCGAGGATTGAGTTGGTACAGCCGGATAATCAGCTTGGGAACATTCTTTACATCCAGCACGAGTTGTACGGGTTCATCGGGTTGGTAGAGAGACTTGGAGATCGGTGCGAATTTCAATTCGATCCGATCGCGGAGCGTTTTCTGATCCGCTGCGTTGAGTTTCTTGTACCACTCGGCGGAATTGCCCAGTCCGTACAGGATTTTTGTCTCGATCAGAACTCGATCCAGGAATCCGCGATCCAACCATTTCGCGAATCGATCGATCTTGTCGTCCGCTTGCAGAAAGTGTTCCAAGTAGCGTCGAATCAACTCTGCATCGTTTATGATGGGAGGCAATCGCGTTTCCGTGTCATATTGCGCACCGAAGTCGATCATCGGCACATTGCGATTGGCTCGCACGAACTCCGGGTTGCAGTAAAACTGATTGCGGGGAAGAGCCAAGTAGCGTTCAAAACGGGGGCGATCGAATTTTTCCTCGGTGAGATCGAGCATCAACCGTTGATACAGAACCAATCCCTTGAGGCTATTTTGCGAGGGAGGAAGTGTGGAGGTGAAATCTTCCAGGCGTTGCAGATGGGCTCGCCTTTCCCTGAGGTTGTGGGGGGGGACATCGTCGTTTGGCAATAACCGCAGTAGATACTGTCGCACAAATACGTCGTTCTCAAGAAGTTGAGGAATGTCGCGCGCGAGTTGCTGTCGTTGCTCGAGCGTCAACTGGGCATGAATGGGTAGAGATCCCCAACTCGGTGAAGGGGCTGCCCGCAGTTCCTTGCTGATCAGCGCAGTCAGATTGGGCACATCGATACGCTGAAGCTTTTGAAGAACGATTCGTAGTTTATCGATCGGCAGATCGCGACTTAGTAACTCTAGTAAACCAACCTCAGAGACGGTCGATAGCGACGGATCATGAACCAGCGCGGCGTCGAGAAGGCGTTTAGGGTCGTGGATCGATGGATCCAAGATCGTCGGCAGATCTTTTGCTTGATCCGCTTGCGGCGGAGCGTGACCGAGGGTGAGCCCCATTTCCAATCGGAGATACTCCAACGCCTCTTGGGGATTCGATGCGTAGCTGAGAATTTTTTGGCGTGCCAAAAGGTTCTGATAGACGGCTGGCACATCGGCCAGCGATGACCATCGCTCGAGCATCGCCTGCGCTTCCGCAATGCGTCCCGTATTCTGGTAATGTAGGACATGATAATAGAAGTAGTCATGCGAACCCGGGATCAGATCCTTGAGGGCTTTCTCCCGATCGTCGGCCAGCGCGAATTGTTCGATGTACCCAACGTTGGTCGCCGACGAGTTTCCACGGTTTGCAGGAGACTGACTGAGTGCTGTTGTCGGCGCAGTCGCGTCAGTTAGTATCGATATCACCAGTACAAAGGAGATGGATGTGCGCTTCATGATCGAAACCCTGTTTAGGGGAGAGGTAACGACGGCGGGGACTATGTAAGATACCCCTCAAAGAACGGTAACGGTCGAAGGACCGGATTATTAGGAAAGATACACGTCAGATTACAGGTTTTGTATGGAAGCTATCACTCGGTACGGGGTTACACCCCGGTGGTCGGATCTCGTGGTTTATCGCGGGATTGCCTATTTCGTGGAGGTACCGGACGATCCGAATGTCAATCCAACCGAGCAGTTTGCTCAATTGTTTCGGCAAGTGGATGAACGGCTTGCCCAGGCGGGGAGCAGCAAGGAGCGGATGCTGCAGGTATTGATTTACCTGCCGTTCGCGGAGGATTTGTCGTTGTTCAATACGATGTGGGAGGCGTGGGTACCGCTCGGTCATGCGCCGAGCCGCGCGTGCGTGCACGTCCCGTTGGCAGCACCAGGATATCGAGCGGAGTTAGTGATCACGGCAGCCTGTGACTAACTAGCCGAGATGCGTCCAAGACCCCGGTGGCCTTGTGCCACCCGGTGAATCAGCTTCTTCAGCTAGGGAAGCGCGCGATCCCAACATTCGCTGAGGAAGCTTTGCCTCCGGTTGCACAAGGCAACCGGGGGGCGTTATGTGTGCCTTTTGCTTGCTAGCCGTGAAGCTTGGCTTCCAGTGGCACAAGGCCACTGGGGAGCCTATCGAACCCACGCCCCTCGCAAAGCCTCCGTGTGAGGCACAAGCGTCAGCACAACAGGTGCCCGGCACCGAGCGAAGCGTCCCTTAGTTCCGGGTGGCAAGCGTGCCACCCCGTGGAGTTCTTTTTTAGCTGCGTCTCCGCGAGAGCCTTCGGTACCTCGGCCACTCCGCACAGGCGGATCCTGCGACGCCGTACGGGTAAGCCGGTAAGCGGTTACCGCTGATAGATGGGCAGGTAATGGTACTTGACCGACAGGCTCAGGATTGCCATCGATGTGCAGTACACGCTCCCCGCGTTTTGCTCCTCGCCTCCAGAGGATTCCCAAGCACCGTTCCCTTTTTGTTTTGGTAGCAACAGTTCGGAAACGATCTTCGATGCCTTTTCCGCGTAGTTTCCACCGCGTTGATGCATTCCCTGGGCAAAGTAATAGAGCCCGTACAGGATAAAGCGATCCGTCCATTGAGGCGGATGTTCCAGCAACCAGTCCGAGGAACCACTTACTAGTGACGAATCGTATTGACCGCAAACCTGCATCGCCAATAGCCCCGCCGATGTCATCGTAAACGAAGGGCCACCTCCGTTCGGTTCGTAGCTGAATCCGTTTTTGACCTCGCGCGGATTTCCGTTGCTGTCCAGAGGGGATGTGAACGATCGCTTAAGGTATTCGATCGCATGGTCGATCGTCTTCGAGGAAACGTCCAAGCCATCGTTCTTTGCGCTGCGCAGGGCCATGAGCTGCCAGACACTGACCGATAGGTCGCTGTCCCCTGCGTCGGGAGTGTATCGCCATCCTCCTCGAGCGTTGGCCGCTTTCTTAACCCCCTGGCTGCGCACGATCAAGTCGATCGCTTTTTGGCATGCATCATGAATCTTGGAATCCATCGCAGGATCTGCGCCCATGCCGAGCATTTCCGTCAGCATGAGGGTCACGATCCCGTGGCCATACATGCGTGAACCATCCGATGCACCGAAGTAGCCCTGCGGGTCTTGCCTGCCGTCGCCGAGCAGGAATTTCAGCCCTCGCGCCATAGCAACCCCCTCGGGCGACGAGTCCGCGGGTTGATGACCTGCGGATGCCATTGCCATGATGGCCAGCGCGGTCATCGCATTTTCATGGCCGCGATCGGTGATCGCTCCATCCTTTCTTTGCTGTGAAACCAAGTATTTGATGCCGCGCGCTACCGCCGCATCCATCTCATCGGCTTGAAAGGGATCTTGGTGGACGGCGACGAATGGGGTGTTCGGGTCCTCAGCGCGGATCGGACCACTCCCGGCGGCAAGGAGCGAAAGGCAAAGGCTCACGCAAAAACCCACGTGATCGAACCGACCGAGCTGCCGTCGGCAGCAGACTGGAGAATGCATGTCGGGATTCTCGTTTGTTTGCCAGAATGTCATCTTCGCCCCCTGAGTACCATCATCGACCGATCATGATCATACTGTGACGAGGAACCGATCGTAGTCACGGAGGCATCGGCGAGCGCGAGATTCGTCGATCCTCATGGTAAAATTGCCGATTTAGATGGGAGACTCTGAGATGAAATCGTTGCCACTGATCCTCCTGTGCTTGCTGTTTCCGCAGGACATTCCCAAACCGGAGTCGAAGGCGGAAAATACTCGTTTGAACGAGCATTTGAAATTCTTTGAACCCTACCTCGGCAAGACGTATCGCGGCGAATTTGCGAACTCGACGCCAGAGAAGCCGATCATCGATGTTTCGCGATGGGAACGAGCCATGAACGGCCAAGCAGTCCGAATTCTGCATTCGGTCAATCAAGGGGAGTATGGGGGCGAAACCATCATGATGTGGGATGCCAAGGCCGAGCAGATTGCTTTTTGGTATTTCACAACAGCCGGTTTTCATACCCAAGGTACGGTTCAGCTGGACGGGAAGCGATGGTCCAGTATCGAAAAGGTATCGGGCCAAGCCAATGGTGTAACCGAGGTTGAGGCGACGTCCGAGCCAACCTCCGACGGCGGCTTTGTGACCAAGTCGCGTTACTTCAAGGATGGAAAATGGGAACCCGGCAGCGAGCGAACGTATCACGTCGCACCGGACGCTCAGGTGCTCTTCAAATAGCCTGGTTCTGCGGCGGTGCAGGCGTGCACCCACGACAACCCCACGGAGTGAACTGAGCGCCCCCCGAACCGCGAGATCGCAAGCGAGGGAAGGGTTTATTTCGCTGGTAGCGCAAGCCACCGCAAACGCGGAAAAGGGGCGGCTTCTCCGGAGAGATCCGTAGTCAAGTTGCCGTTTGGGGATTAATCTCAGTTCTTCGCACCCTTGTTTTGATCCATCCCTCCGCCATCGGAGCGACTTTGTGAGCCCCTATTCGCGACGCCGATTTCTCGAACAAACCTCCCTCGCCTTGCCGGTCCTCGCCGCCGTTGGCTATCCGCGAGCCAGGGCTGAATCCGCCACGGGGGAAACCATCGCTTGGCAGAACGCCCGCATTCTCACTGCCAACGCACCGCCGATCGACCGTGGAACGTTGGTTGTGCAGGGAAGCAGCATCTTGGCTGTCGGATCTAGCGATGCGGTTGCCATTCCGCCGAACACCCGGACGATCGACGCCAGCGGCAAATGGATCATGCCGGGCTTGGTTTGCACTCACAGCCATATTGGCGGCATGGGGGCCGCGGATGGGAGCGCGCCGATCCAGCCTGGTGTGCGAATTTTGGATTCGCTCAATGTCCGCAACACGGGATTCAAGCGGGCGCTGGCCGGTGGTCTGACAACCCTCAACATCATGCCTGGATCCGGGCATTTAATCTCCGGGCAAACCGTGTACTGCAAACTACGATTCGCGGGCAAAGGTCCCTCGACCATCGATGAACTCTTCATTCGCGACGCCGAGGGAAAGGGGTTGGGGGGGCTCAAGATGGCGAACGGAACCAACTCGATCGGAGAGTCGCCGTTCCCCGGCACGCGGGGCAAGTCGGCGTTTCTCGTTCGCGATCAGTACATCAAGGCGCGAGAGTATCATGCCAAGGTGGTCGCAGCCAAGGACGACCCCGACAAGCTGCCCCCGCGCGATTTGCACATGGAAGCGCTCGTGGAGGCGATGCAGTGGAAACGGATCGTGCACCACCATACGCATCGGCACGACGATATCGTCACCGTGCTGCGGCTGGCTCAAGAGTTCAATTTGCGCGTCGTACTTCACCATGTCAGCGAAGGCTGGAAAGTGGCCAAGGAAATCGCGGCCGCAAAGGTTCCTTGCTCAGTGATTGTCATCGACTCGCCCGGTGGGAAGCTCGAGGCGCGCGACATGACGTTTCGCAATGGACGCATTCTCGACGAAGCGGGAGTGCGCGTCGCGTTTCACACCGACGATTGGATCACCGATTCGCGCGTGTTCACACGCTCGGCAGCGCTCGCGGTCCGAGCTGGCATGAATCGCGATCGCGCCATCGAAGGATTGACGATCGCAGGCGCGGAAATGCTCGGGTTGGAGAATCGAATCGGTTCATTGGCTCCGGGCAAAGACGCGGACTTTGCGATTCTCTCCGGAGATCCTTTGAGCGTATACACGCGGGTACTCGAGACCTGGGTCGAAGGGAAAAAGGCCTTCGATTTGTCGAACCCCGAAGATGCGCTGTACGCCGAGGGAGGGACCGGTGCAGGTTCCGATTTGGATCCCTTCCTATGCTGTTATGCCCAACCCTGGCAAGTCGGAGGAAAACAATAATGAGGACTAAGCGGAAATCATGGTTGGTGGCGACCGTTGCGACGCTCGGCATGATGGCGACGTCTGCCATCGCTGGCGATGTGGTGGTGGTGAAGGGAAAGAAGATTCACACCGTCTCGGGCCGCATTATCGAGAATGGAGCGATTGTCTGTGTCGATGGCAAGATTGCCGCGATCGGTGATGCCGCGTCGGTAGCGATACCCGAGGGGGCTCGCGTGCATGAAGCCGAAGTGGTCCTACCCGGATTGATCGATGTCCGCACATGCGTCGGTTTGTCGGGGCTGCTCAACGCCTCGCAGGATTCAGACCAACTCGAAGCCTCGGCCCCCGTCCAGCCCGAGTTGCGAGCGATCGACGCCTACAATGGCAAGGATGAACTGGTGGAGTACCTGCGAGGGTATGGAGTGACCACTGTCCACACCGGCCATGCGCCAGGTGAGTTGATCTCGGGCCAGACCTTGATCGCCAAAACGCATGGCAACACGATCGAGGCGTCGTTGATGGTCGAAGGGCGCGCTATCTGCTGCACGCTAGCCGAAACCGCGAAGAAATCCGGCAAGCAGAGTCCCGGCACGCGAGGCAAGCAGGTCGCCATGTTGCGGCAATTGCTGATCGAGGCCGGAGAGTATCGAGCCAAGTTGGCAAAGAAGCCGGAAGGGACCGAGTCGAAGACGGAGCCAACACGCAATCTCAAGCTTGAGGCGATGGCCTCAGTTCTCGAGGGAAAGAAAGCCTTGCTCATCACGGCCGACCGGGCTCAGGATATCGCCAACGCTTTGCGATTGGCTGAGGAATTCCAGATTGCTATTTGGCTCGACAGCGCCGCCGAAGCCCACGAATTGATCCCCCAGATTCAGAAAGCGCAGGTCCCGATCCTGCTCCATCCGACCATGGCCCGCGCGAGCGGCGAGCGAGAGAACTTGACGATGCGTTCGGCCGCGATCTTGAAGGAGAACAAGATTCCGTTTGCGATCCAGGGGGGTTACGAATCGTACGTGCCCAAGGTACGAGTGATTCTGTTCGAGGCAGCGATCGCGTCGGCCCACGGATTACCACGCGAGTCGGCGATCGAGGCCATCACGCTCTCGCCGGCAAAGATCCTTGGCATTGCCGACCGAGTCGGCTCGATCGAAGTCGGCAAAGACGCCGACTTGGCCCTCTACGACGGGGACCCGCTCGAGTACACCACCCACTGCGTCGGAGTCATCCTCGACGGCAAATCGTACCCGGGTGAATAGGCTTTTTCCGTGGGGGCAGTGCCTCGCGAGGGATCCATGGTGCCTTCGGTTGCCGATATCAACAAGGGGGCGATTTACGTCGACCGAAACGTCCGTGTCTTCGGTGTTTAGGGAACGGGATTTGCGGTGCCGGATTTCACTTCACCAATGAAGCGTTTCAGGATACCCGCTCGATCAACACTCTGCAGGTTCTGTGAAACGAAATCGAGATCCGACTCAGAGCGCGCAAAACAGCGCGCGATCAAGTCACGCAGTTCATCGGCTGCTTGCCGCAGCTCTTCGGTTTCAGGCTTGATCTCTGATAGGGCCAGCCAACGGAAATAGCTTGGGAACAAATCCAGAAACTCGCGGTCATTGAATCGATGGTTGTGGATGATGATGTAGTTAGAGCCATCCAGAGACTCCACCAGCAATCGCCAGCGATCAACGACAGCGACGATTTCTTCAAATTGCTGCGCTCTGGCAAGCCCCTGACAGTGAAGCGTGTATCCTTGGAACATGCTGTCTGCAAAGTGCCAATCTTTCCCTAGAATGTCACGATGCTTGGTCAGAAGGTCCTCCAATTGATCGAAAACTTCATGAGCTTCGGCGTCTCTCCCGAGATCCAGCAGGAGACTGCTCCGTTGCGTCAGCGCGATTGCCGTGTAGGTAAGCAGGGCAGTCTTCGATGGATTCTCCGCCAGCAAGGATAGGTTTGTATCGACGATTTTTGCCAGCTCTCTTTCCCACTCCTCGGGTGCAGCCTTCCCTACGGCGCCAAACAAATCCATACGCAGCTTGTTTGTTGTTTCCAGAACATCGGCATGATTCGGATATTCTTTAAGAAAAGCGTCCGCACTTGCAATTGCCTTATCGATCCACTCCCGCCATTCCACGCTCCGGGCACCAGTGCTGAATAAAACGCTCATGAAGTATTCGCCGTTGATTTTAGAAACTCGCAAATTTTGGTCTTTGGGCAATCGTTGAATCAGCGTCTCGATGTACGCCAACGATTTTCTTCTCGCTTCCAAGGCCTTCGAATATTCTGCTTCCCAGGGAAGATTCTCCGAGGTTCTGGAAAAGGCATGGCAAAGAGATTTGTAGTGGTACATGATCTCCAACTGACGAATCAGCAGATTGTCGTTGGGTTCAAGGGCCAAAGCATCTTCCAAAAGAGGGATCTGGCGATCCAGGGTTTGCAGTAGGGCTGTTGGTAGAACCCGCTGTCCGGAGAGAATGGTATCGTTGATTCCGCTGTTGGTGGCTCGCATCGACTCAAGGAAAAGCTGGCTGATCTTGGCGCGGTCTTCGGCAAGCAATCGGCTGTCTTGAGCGAGTTCCCGCTGGACTCGCCATTCGCGGCTAAGCAGCAGGATGATGGCAAACACACAGCAAAGAATGGTTGCGAGAAAGGTCGAAGCGATAGGGTGGGCGGTGGCCCATCCTAGGAATGATTGCCAGAGGCTTGGCGGTGAAACCGATATCGGTTTGCCCTGCAGAAAACTCTCCAGATCCTGGGCGAGATCGCTCGCGTGCAAATAGCGGTCTTCCGGATCCTTCTTCAGACACTTGGAAATGATTGCGTCGAGCGATGCGGGAACACGACGGGCACGGTTCGGTAGTTTGCAGGGTATCGCTTGGACGATGTTGCTGCGCGTTTGAAAATCGTTTTCGGCGAGGAACGGATGCTGGCCATAGGCGAGTTCATGCAGAACGACACCGAGCGGGAACAGATCCGACTGGGTCTTCAGTGGTTTGCCTTGAACCTGCTCGGGCGACATGTAGGATAACGTCCCCAAGACCTCTCCTTCAAAAGTCAAAGGAAATGTCGATGCCGCGACAAGATTTTTGGAGAGTCCAAAATCGGTCAGCAGTGGCCAGAGCCCGAGTCCCTCCGACCATAAAGGTAATTCGCGTCGCAGCAGAATATTGCCGGGTTTGATATCCCGATGCAGAATCGGAGTTGAATGCGCTTCTTCAATCGCATCGGCGATTCGCAGAACGATCCAGGCTGCCTGGCGCGGAGTAAAGTGGTTGGCATTATCGAGCAGCACGGTTGCGACCGAGCCTGCGTCAGCGAACTCCGTAATCAGATACGGGGTTTGGTCGACCTCCCCGGTCCCGAAGACCGCCACGATGTTGGGGTGGTCAAAACCTGCCATCACACGAGCCTCTTCCTGAAATCGCTCGCGCGCGATTCGATCATTCTTCCGTGAAGCCCGCAGAATCTTGACCGCAACACGCTTCCCATCTTGATCCAAATCGTCGCACGAAAACACCAATCCGAATGCACCTAGGCCGACAGGAGTCGGGTTGGCGAATCGAGGCTCCGACGATGGTTCACCTTGCGTTGAACTTGGAATACGAAGAACGAGCTGAGCGCACTCCTCCTCGTCGTGATCATCGAGCGATTGCAGTTGGTCCTGGACCCGTACTCGATCGCAATGCTTCTGCAATCGAAGAATATCTGCTGCAGACGGATCCGATGATCCTGGAAGGAGCCTGCTCATTCTACTCTCGCATCCCTTCGCGAAATCATTAGCGTGGGACTCCAGCACGGATCCTCAGATCGCGACAGATAGCCCGCACGCACTTGTCGACCAAATGCCGTACCTCGTCGTCCGTCCGATCAATCTTGTTCGCGATTTCGGAATAGGACATTCCCTTTCGGAACCGCCAACGAAGCAAATGTTGCAATTCTCGAGGCAACCGAAGGATGGCCTGCAATGTCTCACAGACAAGCTCCCGTTCGATCAGTTCATCCAGATTGCTTGGGGCGTTTGTCGCAAATTCGAACACGGTTTTCTGAGTAGAATCGATGAGATCGACTTCGCGAGCGACAGATCTTTTCTTGGCGTACAGTGAACGGTGGATGTTCACGAGATGATTGCTGAGCGTTTTTGTAAGAAACCCCATGAAGTGATCTCGATTCTCGAATCGGGTTCCTCGAGCGCTGAGAACCATCGAGGTCCAGGTCAATTGCAAGGCATCCGAAGGATCGAGACGCGGTTGGTAGCGACGATTCCAATTCCGACGAGCGATCTCGTGGAGCAACGGTCGATAATGGATCATCAATTCGCGAACCGATTCATCGTCGAACTTTCTCACCCAGTCAGTGATCGGCGCATGTTGATGATGGTGTTTATCTTCACTTTTGAAGGTAGAACCAGAATCTTGCATCGGTGTCCTGCCATCGGGAGGATCTAGGTGGGCAGCGGTGGGCGAGACCTTATTGGGCGGGAAACCTGATTTTAACGCAATCGCCGCTGAGGGGTATCAAAAAAATGGCCTAAATCGATACCCTCTGGGCAAGGAGGGTGTCGTCTCAATAAGAGATGGAGATGCTAGCGCAGGCGAGGTGCTGGACCTTGCAACGACGAATCTCCGAGGCTGTTGGTTCGCTCTCGGACGAATTTTGGAAACTCATGCGATGCCGATCCAAGTGGGCAGGCGGATCCTGGTTGGTGCTCTGGGCGCCGCCTGGACATTTTGCCGCTACTGGCGGACGATCCTCCCGAAGCCCGCCCCCCCAACGTTGAAGAGCAAATTAAACTGTTTCTGAGAAAGTCATGCCTGAAATACCACGACGGAATACATGTTCGATCATTGAGGTGCGAAATGACGATGCAGCGTGTGGATACGGAGCGAGGGAGGTTTTTGCTTGATCGGCGGTCGGCCGTTGCGGGCGTTGCACTCGGAGCGTACGGATTCGCCAACGGATTCGCGTGGGGAGTCGATGATGACATGCCTTCGATCCCGATCATCGACTGCCATACCCATTTTTACGATCCGTCGCGACCGGAGGGGGGTCCTTGGCCGGACAAGAACGATTCATGGCTTTACCGCACCGTCCTGCCAGAGGACTACAAGCGTCTCGCACGACCGCTCGGCATCGTGGGGACGGTCGTGGTCGAAGCGAGCCCATGGGTCGAAGACAATCAATGGCTCCTCGATCTGGCGTCTCGCGATCCATTTCTCGTAGGCATCGTCGGGCGAATCGATATTTCGTCTGTCGACTTTCCGCAACATCTAGGTCGGTTTGCCCGCAACCCACTGTATCGCGGAATCCGAATTCTCTCGGACGAGTTGATCCAGGGTCTGGAAGCGGGGGGACAACTTCTCGACCACTGCCGTTTGCTGATCGACCACAACCTGGAACTCGACGTTAACGGGGGTCCCAACACGCCGCAACTCGTTGCACGTCTCGCAACGGAGCTGCCTCGCTTGCGTATGGTCATCAATCATGTCGGCAATCTACCGATCGACGGTCTCGCCCCCCCACGTGCATGGATCGAGGGGATGGAAAATGCCGCCAAACATCCCAACGTGTTTTGCAAGGTGTCCGCGCTCGTGGAGCAGACCGGTAAATCGCCCGCCCCCAACGACAACGATTTTTATGCACCTGTACTCACCACGCTGTGGAGGGTTTTTGGCGAGGATCGATTGATCTTCGGAAGCAATTGGCCTGTATCCGACCGGGGAGCTCCATTGGAATCCGTAGTAAAGATCGTGCGCAATTTCTTTATGACCAAGGGCGAGCGGATCGCAAAGAAATTCTTTCAGGAGAACTCCCGAAACGCATACCTCTGGGGGCGCTGAGCAAAAGGGACGTATCGCCCGGGTGGCTGGCGTTGCGTCGACCTTTCAAAGCGGGTGAAGGGATTCGAACCCTCGACTTTCAGCTTGGGAATTCGAGTCCGCAAACACAAACACCCTGTAAATTCATTGGCGAAACGAGTTTTGCTGTTTTCTCGTAAATGCTCAAAAAACCTGGGAAATTATCATATCGTCTTGCCGCTTTGGTGTACGTACACCAAAACCAACACGCGCTACACCCGCCCCCATCGCAATCATCATGGTGATCGGCACGAGGATCGGCGGCGCATCAAACATCCTCATCCAGCTTGGCTTCCATCTGCCATCGGGAGGATTGTTTTTTGGTGATGCCGATGGACTCAAGCTTTGGCGGTGACATCTTGTCACCACCGACATTCCTGCTCCCTGGATTCTTCTCCATCGCTGCCAACATCTCCCCCGCTCGTCGCTCGGCACGAAGACGGATCTCGGCGGCTTGTCGAAAACATCGTCGCCAACGCCCCTAGCTTCGCCTGTATCGCATCGGCGGGAGCATCATGGGATTTCGGTCACGGTGCGGACTGGTCGCAAACGCGGGGGGTCTGCAATCAAGGGTCCAATAAAGTTGGACCCTTAGTTCCTGCGGACTGGTCGCAAACGCGGGGTGTCCGCAACAGTTCCTCGATGTACTGACGGGAATTGCTTCCGTGAGTCCGTTTGGCATCTGTGCCATTGTCACACTTGCCACCCGTGTACTGATTCCCACGATCCCCACCCCGCTTCCGCTGCGGACGGGAGTCCTTGAGTGCTTCGTCGTCACCACCCGCTTCTCGGTCTTGAACTTAGCGATTGCTCCATCATGACCGTAAAATTGATGTACTTGGTACTCAAGGCTTGGAGGAGAAATTCCTCCCCCTACATTTTCCTCAATAGCTTTGTGAATCAAGTACGACGCTATCTTGTCTCTTGCATAGCGAACATTGAGTCCCTCCACATCCTTGCAGTAATCCTCAAACGTGTCGTAGGGACCGACTAGCCGGTAGGCTTGTCCGTCCCGCTTCCGCTGCGGACGGGAGTCCTTGAGTGCAACGGCTCATCGACCATCAAACGAAAAAAGCCTCTCGGAGCAATCGCAACTCCGAGAAGCTCTTGCGATACGGTCAACGCCGCTTTCAAGGCTGACCGATAGCACAATGGCGGGGAGTCACACCCCGCCGATTGTTTCACTAGCCGAAAACCATCTGCACGAGGCCACCCGATGCCGATGCCGTTCCGCGATCATGGATCACGATGTCGTATCGCTGGGTCGCTCGAAGCGCGAGCATGTCCATCTCGAAGTAGCGGGACGAGTCCAACGCTAGCTGCAGGCCGCGACGAGTGCCAATGTAAGCACCTGCCGACAAGTCGCCAAAATAGCACGCCACGCCTGCACTGGTTCCGCTGGTTCGCGATTCGAGTACCTGACTGATCTCGACGGGGAAACCAAGGAATCGAGGTTGTTGGATACCGCCCGCTAGTTCGGTCATCGTCACCCCGCCAACCGCATCCATGAGTCGCTGCATGGAAGCGTAGTAGCCGACGTTGCTGATGTACCACTTGCGATTCGGGCCGAAGACTTTGGCTTGTCCTGCGACGCTCTCGAAGTCGCCGATGTTCAACGCACTGAAGGTTGTTCGGCTCGTCGCAGTGTATCGGCTTCCCGCCTGGATCGCTCCCGCGAGTCCGACGATGCCACCATAGGTACTCGTTCCGTCACCGAGAAAACCAGCTTGATCTTCCGCGAGTGCGAAACTGTAGGCGATGGATCGTGCCAGCATCTCGGCAACCGAGACCACGCTATCCTCGCTGAGTTCGCTGCTCATCGTGGTTAACGCTGCCAGCTTCTTTGCATCAAGCGTAACTTGATTGAGCGCGGGGTCGCTCGGTGTGATCGTCGAATTTTCCGCGACATAGTACGAGGTGATCTCGGAGTTAACGCGGGGGACACTCAAACGTCCGTTGCCAAGCGTCACGTTTTGAGCATTGCGACGGAATACACCGTAAAGCTCTCGAAGTTCGATAACCGCATTCTCCATCGGCTCGGGGACAATGAAACCGCCAGCCGTGTTATCCCATGTCGTCATGGCGTTCTCGACGAGTCCATGTCGAAGGCAGTACCGCTGCGCGTCCGCTGCTCCAGTGAATCGAGCTCTGATCCATTGGCCTGCATTGTAGGCATCCCTCACCGACGAGAATAACGTCGTCGATGCCGTCCGCACCTTGGCGGGGACTTGGTCGATATCGGCGTTTTCCAGCTTCGCAACCATAGCATTCATCTTGGCTCGATCGATGTCGGCTTGCTCAATGGCTTGGTGATCGCCAGCAAGAGCGGCTTTCACCTTGATTTTCTCAAAGTGGTCCATGTACTTCCGCTGTGCAACGGCTCGTTCATAGAAGGCTTGGACTTGCTCGCTGGTAGTTGCGCCGTCCGCTGGTAAATTTTCTTTCGTCATGGTTTTCTGTTCCTTGAAAAGGTGGTTTTCAATCAATCAATTCCATCTGCCACCACGCCGCTAATCAGTTGCGGGTTTTCAATGTGCTCTACTTGAGTCGCTCAATCGCTGCGATGATGTCGCATCGACGCCATCGGTAAACTCGGGGACTGAGTTTGTACGGTTTCGGTAAGATGCCTTTTCTTGCCAGTCGAAGCGTATCGGATCGCTCCACGCCAAGTAGCCTCGCGGCCTCTTGGGGGCAGATCAATTCCATGTCGGAAGTGTGTACGTTGTTGCGGATCGATAGGTACATCTGCACCGTCCGATGGAGGTTGACCACGAATGCCTTTTCCGCCTGGCTCAACGTCGAAAAATCACGGAGGAAATCGAGTCGCAGAGCACAGTCATAAAGTTCGTCATTCGAGTATTCTTCGGCGGGGAACGGGACATACCCACGCTCCATCTTGCCATCCGATTTGCGGATTCGCATCTCGTTGTCGAGGACTCCCATGAACCACTTGGCAAGTCGGTGGTTATCTTCGGGGTTCGCGAGTACTCGCGACAGAAGGACGAGATGACGAAGCTCGTCATCGGTCAATGCTTCGATGCCTTCGATGTGCTGGCCGGCTCGACGCTCGGTCAACAGGTCTTCGAGTAGTTCGTTTTGCGTGTTCATGCCTGGATTGTTGCTCACTTCGTTGGTGTGTACAGAAGGTTTTTCGGGCACTGCGAAAGATGGAACAAATTGGAACAGTTTGAAACAAGGTTTACCCCTGCCTCAAGCCTCGCCACCAGTTCACCCCGCACGTCATCAGGCAGTCGGGCGACGGCGATCTGCCGCATCCCTTGAAAGCCTTTTTTCGTTTCAAAACGTAAAAGTTGCGGGAACACCTCAAACGTCATCAGGCAGGCGAGCGTTGGCGATCTGTCGGTAGTCGTAGTAGCGGTTTTTAGTGTCAACACTAAAAAGTTGCGGGAACACCTCGAACGTCATCAGGCAGGCGGGCGACGGCAATCTGGCTAATTTGCTGATAGCGGTTTTTGGTTTCAAAACCAAAAAGTTGCGGGAACACCTCGAAGGTCCGCTTGTCGTTCCAGTGCTCGCCGAGGTCATTAGAGATTTTTCCCAGTTGGGAATTTTCTCTAACATCGTCGCTGACCTGCCGTTGGCTCACGCCAAGTCGCTCCCCGATCTCAGCCTGCGTCCATCCAAGCTGCGACAGTCGCCACGCCTTCGCTGCCCGGCTCACCTCTGCTTGCTCAACCACCGCTCGATCTCGTTCCGATCCCATCGTTTCGCACCTCCAACCATGAACGGCTTCGGAAAGTCGGCACGCTTCTCCAGTCGATGTAGCGTCGTGCGGCTCACCGAAAGCCACTTCCGCAACGCCGAAGCGTCGAAAAGTTCCTTGGGACTTGCTGAAACATCCTGAAACGTCATTTAGGACCCTCAAAACCTGATTTACTGCTTGGGTTGTGTGCGAGAGATACAGGGATCGTTGTCTGGTCCTGCCCTAGAATATTGGCACCGGGGGTGTCCACAACGCCCCTAGCATCCTGTATCGCGTTCCGCTGCGTCCTGACTCGATTGTTCGCTCGTCGGCTCATCGCTCGCTAGCGGCTCGTCCTGTGGCCTTATCGGGTCGATGCCTGCAGCTTCGAGAATCTCGGCAACGGTTTCGGGGTCAACGCTCACCCGCAACCGCTCCCGATGGAGTCGCTGCTCGAGCGCGTGCTCGGCATCGCAGATGAGACAATGCTTGGTCGATACGGAACCATGTTCGGGGCAACGGTATCTTGCTTTCCATTTGGTGATCGGGATGAAGTCGGACTGACTCATGCTCTCACCCTCAACGGTTCCAATGTGCTCTTAAAGCTTTCGCGTTCGATAGCCTCAATCTCTTTAAGTCGCTCCCATTCGTCTTGCGGGATGTACTGATTGATGAAATCGTCCAACATCCCCCGCAATGCGTTCGTTGGTAGTGCATCAATCTCCGCACACTTGCTGCCGTGCGTCCTGACAAAACGTCGGTATCTGGTGTCCTTCATTTTCGGTTCTAGAGGAAGTAGATTGAACCGCTCAATGTGGTCTCCGTTGACTCCAAGTCTGACCCATTCAAAATCTTTAGAGCACAACTCCCGCAATCGCTGCTTGCACGCCTGTTCAATGTTCATCCCGCTCGGGTCAAAGTCGCCAAGGTAGACAGCGTGAATCGGCTTGTCGATTTGATTCCAGGTCTCGGCGATGGAGTACACAAACGAGTCCGAAACAAAACCACGAAGAGGCGACAACGCAACGTCGTACTTGTTGGTGATCGGCTGGAGCACGCCTGCTATAGCGTCCTTTTCGGCGATGACGTGCACGTAATCAGGAATGTCCCTCCAGAAGTCTTTTCGATACACGTCCTGAATTGTCTCGACGTAGTCTGCCAGTCCTGACCAGCTGCTCGGCTTGACCGTAGAGCGGATGGAATCGACGATCCAGCGATAAGGCAAAAGGCCTTTTCTCCGAAGCGACTTTAGCACCCGCTGAACCGCTACATAATGCACCTTATCAGTGGACGGCTTGAGTCCAGCACTGACGACACGATAGAAAACCGATCGAAGGGTCATTGGCTGATTGTCGATGACAATCGATGCAATCGCACAAGCCAGAACAAGGTTTTCCCCCCGATATCCGCAATTGATGATATTGGCGTAGGTGTCTCTCGTCAGGTCGGCTTGCACGCTTAGTGAATCTAGTTTCACTAAGAGCGCATCGATCTGGTCATCCATGCTCTCACGCCTGCTTCGCCTTTTTGTTTTTTTGGCGTCTTGGTTATCCCCGCTCATCCTTCACCCCTCCAAATGTCTTTGTTTCCTTCGGGTCTCTCGCTGCCACGCAACGAATCCCCCAACATCGCAACATCGCCTTGAGCAGTGATCGCAACCGCCTGACTCCCTGATCGTCGTCGGCGGGAACCGAGACCAGCAACGCAACGAGTCGCTTATCTGGCGGTGTCGAGTCCGTTGGTGATGGCTTGCTCATGACTCACCCGCCTTGAGGATCGCTGCCACGATCTCAGCTTTCGCAATCGGCGTGTCCGTTGGGATCGCTCGCGTTATTGGTGTCGATGGCACTGGTGTCGATGTCGTCGCTGCCGATGGGACTGGTGTCGATGGGACTGGTACTGCCTTTGGTCGCATCGCCTCGCGCTGCCAGTCGATAGGCTCACCGTCCCGACGTTTCCAATCCTGCCTATTCATGGCAACGTAAAACGCAGTAGCCGATGTCCATGCAAAGGGACCGCCTGTCCGCTGCTCGAAGAACGGCTTCACGTCGTAATCCAGATCGGGAGCATCGAACGTCGGGACCGATGCCGATGCCGATGGTGTCAACGTCGATGTCACCGAATCGAGAGGATCGGCCGCACTGGATGGAGCAGACGCAAAGATGTCGAACCGCTTGGGTGATCGGTTCATCTTGAGCCTAGCTATCTGACGCAACCGCGCTTGCCATGAGTCGGGACCGACGTTGCCTAATTGGAACTCATCCGCAACCTCTCTTGCTGCTTGGTCACGGTCTGCATCTCGGAGGTGTGCAAATTCCGCATCTTCGAGAATTGAAAAAATCAGATCGGGAGAGAGAGTCTCTCTCTCATCTTTTTTACCTTTATTTCCTTTATTCCCTTTATTCCCTTTATTAGACGGCGGTTTGACCAATGAATTCGTTGGGTTTGCGGAGGGGACCGTACCAGGGACCGTACCAGGGACCGTACCAGGGACCGTACCAGGGACCGTACCAGGGACCGTACCAAGGA